>NZ_JAYMRY010000025.1:0-113547 GCF_038900695.1 Paraburkholderia sp. JHI2823 | reverse complement strand
GAGGTGAATGGTGGCAGGCATTGGCGGTGTGAGCGGCTTTCTTTTGCCTACTTTTCTTTGCCGCGGCAAAGAAAAGTAGGTGCCGCCCCGCACAGGGGCAACGCCTGCATACCGACGCGAACACAAGGAAGGGCAAAAAAAGCGAAAAGGGCGCGCCCAGCCCTCACTGCTGCTTACGCAACGGCACATCCCGCAACAGCAAAGCAAGCGCGAACGAGAAGACCACGACAACCGCGGCCGAGAGATAAACCGTGTGCAGCGCGCCGGCGAACGCATCGAGATATTGCGCGTGGAGGGCGGGCGGCAGATGGCGGATCACCTCGGGCGTGAGCGGCTGCGGCAACTCGACACCGTCAGCCAGCACCTTTTCGAGCCGCGCGTGCAACCCATGCGAGAACACCGCGCCGAACGCGGCCACGCCCACCGAGCCGCCAATCGAGCGGAACAGCGTCGCGCCCGAAGTGGCCACGCCCATGTGCCGGAATTCCACCGCGTTTTGCACAGCGAGAATCAGCACCTGCATCACCATGCCCAGACCGCAGCCGAGCAGCCCCATGTAGAGATACATGAGGTGAACCGGCGTGTCGATCTGCAGGCGCGCGAGCAGCATCATCGCCACGGCCACGAGCGCCGTGCCCACGATGGGAAAGATGCGGTACTTGCCGATCGTGCTGATGATGCGCCCCGTAATGATCGACATCACGAGCACGCCACCCATCATCGGCAGCATCTGCATGCCGGCCTGCGAGGGCGTGGAGCCCTTCACGACCTGCAGATAAAGCGGCAGGAACGTGACCGAGCCGAACAGCGAGACGCCCACGATGAAGCCGATCAGGCTCGCGAGCACGAAGGTGCGCTCGCGAAAGAGCCCGAGCGGCATGATGGGCTCGGCCGCATGCTTTTCCTCGTGGATGAAGCCCGCCACGGACACCATGCCGAGCAGCAGCGTGAGCCAGAGGGTGGGCGACGTCCACGGCAGGAGCGAGCCGCCCTCGCTCGTGAAGAGAATCAGACAGGTGAGGGCGGCGGCGAGCCAGCCCGCGCCCATGTAGTCGATCACGTGCTTCACGTGTGCGGCGTGGGGCTTGAACACCGCGCCGATCACCACGAGCGCGATCGCGCCGAGCGGCAGGTTGATGTAGAAGATCCAGCGCCACGACAGATGCTCGACGAGAAAGCCGCCGAGCAGCGGTCCGATCACGGTGGCGATGCCGAACACGCCGCCGAACATCCCCTGGTACTTGCCGCGCTGCGCGGGCGGAATGACGTCGCCGATGGCGGCCATCGTGACGACCATCAGCCCGCCGCCGCCAATGCCCTGCAAGGCGCGCAGCACGATGAGCTGCTCCATGTTCTGCGCCACGCCGCACAGCGCCGAGCCGATCAGGAAGATCACGATGGCGGCCTGCAGGACGATCTTGCGGCCGAACAGGTCGCCGAACTTGCCATAAAGCGGTACGACGATCGTCGAGGTGAGCAGGTAGGCCGTGACGACCCACGAGAGCCGGTCGAGCCCGCCCAGCTCGCCGACGATGGTGGGCAGCGCCGTCGAGACGATGGTCTGATCGAGCGCGGCCAGCAGCATGACGAGCAGCAGCGCCGGAAACAGCAGCCGGATGGGAGGGTGGCCGAGCGCTTGGCCAGCGGGGGCCGAGGGCGTCGGCGGGGTTCCGGCGGGATGCTTCGTGCTGGAGTCCATCGCGTGCATGGTCTTGAAATTAATTAATGTGGCGATTAATATTAGGGTAATTATCCCAGTCGGTCAAAATTCAAATCGTTACAAGATAAAACAGCATGAAAGCGCCAGAACCTTCCCGGGACCGCGCTGCCGGTGCGCCCGATCCGGCGCCCGCGCGCGGTCCGGGCCGCCCGAGTGGCAGCCCGGGCGGCGCGGAGCAGCGCACACGGCTCATCGAGGCCGCGCTCGCGCTATTCGCGCGTCACGGCATCCTCGATACGTCGCTTGCCGCCATTGCTCGCGAGGCGGGCGTCACACCCGCCATGGTCCACTACTACTTCAAGACGCGCGACCAGCTAATCGACGTGCTCATCGACGAGCGCTTCGTCCCGTTGCGCGAGGGACTCGGTGACATCTTCGTGGAGCATCGCGACGATCCGGTGGCCGCGCTCACCGCGCTCGCGCAGCGCTTCGTCGCGGTGGGGCAGCGCTATCCGTGGTTTCCGCCGCTGTGGGTGCGCGACGTCATCAGCGAGGGCGGCGTGCTGCGCCAGCGCATGCTCGAGCGGGTTGGCCGCGAGCACCAGGAAAAGGCGCACACGGCGATTGCCCGCTGGCAGCGCGAGGGACGGCTCAATGCGGCGCTCGAACCTTCGCTGCTGTTCCAGTCGCTGATGGGCCTGACGCTGCTCCCGCTCGCCACCAGCCAGATGTGGCGCGGCGATGCGGAGAAACCGTGCGTCGGCGTCGAGGACATCGCGCGCCATGCGGTCGCGCTCATCACGCAAGGCGTGGGGCCGGGGCCCGTCGCCCGCATCGATCGGGGCTGATCGCGGCGCCGCGCCGCGCAGGCGCTGAGTTGGCGCATTTTGTCCCTTTTTGGTCCCTTTTTTATCCCGTTTCGCGGGCACGCGGCGCCGTGTTACGCTGCGTGGCTTCGCGCAACGGCCGGTGTGCCGTGCCCGCGAAACGCACCGCAATGTGCGGCACAAAACGTCTTCCGGTCGAGGTCCGGTCTGCCTTCTTCTTCCGCCCATTCCAGGATAGCGCCAGCCATCGTCTGGTTTCGCGACGATCTCCGCCTCGCCGACCACCCCGCGCTCGCGGGCGCCGCGGCGAGCGGTCTTCCGCTGATCTGCGTCTGGATCCATGATCCGCGCGCCTGCGGCGAGCGCCCGGAGGGCGGCGCGGCGCGCTGGTGGCGTCACGAGTCGCTGCGCGCGCTCGAGGCAGCGCTGGCGGCACGCGGCGGGCAACTGCTCCTGCTCCAGGGCGACGAAGCGGCGACGCTCGACGCCCTCGTTACCGAATCCGGCGCCCAGGCCGTGTACTGGAACCGGCGCTACGGTGCGGCGCAACGCGAGGCCGATGGCAAGCTGAAGACCGCGTTGCGCGAGCGCGGCGTGAGCGTCGAGAGCTTCAACGGCCGGTTGCTCAGCGAGCCCTGGACCGTGCTCAACCAGTCAGGCGAGCCGTTTCGCGTTTTCAGCGCCTACTGGCGCGCCTGCCTGCGCATGGGCGACCCACCGCCGCCCGAGGGCGTGCCGGAACGGCTGATTTTTCAACCGCTACCCGCAAGTCTTACCCAGCGCGCATCGAAGCTCGACGATCTGGGCCTCGCGCCCCGCTCGCCCGACTGGTCGGGCGGTTTGCGCCACGCGTGGCCCGCGGGCGAGAAGGCCGCGCTTGCGCGCCTGCGCGCGTTCCTCGCCACCGATCTTGACGCCTATGCCGGCGAGCGCGACCAACCCGGCGAAACGGCGACGAGCCGCCTCTCGCCGTATCTGGCTGTCGGCGCGATCTCGCCGCGCCAGGTGTGGGCGGCGCTCAAGGCGGCGCAGCACGCGCCTGGCGGCGGGGCGGCGCGTCGCGCCGCGAGCGCGGAAAAGTTCGCGAGCGAGCTCGGTTGGCGGGAGTTCAGCCATTACCAGCGCTTTCACTACGCCGATCTGGCAACCCAGAACCTGCGTCCGGCTTTCGACGCCATGCCGTGGCGCAACGACACGGCGGCCTTGCGGGCGTGGCAGCGCGGGTTGTCCGGCTATCCGCTCGTCGACGCGGGCATGCGCGAGCTCTGGCAGACGGGCTGGATGCACAACCGCGTGCGCATGGTCGTCGCGTCGTTCCTCACGAAGCATCTGCTGATTGACTGGCGCGCGGGCGAATCCTGGTTCTGGGACACGCTCGTCGACGCGGACCCCGCGAGCAATCCGGCCAACTGGCAGTGGGTGGCCGGCTCGGGCGTGGACGCCGCGCCCTGGTTCCGCATCTTCAATCCAGTGATGCAGGGTCAGAAGTTCGACACGCTCGGCGCGTACGTGCGGCAATGGGTACCCGAGCTGGCGGGCCTGCCCGATGCGCTCGTGCACCAGCCGTGGAAGGCGAGCGCCCAGCAACTCGAAGCGGCAGGTGTGCGCCTCGGCAAGCATTATCCGCAACCGCTCGTGGAACATGAACTGGCGCGCCAGCGCGCACTCGAAGCCTATGCGCAAACGGGCGGGGCGAAGCGTCTCGCGGCTTCTAAACAGGGCGGCAACGCGTGAACGCGACTTTCATCGCGCTGTCTTGTGACACCGCTATCGTGCGCCGCGGATCGCCGTGCGCCGCGCACTGGAACTGACGGCATCAGGATTGCTCTATCAAGACGGCCCGCGTTGCGGTGCGCCCGGTTCATATCGGGCTCGCAATCCTTCCGAGGAAGCGAACGGGCAGGACGCTAGAGCAAGAAAGTAATCAGCCTGGACAGGCCCCAGCGAGGCGCAGTTGGCCACGCAGCGACTCACGCGGTAATGGGCCTGACAGACAGAAAGGCATGTAAGCAAAGACAATGAATGCAGTACACAAGCTCGACCGGACGACTATCGTTCTTGTCGAAGACGATCCGCACAGCCGGGCGTCACTGACCTCGCTACTGGAGGCGGAGGGCGCGCACGTCGTCGCGGTCGAAGACGCCGAAACGGGCGTGGAAGCGGCCCTGAGCCTGCACCCCGACGCCGTGGTTTGCGACCTCGACCTGCCGGCGATGGACGGCTTCTACCTGATCCAGCGCTTGCGCGACTACGAGATTCGCGGCGATCACGCACCGACCGTCGCCGTCGCGCTCACCGGCCATACCGACGAGAGCTGGCGTTTGCGCAGCATCGGCGAAGGCTTCCAGCACTTCATGACCAAGCCGGCCCGCCCCGAGGAACTCGTGGCGCTCCTGAGCGGCGCGATCGACGCGCGCCAGTCGCTGTGACGCAGCGCGCGTAGCTGGCGCTGCGAGAGGCGGGAAACGTGCGGGTGACGAGGCGCCGCGAACGCGGCGCTGCTTCCTGATGCCCGCGCGGCGCGGCGGGCTAAGCAGGGTTTGCTGATGCTTCAGGAGTGCGCGGCGGCTTCGGGCGCCGCGGCCGTGCCGGCTTGCCCGCCTGGGGCGGCCTGGTTGGCCTGGTTTGCCTGGCATTGCGCGCAGAGGCCCTTGAGTTCGATGCCGTCCCCGGCGAGCCGGTAGCCCGCCGCCTCGATCTGTGCAACGAGCGCTTGCCGCAGCTTGGGCTCGTGCAGCTCGGTGACGTTGCCGCACTGCTGGCACACGACGAGAATGCCGTGCTGGCACTGCGTGAGATCGTGACAGACGGCGAACGCGTTGATCGACTCGATGCGGTGAATGAGCCCCGCCGAAAGCAGGAAATCGAGCGCGCGGTAGACCGTGGGCGGCGCCGAGCCCGGATGGATCTGGCGCATTTCGTCGAGCAGCGAATACGCCTTGGTCGCGCGGCCCGACGCGAGCAGCAACTCCAGCACCTTGCGGCGGATCGGCGTGAGCTTTTCGCCGCGGGCGCGGCAATAGGCTTCGGCCATCGCGAGCGCGGACTCGAGCGACGCGCCCTGGGCGCCGTCGTGCGAGTGTGCGTGGCCGTGATCGTGCGCGTGGTCGTGCGCTTCGCCGTGCAAGGCCGTGGCGTCCAGGGACGGTTTTGCTGTCTTCATGCGTGCGATTATACGGGGCGCGCCGGCGGGCCGCCCGCGGCCCGAATCAGTCGTCGCTCAGGTGAGCGGCACGCCGATGTACTTGCGAAAGCCCTGGCGCTGCGCGATGCGCTGATACCAGCGCTCGAGATTCGGCAGCGGCTCGCGCTCCACGCCTTCGAGGCCGAACCAGCGGCGTGCGTACGCGCCGAGTACGATGTCGGCGAGCGAAAAGCGCTCGTTTTCGATGAAGAAGCGGCCGCGCAGATGGTGGTCGAGCAGCTTCCAGAGCTGGCTCAGCTGCTCAAAAGCGGCGGAGATCTGCGCGCTGTCGCGCTGTTCCGGCGGCGTGCGCACGAGGCCGATGAAAACCGGGCGCTCGGTGGGCGCGAGCGTGCTCGTCGACCAGTCGAGCCAGCGGTCGATCGAGGCGCGCACCTTCGGATCGGTGGGGTACAGCACACTCGACGGGCCATACTCCATCGCCAGATAGCGCAGAATCGCGTTCGATTCCCACAGCACGAAGTTGCCGTCCACGATCGTGGGAATCTTGCCGTTCGGATTCAGGGCGAGGTAGGAAGGCTCGTCGAGATGGCCGAACTGGCCGCCGGCGTCGACGCGCTGGAACGGCAGCACGAGCTCATCGCAACACCACAGGACTTTCTGGACATTCACCGAATTGGCGCGTCCCCAGATCGTGATCATCCGGCGTTTACTCCTTGCAAGGTAATAGGGTCAAGCGTGGCGCAGCCCGCCACGATACACGATTCTCGCGCGGTATTTTTGAGCGCCCCGCTTTTCGTAGAATAGGCGCTGCATTGCGCCCGGAGTTCCATCGCCTTGCCCGATCCGTGCGGCATCGCTCCCTCGATTCCCACGCGGTCGTTCCGCCGCACAACCCAGAACTCGCCCGAGACCCGTCCATGGCCCGCATTGTTCCCGACGACTGGCAGCATCTCGAAGCCACCGGCGCCGCCGCGCGCGAGCGCGAAACGCTCGCCGCGCTCGCGCGCGGCCTGCCCAATGGCTACACCGTGTATCACGGCGTGCACTGGACGCGCCTCTCCGAAGGCTTTTCGGTGTTCGGCGAGGCCGACTTCGTGATCGTGAGCCCCGCCGGGCGCGTGATGATCGTCGAGCAGAAAACGGGCTTTCTGCGCGAAACGCCCAACGGGCTCGTCAAGGCATACATGCAGACCGAACGGAACGTGGCAATCGCGCTGGCGCGCACGGTCGAAGGGCTGCGCCGGCGCTTCACCGCGTCGTTCGGCGCCGGCACGTACGGGCTCGACGAGCTGCTCTATTGCCCCGACCATGTGGTGCGCGAGCCGGCCATCGCGGGCGTGGACCCGGCGCGCATCGTCGATGCCACGCGCAAGACGCAGCTTGCCGCGATCGTCCTCGAAGCCATGCCCGCCGACGAGCCGCGCCTGCCTTGCGCCGCGAAGATCCACCACTTCCTCGCCGACGAACTCTCGCTCACGCCCGACACCAGCGCGCTCGTCGGCGCGGCGGGCACGCTCGTCACGCGTCTCGCGGGCGGCCTCGCCACATGGGCGCGGCGGCTCGAATTTTCGCCGTACCGGCTGCGCGTGATCGGCACGGCGGGCTCGGGCAAGACGCAACTGGCCGTGCAGGTCATGAAGGACGCGGTGGCGCGCGGCGCGCGCACGCTGTATGTGTGTTTCAACCGCCCGCTCGCGGACCATATCGCGAAGCTCGCGCCGCCCGAAGCGAAGGTGGCGACCTATCACCAGCTTTGCGACTGGGTTGCGCGCGACGGCGGCCACGTGCCCGACTTCGAGCGCCCCGGCGCGTTCGACGAACTCGTGCGGCGCTTCGGTGAGACGCCGATCGGCGAGCGCTGGCAGTTCGATACGTTGATCGTCGACGAGGGGCAGGATTTCCAGCAGCCGTGGGTCGGCGCGCTCGAACGCCTGTTGCGGCCCGGTGCGGCGTGGTGGTGGCTCGAAGATCCGCTGCAGAACCTGTACGTGCGCGAGCCGGTCGCGCTGGCGGGCTGGACCGTGTTGCGGGAGAACACGAATTACCGCAGCCCGCGCGATATTCTCGCGTTCCTGCGCGACGTCGCCGGACCGACCGTACCGGCCATCGCGCAGCTCGGGGCGGGCAGTCCGTTCGACGGGTCAGAAGTGACGGTGGCGAGCTGGGACGACCGCGAAACTGGCGCCGAGCCCGGCGTGATCCTCGCGACCAAGCGCGCCATTACGCAGGCGCTGTCGCTCGGCTTTCGCAAGCAGGACATCGTCGTGCTTTCGTATCGCGGGCGCGAGCATTCGCGTTTCTCGACGCTCGACGAGCTGGGCCCGCACCGGCTGCGCAGCTTCACCGGCGAGTACGACCTGTTCGGCAATCCGCAGTACCGCGAGGGCGACGTGCTGCTCGATTCCATCTATCGGTTCAAGGGGCAGTCCGCGCCCTGCGTCATCCTCACCGAGGTGGATTTCGAGGCGTTCGACGAGCGCGCCGCGCGCAAGCTCTTCGTCGGCGCGACGCGCGCGGCCATGAAGCTCATCGTGGTGGCGTCGCCGCGTGCAGCCCGCTTCATCGAGGGCCGGCGCGGCGGCGTGTGAGCGCCGTCAGCTCCAGGCCGAGGCGCCGATCAGCGTGCCCGTGCGCGCGTGGGCGTTCCACCAGATCACGCGCAGAAGCGGCGCGCTCTGGGCGATCAGGATGGCCTGCACCGGATCGCTCTCGATGAAATGCGTGACGCCGCAGCGAATCGCCGCCGCCGCCTTGTGAGCGGCCGCGCCCGCGGCCGTTTCGTCGTGCTCGGGCGTGCGCATGATGAGTTCGAGATGCCCGAAACCGTGGCGTTCGAGCCAGGCGAGCGTGCGCTCGCGGTCCATTTCCGGGCGGCCCGTGATGATCGCGCGCGCCCGCTGGATGTCGATGCCAGGCAGGCGCTCGAACGGCACCAGCTCGTCGCGCTCGGCGAGCGCGGCGGCGAGGTCTTCGTCGTAGCGTGCGAGCGGAAGATCGGGGAGCAGCACACCGTCCAGATCGATGGCGTAGACGGCGTACTCGTGGTCGTCGGCCATGCGCGTGCCTTCGCCGTTGCCCTCGCTGATCCAGTCGGCGCGATAGCGGTCGGTGTAGGCCTGGCGCTCCCACGGGAAGAGCGTGAAATAGCCGCTCGCATCGATCGAATAATCGGGGCGCAAACGGCTGAGGTCGTCATAGGCGCCGGTCAGCGTGCGCACGACGAGGCCGTGTTCGCTGAGGAAGGCGATGCAGTCGATCAGCGTATTGCCTCGGCCCGCGATGTCCTCGCACAGCAGCACTTTCGCGCCCGGCTCGGGCAGTGGCATCGTGGAGTCCCAGCGCACTTCGCGCGTGGCGCGGTCGTAGCGCAGGAACGCGACGCCCGCGCCCGTTGCGTGCGAAACCATCAGCGCGAGCGGGGCGCCGCCGCGCAGAATGCCGACGACGACGGCGAATTCTTCGGCGACCAGCGCCGGCTGCAGCGACTCGACCCAGTGATCGAGCTGTTCGTAAGTGAGCGGAACGACAGGTTTATCCATGGGCTGAAATGGGAGGCAACGTGGCGCGTATCTGGCCAGTGAGCGGCAAATGGGCGGCAATTGCGTTGGAAAATGCGCAACACGGGTGCAACACGCATCCGAAAGCCGCGTAGGGCAAGAAGACGCCTGGTGTCAGTGCAAGGATTGACGATATTATGCCTATGCTCGCCGGCTGCTGCTGGCCGACCGGGTGGAGCAAGCGGAAACAAGCAGAAAAAAGAAAGAAGCGGCGCAGCGCCGCCACACCACACACGAAAACGACGCGATTCATCGCGCGAAAGGGCTCGGGCAACATGCAGTATTTCAAGGTATGGCCAGGCTGGCGGCGCTGGGCCGCCGTGGCGGCGTTCGTCTTCGCGGGCGCGGCGCCGCCGTTCGCTCAGTCGGCATTTGCGGCAGACCCTGCGACTTCGCTCTCGCTCGACGTGGACGGCGAAGTCCGCGTGACCAACAATGCCACCCATACGGCGTATCACTTCAGCGAGGCGCAACTGCTCGCGCTGCCCGCGCATTCGATCACGACGACCACTACGTGGACGCCGCGCTCGACCTTTACCGGTCCGCTGCTCTCGGATGTGCTCAAGGCGGTCGGCGCGTACGGCAGCCAGATCGAGATCCACACGCTCGACGATTACACTTGCGTCGTGCCCGTGGCCGACGCCGATCGCTACGGTGTGGTGGTCGCCTACGCGATGAACGGCCAGCGCCTGAAGGTGAGCAACTTCGGTCCGCTGTTCCTGATCTATCCGCGCGACCAGTATCCGCTCGAGCTAGACGGTGCGGCCGGCGACTCGAAATTCGCGTGGCAGATCAAGTCGATGACGATCAAGCAGTGAGTAGCCGGGGTCTGGTTTACACACATATGCAACGTCCAATGCGACGCCTGTTGCAGGCGGTGATCTGGATGGCGGCGCTTGCGCCGCCGGTGGTGGCGGTCGGCTATCTGCTCTATGCGAACCTGCTCAATCCGCAGGTCGTGCAGCGCATCACCAGCAATTACGACGGTCTGTACTGGGACGCCGCGCAGCTTCAGATCGCCTATGCGCGCTTCGAGAGCCAGCTCCTCATGTTCGCCGACGGCATCGACCGCGATCTGGACAAGGTACGGCTACGCTACGAAGTGCTGCAGTCGAAGCTCAACGTGATGAAGGGCTCGACGCAATCGCTCGATGCCGCGCACGGCTTGAGGAAGCGCCAGGAAGCCGATCTGGCCATTCTCGATGCGGCGATCTCGCCGTTCGAGGCCGAAATCGCGACGCTCGCGGACAACCCGGAGCGCGCGGTGCCCATGCTCATGGCACTCGACCTGCACTGGACCCAGGTCACCGATCTGGCGCTGAACCGGCGCTTCGCCGACGTCACCGAGCGCGAGGCGATCCGGCATGACTTCATTACGAAACGCCGCGAGCTGTTCGCGTCGGGGCTCGTGCTGCTCCTGCTTGCGGCGGCGGCGGGCGTGCTGCTCGTGATGAACGGCTACCGGCGCACGCGCCTGCTGCACCAGCAGCGCGCCGCGCTCGAAGCCGAGCACCAGGCGAGCCGCGCCGCGCGCGAGGCGAGCATGGCGAAGGACGCCTTCCTCGGCATGATCAGCCACGAGCTGCGCACACCGCTGCACGCGATCGTTTCGTCGATCGAGCTGCTCGGCTTCAACTCGCATTCCGACGCCGACCGCAAGGTGATCCAGCGCCTCGAAATCGCCGCTCGTCAGCTGGAAGCGCAGATGAAGGACCTCACCGACTACGCGCGCCTCGGCGCGGGCAAGCTCGAACTGCGTCAGGAGGAGTTCGAGCCGCGCGAGCTGCTGCAGTCGATCGTCGACGAGAACGAGCAGGCGGCGCGCTCGCGCGGGCTCGAATTCGAGCATGGGTGGGCGGGGCCGGAGCGACCCGTGGTGGCCGATCCGCACCGCATTCGCCAGATCGCCAACAACCTCGTCACGAACGCGATTCGCTACACCGAGCGGGGCAAGGTGCGGCTCGAATTCTGGCTGCAGGCGCGGGAGCGGGGCGCGCGGACGTCGCCGGGCAGGGATGACGCGCGAAGGCCGGCTGGCGACGACATGCTCGTCATCGTCGTCGGCGACACGGGGCCGGGCGTGGCCACGGAGCAGATACCGCTCATCTTCAAGGAGTTCACGCAGCTCGACACCTCGCGTTCGCGGCGCTACGAGGGGGCGGGGATGGGGCTCGCGATCGTGCGCGGCCTCGTCGAGCTGTTCGGCGGCACGATCGAGACGCAAAGTCAGGTGGGCAAGGGCACCACCTTCACCGTGCGCATTCCCGTGACGGCCGTCGAGCCGCCCGCGCTCGCCGTCGTGGCCGAAGCGGCGCTGCCGGCCCATTCGCCGCCGCGGGTGCTCGTCGTCGACGACAACCCGCTCGTGCGCGATTCGCTCTGCGAGATGGTTGCGCACATGGGCTACAGCACGCTCGCGGCCGGCGACGCCGACACCGCGCTCGCGCTGCTCCACGACGAGGCGTGCGATGTCGTGCTGCTCGATTTGCACATGCCGGGCCGCGACGGCTACGACTTCGTGGCCGGGCTCGACGCGGCGCGGGGCATGCACGCGCAACCGCGCGTGATCGCGGTGAGCGCCGATGTGGCGGGGCTCACGGCGCTTCCTGATGACACGCCGGGCAGCGAGCCTGCGCCGTTCTTCGACCGGCTCACGAAACCGGTGCACTACGAGGTGTTGCGCGCGGCGTTGCAACGCGCGCTGGCGGCACCTCGCGCGGCGGCCTGAGGCGGCGCCGGTCCGAAGCGGCGTCGGCCCGAAGCGTTTGACGGGGCCGGGCCGAACCGGGCGCCGTTAGCCGCGATTGAGCCGCTTCGAAAGGTCCGCTACGAGAATCGCCATGCGCGCCGGCTTTTCGTAGCACGCCACGTTGTAGTGGCGCACGACCTGGCTGATCTCCGATTCACTGGCCTTGCCGGTCAGCAGCTCGCCGGTGAGCACGAAGATGGGCGCATCGGGGTTCTCGGAGGCGCGCACGCTGCGGATCGCTTCGGCGGCGGTCTGGCTGCCGAACAGCCAGTCGATCACGACGCCGTCGAACACGTTGTTTTCCAGCGCCTCATTGAATGCTGCGAGACCGTAGAGCGCGAGCGCCGCGTAGCCGCTGTGCTCCAGGTAGTCGCGCAGGTTGTCCGCCGAGGACCGGTCGTCGTCCACCACCGCGATGAGCGGCTTGTCGGACTCGGCGCGGCGCGGATAGATCTCGATCTTGTGGACTTCGCGCGCGTTGTGGTACAGCGCGCCGTCGGGGCGCACGACGCGCCACTGGCCCTGTTTTTCGTACGCGACGAAGTCCGGGCGGCTGCCGGCCTCGACCGGCGCGCCGATCCACGCGGTGCACGGCAGTTCGGCCGCGCTCACGCAGAGTATCGCCTCCTGCGCGCTCGCGCCGACCATGCCGGGGTCGAGCAACTGCGCGCCAAAGAGCTGGCCAGCGGGTTCGCCGAACGCTTCGGCTACCTTCTTGATCTGGGCGAGCGTCCACGGGCTGTTGCCGCGCAGCTTGCGGTGCCCTTGCGAAAAACTCAGATCAAGAATCCGGCACAGTTCGGTCGTTTGCTGACGCTTGCCGATGCCATGACGGCTCATCAGTTCGCGTACGCGCTCCGCGACCGAGGCCGAGTCGGTTGTTTGTGCGACGTTCGACATACCGCTTCAGGAGGGGATTCGTGGATTCAGTTTCTGATTCATCATGCCGCCGCGCCGTGAGGCCTGTGTGACGGGACCTCACACGGTCTCGCGCGGGGAGCACGATATTCTAAACGCATCAATTGCCAGTCACTGCTATTTTAGCCAATCCTAATCCGGCTCCGAAAAGCGGCGATGCAAGCGAAAGTTCGCCGCCAGAAGTTCGCCGCCAATGACACCCGGGGCTTTCGCGGCTCGCGGCGTTGCAGGTACGGCGCGAGCCTGCGAAGATGCACGATTCTGTACGCCGGGCGCCGGCGCGCGGGCATCAACCTTACAACGACGAGGGGTATCGCTTGGACGACGGGCACCGCGGGCACACCGGTCGCAATGGCGGGACGTGGCGGCATCGAGCCGTGCCGTATTACAGCCAGTGGGGGCGCGCCGAGTGGGTGGCGCCCATCGTCGAGCGCGGCGCCGACCCGTGCGACGACCCGGGCTGGCGGATGAGCGGCTTCGCGCACGCCGACGACTATCGGTTCTGGGCCAAGCGTCTGTGCGGCCTGACCTGCTTCGAATCGGCGCTCGATTATTGGGGTATTGCGCACGCGCCGCGCGCGCAACTGCTCGAGGAGGCGCTGCGTCACGGCGTGTACCGCGTGCGCGACGATGGCGGCGTGGACGGCCTGATCTACCGGCCGTTCGCCGCGTGGGTGCAGGCCGCGTTCGGCGTGCGCGTGGAGGTGATGACCGACGAGGGCATCGAGGCGAGCGCCGCGCGCCTCGATGCGGATACGCTCGCGATCGTCTCCGTGAGCCCCGAGATCCGCTACCCCGAGCGGCCCAATGTCAGCCAGGGCGGCCACCTGATCCTGCTGCACGGCCGCGGCGACGGCGGCGTGTGGTTTCACAATCCATCGGGCATCGCCCCGTATCAGGCTGACGCCTGGCTGCCTTATGAAACCGTCGCGCGGTTTCATGCGCGGCGGGGCATGGCGCTCACCCGGCCGCGCTGAGGCGCCACGTTCAGGCCGGCGCCGGCTGCAGGCCGCCCAGCAACTGCCGCACACGTGACAGATCGCGATTGATCGCGCCCGCGTCCTCGAACAGCTCCGCGAGCCAGTCCACGAACACGCGCACGCGGGGCGACACCTGGCGCGACTTCACGTACGCCACCGAAACCGGTGTGGGCAGCGGCTTCCATTGCGGCAGCACCTCGCGCAGCGCGCCGCTGTCCAGGTACGGCTGCGCGGCGAGCAGCGGCGGCTGGATCAGCCCGTAGCCCTGCAGGCCGCAGGTGAGGTAGGCGAACTCGTCGGAGACATGGACGAAGCCATCCACCTTCACCTTGGTCGGGCTGCCGTCCACTTCGAAGTCGAACTCGAACGGGCGGCCCGTGAGCGGCGAGAGAAAGTTGACGACCGGAGTCCGCGCGAGGTCGTCGAGCGTCTGCGGCGCGTCGTGCCGCGCGAGCCAGGCGGGGCTCGCGCAGGTCACGTGCTCCAGCACGCCAAGGCGCCGCGCCGCGAGCCCGGAGTCGGGCAGCTCGCCGAGCTGGATGCTGCAATCCACGCCTTCGCCGACGAGATCGACGTTGCGCAGGCTCACGCCGATCACGAGGTCGATCTGCGGGTAGCGCGCGTGGAAGTCGTCGAGCGCGGGCAGCACGATCGCGTTCGCGATCAGGCCAGGCATCTCCACGCGCAGGCGGCCGCCGATCGCGCCGGGCGACTGGCGCACGCTCGCTTCGGCATCGTCGATGTCGGCGAGGATTTGCGCGGCGCGCTCGTAATAGGCGGCGCCTTCGGGCGTCAGCGAAAGGCGCCGGGTGGTGCGCACGAGCAACTGCGTGCCAAGCAGCGATTCGAGGTTTTGCATCAGCGTGGTTGCGCTGGCGCGGGGCATATCGAGCGACTGCGCGGCTTTGGTGAAACTGTTGGTGTCGACGATGCGGATAAACGTGCGCATCGCCTGGATGCGGTCGATCACGGGCTAGCTCCTGAGAATGGGCTTGAGGCTTGAACGAAATCCGCGTTGCTGCTGAAAAAGGGTGAGCCGCGTAGCGCTGCTGCGCGGTGCCGGCGTCTCGCGGAAAGCGACGCGCGGCGGTCAAACGGCGAGGACGATCAGGTGGCGGCGCGCGCGGGCGCCGGCTCGACTACGGGAGGCCAAAAAAGGGAGGCCTCGAAGCGGAAGGGCTGGCGGGCCATCCTGAATGGACGGCCCGGCGGGGCAGGGTGTTACGTCAGGGTGCGCAGCGCTTGTTACTTGCGCAGCGAATCGAGGTCGATCACGAAGCGGTACTTCACATCGCTCTTGAGCATGCGCTCGTACGCGTTGTTGATGTCCTGCATCCTGATCAATTCGATATCCGAAGTAATGCCATGCTTGCCGCAGAAGTCCAGCATTTCCTGGGTTTCTGCAATGCCGCCGATCAGCGAGCCCGCGAGACGCCGGCGCTTCATGATGAGGTTGAACACTTGCGGCGACGGGTGATCGTGCTCGGGCGCGCCCACCAGTGTCATCGTGCCGTCACGGCGCAGCAGCGCGAGGAACGGGTTGAGGTCGTGCTGGGCGGCCACCGTGTTCACGATCAGGTCGAAGCTGTTGGCGTGCTTCGCCATTTGCTCCGGGTCCTTCGAGATGACGACTTCGTCGGCGCCGAGCCGCTTGCCGTCCTCGATCTTCGAAGGCGACGTGGTGAACAGCACGACGTGCGCGCCCATGGCATGCGCGATCTTCACGCCCATGTGGCCGAGTCCGCCGAGGCCCACGATGCCGACCTTCTTGCCGGGGCCCGCGCCCCACGTGCGCAGCGGCGAATACGTGGTGATGCCCGCGCACAGGAGCGGCGCGGCCGCGGCGGCGTCGAGGTTCTCGGGCACGCGCAGCACGAACGCTTCGTCCACCACGAGCTGCGTGGAATAGCCGCCGTAGGTCACGTCGCCGCTCACGCGGTCGTTGCCGTTGTAGGTGCCGACCCAGCCGTTCTCGCAATACTGTTCGAGGCCTTCGGCGCAGCTCGGGCAGGTGCGGCACGAGTCGACGAGACAGCCCACGCCGACCAGCTGGCCCACCTTGTACTGCGTGACGCCCTTGCCGACCTCGGCCACGCGGCCGACGATCTCGTGGCCCGGCACGACCGGGTACATCGTGTTGTGCCATTCGTCGCGCGCCTGGTGCAGGTCGGAATGGCATACGCCGCAGAACAGCACGTCGATGCGAACGTCGAGTTCGCGCAGGTCGCGGCGCTGGAATTCGAACGGGGCGAGCGGCGAGGCGGCGTCGCGGGCGGCATATCCGTAGGTCGGGTACATGTTGGCTCCTGTGTCGATGCGAAGTCGGGCTTTAGCCCTTACTCCAGTCCCATGCCGTGGTGGTCGGTGCAGCGCGTTGCATGGGGGTTGCGGCAGGGTTCCCATCGTAAGGATCGAGGCCCACCCAGGGAATACCTGAAGCTATCGAAGACTTGCCTGATTCTCCTGGCGCGAAGCAAAACTGCGGGTTCGGTGATAGATTGGCAAGCCTGTTTCTCTGCCTGACCGACTCTTTTGGGGCACAACCGATATGGGCTACGTCAAAACCCTCGCCGCGGCGGCCATCGCGCCGGCGGCCGCCACGCAGGCGCGCACGGTCGACCTGCTCATGCAAATCACGCAGCGCGACGGCGTGCACGCCACGGCGGTCGAAGGCGTTCGGCTCTATCGCGGCAGCAAGAGCCACCCGCGCCAGCCGGTGATGTACGAACCGAGCATCTTCATCGTTTGCCAGGGGCGCAAGCGCGGCTTTCTCGGCGATCAGATCTTCATTTACGACGCGCAGCAGTATCTCGTCCTTTCCGTGCCGATGCCGTTCGAATGCGAGACCGAGGCGAGCCCCGAGAAGCCGATTCTCGCGATCTCGATTCGCGTCGATCTCACGACCGTCGCCGAGCTGCTCATGGCGCTCGACGATCCGCGCCGCCCCGTGTCCGAGCCCTCGGGCATCTACGCCACGCCGCTCGACGCGACGCTCTCGAATGCCGTGCTGCGCCTGCTCGAGGCGCTAGCGCAGCCTCACGAGGCGCGCATTCTCGGGCCTTCGATCGTGCGCGAAATCTGCTATCGCGTGCTCATGGGCGAGCAGGGCGATGCGATTCGCGCGGCGCTCACGCATCAACATCATTTCGGGCGCATCGCGAAGGCGCTGCGGCGCATTCACACCGACTACCGCGACGACCTCGACGTCGAGACGCTCGCGTCCGAGGCGGGCATGAGCCTCGCTGTCTTTCACGCGCATTTCAAGGCAGTCACGTCGACCTCGCCGATGCAGTATGTGAAGACCACGCGCCTGCATCACGCGCGCCTGCTGATCACGCACGACGGCCTGACCGTGAGCGCGGCGGCCACGCGCGTGGGCTATGAAAGCGCGTCGCAGTTCAGCCGCGAGTTCAAGCGCCTGTTCGGCATGACGCCCGCCGACCAGATGCGACTCGTGCGCGACGCGGCGGCGGCCGCTGCGGCGCCACGCGTGGAAGTCCTGCCGCCGCGCTACGTGACGGCCGTGTGACGCCGCGTTGTGCACGTTGAGTGCGCGGTATTCCATCGATTCGATACCGACATTGGGCCGTGACACCGGCGCGGGGATCTCAAAGGCTCAACAATGAAAACGCTGATCGGCGCGCTGCAAGAGCGCGCGGCCCACGTGGTGAACCGCTTCTATGAAGAGTTGGGCCGCCTGCCCAAGTCCCGCCGCATTCTCGAAATGCTCTCGGGCGCGGAACTCGCGCATCTGAAGTCGCGGCAAATTCAGAATCTCCTCGCGCTCGCCGATTTCGGCCTGACCGCGCGCGAGCACGAGGAAATGGCGCAGCGTATCGGCCGTATCCACGCCATCGTCGGGCTCGACAAGGAAGAGCTCGTACGCAGCCGCGGCATTCTCCACGAAGTGCTTTACGCGGAAGTGGGCCGCTCCGTGAGTGCGCAGCAGCTCTCGCTCTACGCGCGGCGCCTCACGTCCGACCTCGCGTGGCAACTCAAAGCCTACCAGGACGTGCAGGATTCGCAGCAGGAGGCGCTGTTGCGCATCACGCGTCTCGTTTGGGAAGCGGGCAGCTATACGAATTTCATCGACCAGGTGATCGCCACGCTGGCGGCTCACGAGGAAGTGGCCGCCTGCACGATCGGCCGGCCCGACGAAGCGGGCATTTTTCATTTCGAGGCCGGTGCGGGCGGCAAGACCGAAAGCGGCATGCTCGACGTGCTCGCCGCGCACGATCACGAAGTCAGCGTGCGCGCCGATCACCCCCAGGGGCAAGGCGCCATTGGCCGCGCGTGGCGCAGCGGCAAGGCCGAGCGCGTGGTCAACTACCAGACCGACCCGCTCGTCGTGGCGTGGCGCGATCTCGCGGCGCGCGAAGGCGTGCGCTCTTCAGTGGCGATTCCGCTCGCTGCGCCGGGACAGGCGCCACTCGCCGTGCTCAGTTTGTATAGCGCGTTTCCGGGCGGCTTCGTCGGGCCCAATCAGGTGGCGTTCGTCGATCTGCTGCAAACGCTGCTCGGCTGCGCCACGATGCGTATCCGGACCCACGACGGCATGAGCGCCGCCGTGCCGATAAACGTGCGCCAGCATTGGGCGGCGCTCGTGCGCACCGGCGCGCTGGAAATGCACTATCAGCCGCTGCTCAGCCTGGCAACGGGGACGGCCAGCAAGGTGGAGGCGCTGGCACGCCTGCGCGACGGTGAGCGGCTGCTGCTGCCGGACGAATTTCTCCCAGCGCTCTCCTCCGACGACCTGCTGGCCCTCTTCGCGCGCGGCCTCGACGAGGCGCTCGCCGACCGTGTGCGCTGGCATGCCGAAGGCCGCGATCTGGAAGTGTCGATCAACCTGCCGCCGGCGGCGCTGAACGATATCCGCTACTACGAGTCCACCCGCGCCGCCCTGGCGAGGCACCGTTGCCCCGCCGTGCGGCTCACGCTGGAAGTTCTGGAGAACGAAGCGCTTTCGCTGAGCCAGGGTCAGAGCGCCATTCTCGCGAAGTTCCGCGAGCTGGGCGTGCTGCTCGCGCAGGACGATCTCGGCGCGGGACACAGCGGCCTCACGCGCCTGCGCGAAGTGCCGTTCGACTGGATCAAGCTCGACCGCGAGATGGTGAAGGTGAGTGGCGACGACCAATTGAATACGCTGCGCGTGATCTATCAGTTGACGCGTCTTGGCCATTCGCTGGGCCGGCTCGTGCTTGCCGAAGGCATTGACACGCTCGACCTCCTCAATGCGCTCACGATTCTCGGGGTGGACGGCGCGCAGGGTTACGGCATCGCGAAGCCGATGGAAGCCGCGCGTCTCGTCGAATGGCTGGACCGCACGCCGGCCTTCGTCGCGACGGCGGTTGCCAAAGACGGTGCGGGAAACGAAAGTCTGCTCGCGCGGCTCGCCCGCTTCGTGGTCTGGGAAGAGCGCATGCTCATGATTGCCGCCGTGCCCGAAGCGGGGCAAGCGTTGCTGCAAGCGCTGACTCGCGATACCGGGAGCGTGCCGCTCGCGCAATCGCTTACCGGCTTCGGCACCATCCTGCCTGCGGGACCGCAACGCGACGCGTTGCATCGTCAAGTGGTCGGTGCGCTGCTTACCCACGGCCCCCACAGCGAAGCTTGGCGTGTCGCGCTGAACGGCCTGATAGCGGCGATCGCGGCTACTGCGTAGACGCGGGCGGCTGGCCGCCTTCGCGCGATTGTCGTCGTGCGAAACGCTATGGAGTCGCCACTATTTCGGATTCCTTCACGATGCCGGATTCGAGAAGGCGTTGCTGGGTGGCAGCGTCGATGCCGAGTGCGTCCATCACGGCGCGCGTGTCGGCGCCGAGCGCAGGCGGACACTTGCGATAAGTCGGCGGTGTGCGCGAGAGCTTCACCGGCGCGCCCGTGCCGCGATAGCCTTCCATCTCGACGATCATGCGGCGGTGCCGCGTGTGCGGATGCGCGGCCACGGCGTCGACGGTCTGCACCGGCCCGCACGGCACACCGGCGTTGATCAGGTCGCGCGCGAGCGGCTCGCACTCGTGCGCGGCGAGCCGTGCTTCGAGCGCGGCCTTGAGCTCCGGGCGATGCGCGCAGCGGCTGCGATTGTCGGCGAAGCGCGGGTCGTCGGCGAGATCGGGTATGCCCAGGTGCGCACAGAGCCTGGCGAACTGGCGGTCGTTGCCCACCGCGAGGAAAATGGGTGCGCTGCCGGTCGCGTAGCTGTCGTAGGGCGCGATGTTCGGGTGCGCGTTGCCGCTGCGCTGGGGCGTGCGGCCGTTGCCGAAATAGTTCGGCAGATGCGGGTGCAGGAGCGACACGCCGCAATCGTAGAGCGCGATGTCCACCGACTGCCCGAGCCCGCTCTTTTCGCGTTCGGCCAGCGCGAGCAGAATGCCGGCGAGTGCGTTCAGGCCCGTGACCATGTCGACGATGGGCAAGCCGATGCGAAGCGCGGGGCCATCGCGCTCGCCATTCACGCTCATGAGCCCGGCCATGGCCTGGATGACGGCGTCGTAGCCGGGCAGCCCGCCTAGCGGGCCGTCCGCGCCGAAGCCGGAGATCGCGCAGTGAATCAGGCGTGGAAAGCGCGGGCGCAAGTCGCGCTGGTAGTCCATGCCCCAGCGCGCGAGCGTTCCCGGCTTGAAGTTTTCGACGAGCACGTCCGCGCCTTCGAGCAATTGCCAGAGGATCTCGCGGCCTTCCTCGTGCGCGAGATCGACGGCGATGCCCTGCTTGTTCCGGTTCACGCCCACGTAGTACGAGGCGGTATCGCCCACGAAGGGCGGCCCCCAACCGCGCGTTTCGTCGCCGCCGGGCGGTTCGAGCTTGATGACGTCGGCGCCGTGGTCGGCGAGCGCCTGGGTGCAGTACGGGCCGCCCAGCACGCGGCTCAGGTCGATGACGCGCAGGCCGTGCAACGCGCCGTTGACAATGGTTGATCTGGATTCCTCTGGAATGTTCATGGCGTGCAACCTCACTGCGCGGGCATCAGTTGCATGGCCTGATCCAGGGGAAGCACGTGTTCTTCCACGAGGGCGCGCAGCGTTGTGGCGTTTTCGTCGCGCTCGTCGAGCGCGAGCGGGTCGCGCGGCAGCAGCTTGTGGCGCACGAGCAGATGCGCGAGCGCGAGGCGTCGATAATCGGCGGCGCTGCGCGAAACCTGCGCCGCTTCGCAGGCCATGAAGGCGGCCGTGGTGGCGTGATAGAGCGCGCTCGCGGCCTGGCGCACCGACTCGTCGCGGCCGCATTCGGCCACGCTCATGAGCGCCGCGCCCGAGCGGTCGAACATGCGGCGCAGGAGTGTTGCGCTCGTCGCGTGCAGGCCGCATTCGGTCAGCGCTTCATGCACGTACTGCGTCAGCGCTTCGAGCGCGCCCTCGCGCTTCGCCGCGCGCGCCACGTCGAGTGCGACGATATTGCTCGTGCCTTCCCAGATCGAGCCCAGGTGCGCGTCGCGCACGAGGCGCGGGTCGCTCCATTCCTCGATATAGCCCACGCCGCCGCGCACTTCCATCGCGTCGCCGGTCACGCGGCGCGCGTCGCGGCAGGCGCGGAACTTGATGAGCGGCGTGAGGATGCGCACGCATTTCGCCGCGCGTTCGTCACCGTGGTCGGCTCGTGCGAGCAGTGTGGCGATGCGCATGAACATCGAGCGCGCCTGCTCGGCGGGCAGCATCATCTTGAGCAGTTGGCGCTGCATCAACGGCATGTCGATGAGCTTGCGGCCGAACGCCTCGCGGTTGCGCGCCACGTGCAGCGCTTCGGTCACGGCGCGGCGCATGAGGCCCGCCGCGCGCACGCCGTTCGAGAGACGCGACATATTGATCATGTCCGCCATCTGATGAAAGCCGCGGCCCACTTCGCCGATCAGCCAGGCCTGCGCGCCTTCCAGCACGATCTCGCCGCTTGCCATCGAGCGGCTGCCGAGCTTGTCCTTGAGACGCACGATGCGATAGCTGTTGCGCGTGCCGTCGGGCAGTTTCTTCGGCAGCAGGAAGAGGGCGAGGCCCTTGATGCCGGGCGGCGCGTCGTCGGGGCGCGCGAGCACCATCGCGAGATCGGCGTCGGCATTCGAGCAGAACCACTTGTCGCCGTAAAGACGCCACACGTCCTCGCCATTCGCGCCGCGCTCGCGCGTGGCGCGTGTGGCAATGCGCGCCACGTCCGAGCCCGCGGCCTGCTCCGTCATGAACATCGCGCCCTGGTACAGCGTGTCGAAGTCCTGCGAGGCGAGCATCGGCAGATAGCGCGCGATGAGTTCGGGCGAGCCGAAGCGGCGCAGCGTGCGCGTGAGCGAGTCGGTCATGCTGACCGGGCAGCACAGGCCGAACTCGGCCTGCACGAACAGGTACGTGAGCGCGTATTTGACGAGCGGCGCGGGCGCGTTCTCGCGATGGCTCATGGCCGCGAGGCCGAGTTCCGCATAAGCGACGCGTTCGAGCGCCACGTAGTCGGGATGCTTGTCGATGCGCTGGATCGCTTCGCCGCTGCGCGTGCGTTGTTCGAGCGTGGGCGGGTGCTTGTCGGCCGCTAGCGCAAGCGTGTCGAGTTCGTCGGATGCGCGCTGGCCTAGCGAGACGAGTTGCGTCTCGATCGCGCGGAATGCGGCGTCGCCGAGATAGCTGCGCAAAAGAGGCGCGAAGCCGGGATCGCTCGTGTAGAAGTTGATGCCGCGGCTATCGGGAATGTTCGCCGCGCCGCTGGCGGAGTTTGCTGGGCTCGCGTATGTGGCGTTTGTAGCTGGCGTGGCGAAGGCGGGGCGATCGTTCATCTTGTGCTGTCTCCGTTTTGTGCTCTGCGATTCGGCGTAGCTTAGGCACGGCATCGATAACGGTCCAATACAAAGGATGTCATGTACGATAAGGGCCATCTATTGATCAAAACGCCCGGGGAATCGCCATGGAACTCAAACAACTGCGCTATTTCGTGGCCGTGGCCGAGGAACTGCACTTCGGCCGCGCCGCGCGTCGGCTGTTCATCTCGCAGCCGGCGCTCAGCTTCGATATTCGCAAGTTCGAGGAACAGCTAGGCGTGCAACTGCTCGAGCGCACCAACAAGGCGGTGGCGCTGACCAACGCGGGCAACGTGTTGCTCGAAGAGGCGCGGCGGCTGCTGGAGCAGGCCGACGAAGTGCGGCGCATCGCGGCGCGTTCCGCGCACGGGCTGGCGGGGCGGCTGCGCATCGGTTTCGTCAATTCGATGCTCTATCGCGGGCTGCCCGAGGCGGTGCGGCGTTTCGAGGCCGATCATCCAGCGGTGGAAGTCGTGCTGCGGGAGATGAACACGGCGGAGCAGGTGCAGGCGCTGCAGCGTTTGCAGATCGATCTCGGCTTTGCGCACTGGGGGCGCTTTCCGGCCGAGACGCAATCAGAGGTGCTGTTTTCGGAGCCGTTCCTCTGCTGTCTGCCGGTTGCGCATCGGCTCGCACGCCAGCGCCGCATCGAGCTCGCGACGCTCGCGCTCGACCCGTTCATCCTGTTTCCGCGTTCGGTGTCGCCGCACTATCACGACCAGATCATCGCGACCTGCGTGGAGGCGGGGTTCAGCCCGCAGATCCGCCACGAAGCAAGGCTCTGGCAAACCGTCGTGACGATGGTGGAGTTCGGCATGGGCATCGCGCTGGTGCCGGCTGCGCTGGGGGCCACGGGCAGCGGGCGCGTGGTGTTTCGGCCATTGTCCAGCAATCCTTACGAATCGCAGGTGCTCCGGCTCGTGCGCGCCGGCGAGGCGAATGCGCTGGCTCAGGGATTTGCGACGTACCTCAGGGCGGGCAAGGAGAGCAGGGCGGCTGGCACGCCGCCCCGCAAGTGAGCGCCAAACCTCAGCCGCACGTCCCGATCTCTCCGCACGCCGTGCAGAAGTCGCAGCCGTCCTTGCGGATCACGGCATTCGCCCCGCACGAGCCGCATTTGCGCCCGAGCATCGCATGAGGCATGGCATGGTGCGAGTCGGCGGGCAGCGCGTTGTCGCGTTCCAGCACCTGATCGCCGGAACGTTCCGCCGGTGGCGCTCGGTCCACGTCCGCTTGCGCTTGCCCAGATCCGGTCAACGCGCCGCTGCGCAGTTGCGCGAGCAGACGTGACGGCACCTGGCGCCCTTCGGCATCGAGAAAGCCGCGCCGATGCAGGATCTGCTGGATCGCGTAGGCGATGGCCGCGACTTCGGAGTCGTGCCAAAGCGGGATGCGCCGGCCGTCGAGGCGCTGCGTTTCGCCGTAGCGCACCTGGCCGCGATCCCATGACACCTTGCGCAAGTCCTGCAGATTGCGCGCGACGAAACCGCCGCGCGCCGCCAGTGAGAGCGAACGCATCGTCGCCGTGATCCATTGCTGCGATTCATCGCGCTGGCCCACGGGAATGAAGAATTCGATAGGCCGCTCGATCGTCACGGCTTCGCCGCCGACGTGGCCGGTCACCTCCAGGAACGAGACCGCCACGTAGAGCGAGACCTTGCCGGTCTGGGTGATGTACTCGATCTTTTCGATCACGGCGGGCAATTCGCCCTTTGGCCGATGATCGATCGCCACGCGCAGCGGGTCCAGCAGCAGATCGCCGAGCGCATCGTCGGCAGGCGCCGCGGCTTGCGGCGGCAGCGTTTGCAGAACCGCGCCGAGCGTCTCGTTCGGCCGGTAGGTCGCGAGTCCCTTCAGGCCGCGCCGCCATGCGTCGAGATAGAGGTTTTCGAAGTCCTCGAAAGGATAGTCGGCAGGGACGTTGACGGTCTTCGAGATCGACGTGTCGACATAGGGCTGCACGGCCGCCATCATCGCCACGTGGTCCTGCGCGCTCATTTCCAGCGCGCTCACGAAGTACCCGGGCAGTGCGTTCACGTCGCCGCCCAGCTCGCGGTACACGCGCCACGCGTGGTCCTCGACGTTGAAGGTCTCGCGGCTGCCGTCTGCCATGCGGCGCGTGCGCTGATAGGTCCACGAGAACGCGGGTTCGATGCCGTTCGAGACGTTGTCGGCGAACGCGAGGCTCACCGTGCCCGTGGGCGCGATGGAGAGCAGATGGCTGTTGCGGATGCCATGCGCGCGGATCTCGCCCTTGAGATCGTCGGGCAGGCGCGAGGCGAAGGTGCCGGCTTCGAGATAGGTATTGGCGTCGAAGAGGGCAAACGCGCCGCGCTCGCGCGCGAGTTCGACCGAAGCGTGGTAGGCGGCGTCGCGCATCGTGCGTCCCACGCGTGCGCCGAATGCACAGCCTTGCTCGGAGTTATAGCGGATGCCGAGCATCACGAGCGTGTCGCCGAGCCCCGTGAAGCCCACGCCGATGCGCCGCTTGGCCGCCGCTTCCGCCTGCTGCTCGGGCAGCGGCCAGAGCGTGGCGTCGAGCACGTCGTCGAGAAAGCGCACCTGGGTGCGCGTGCGTTCGGCGAGTGCGTCCCAGTCGAAATCGGTGTCTTTGTATTCGCCGCGGCCGCGCAGTTGCGCGAACGGCTCGATCACGAAGCGCGTGAGGTCGAGCGGCCCGAGGTTGCAGCACCCGTAGGCGGGCAGCGGCTGCTCGCCGCACGGGTTGGTCGCGCGGATCGCTTCCTGCGCGCGCAGGTTGTTGTCCTCGTTCATGCGCGAGATGAACACCACGCCCGGTTCGGCGACGTCGTAGGTCGAGCGCATGATCGCGTCCCACAGCGCGCGGGCGCGTAGTTCGGCGTAGACCCAGTTGCCGTCGTCGCGCCGGTGCAGGTCGCCCGAGGCGCGCAGCGCGGGCGAGGGCTCGGCGCGATGCACGAGTTGCCAGGGCGCATCGTTTTCCACGGCGTGCATAAACGCGTCGGTGACCGCCACCGAGACGTTGAAGTTGTTCCAGCGCCCCTTCGAATGCTTGGCCTCGATGAACTCGGGCAGGTCGGGGTGATCGCAGTCGAGCACGGCCATTTGCGCGCCGCGCCGCGAGCCTGCGCTTTCCACGGTGCGGCACGAGGCGTCGAACACGTCGATATAGCTGCACGGCCCCGATGCGCTCGATCCCGTCGACTTCACGAGCGCGCCGCGCGGCCGGATCGCCGAGAAGTTGTAGCCCACGCCGCCGCCGCGCCGCATGGTTTCGGCGGCCTGCAGCAGCGCGACGTAGATGCCGGGGCGGCCCTCGTCGTCCACCCCCTGGATGCTGTCGCCCACCGGCTGCACGAAGCAGTTGATCAACGTGGCTTCGATGCCGGCGCCCGCCGCGCTCATGATCCGCCCCGCGCCGAGCGCGCCGTGGCGCAGGTTGTCGACGAAACGCGCCTCGACCTCGGCGCGCAGCTCCGGTGGCTCGACCTGGGCGACGCCGCGTGCGACACGGCGATAGATGTCGTCGGCGGTTTGCTCGTCGCCTTTGGCGTATTTCTCGAGCATCACGTCGAGCGAGAACTGCTGTGGAGGAAACGGAAGCGGGGGCGTGTCTTCTGCCATGGCCGGGCCTCGCATAGCGCCGCGCGCGGGCGGCGGTTGAAGGACGATTCAAGGGTGGCGGGACGGCGCGCGAGACGCGCGGCAGCCGTGCCGCATGCGCTCAACCTTACCCCAGCGGCGCGGCGTGTGCACGGCGGCGCAAGGGCGCAGGCCAGGGCGGGTGGAGTTCGCGGCGGCCGCTCGCATTCTGCGGTTACACTGCTCGCGCCCGCAGGCACATAGACAACGAGGAGACACGATGACGAACGACACAGCGCCCGTGGTCTATCACGACACGGTGCGCGCGGAGTGGGTCGATTACAACGGCCACTTGCGCGACGCCTTTTACATGTTGATCTACAGCTACGCGACCGACGCGCTGCTCGATGCCATCGGTCTCGACGCGGCGCAGCGCGATGCGCGCGGGCGCTCGATGTACACGCTGGAAGCGCACCTGAACTACCTGCACGAGATCAAGGAGGGCGCGCAGGTGCGCGTCGAGGTGCGCGTGATCGAGCACGACGCGAAGCGGGCGCGCCTCTATCTCGAGATGTACGCCGGCGAGCGAGCCGAGCCGGTCTCGGCCAGCGAGCAACTGCTCTTGCACGTGGACCGGTCGGGCCCGCGCGCGGCGGCCTTCGACCCCGACGTGCTCACCCGCGTGGCGGCGTTGTGCGCCCGCTCGGCGGGCTTCGCGCCGCGGCACGCGGCGCGCGCTATCGCGCTCGCGCCGCGCTGAGGCCGTCGCTGTGCTTACAGCGCCAGTTCCGCGCCGATGAGCTCGCCGAATACATCGGCGGCGATCATCACGGAGGCGTTGAGCGGTGCGGGACGTTCGGCCGGCTTGAACACGGCGTCGCCACGGCGGATCTTGCGGCGCGATACGGCGCAGGTGCCCGAAGAATGCGCCGAGCGACGGCGCCAGCGCTGCTCGCCATAATGACAGCGCCCAGGCTCTACCCAGCGGATCACCAGCGCCGTATCCGTCTGCTCGAGTATTTCGATGCGCTCACCGTTGGCTCCGTCAAGCGAGAGGCACGCTTTTTTCTTCATTGTCGGCTCCGAAAGTGTGGTTGCCGCGAATGTAGACCCGCTTGCTGACAAGTGCCATTGTGTCGCCGTTGAAACACCATTCCATTATCAGCAACAATTGCACAGCGACACGTGGCGATTCACGAAGGAATGGGGGTTTGCGGCCGATGGAGGGGCGACGTCGCGAATTTGTGCAACGCACTGTTGTGCGTGGCGCGACATCGATGGGCTCGTTAAGCGGTGCCGGGCGGGATGTTCGCGGTGGGGACGGAACGGACGGGACGGAGGAGGATCTGAGAAAAGCGCGGCCCGGCGCGATTGACTTGCGTGGTGAGCAAGCTTCAGACAGCTTCAGGCAGCTTCGAAACCGGAGCCCTTGTTTTGAACTTTCCAGAGGTTACATGATTCAACGTCCGCCTGTTCCGAACTCCGCAAGCGAGCAAAAAATCCAGCGCGCCGCCTCTGCGGTGCTGTTCGCCACGCTCGTGCTGCTCGCGCTGTGGATCGTGCGCGAGTTTCTGCCCGCGGTGGCGTGGGCGAGCGTGTTCGCGATCGTGCTGTGGCCCGCCTATCAGGCGATCGAGCGCCGCGCATGGTTCAGGGGCCGCAAGACGCTGATCGCCAGCCTGCTCACGCTCGCCATCGGCCTGCTCGTGCTCCTGCCCATCGCGGTCACGGCCATCCGGGCGGGCGGGGAGGCCCACGAGCTCTATCTGTGGCTGCGCGACGCCCAGCAAAACGGCGTGCCGGTGCCCGACTTTGTCGCGCGGCTTCCCATAGGCAGCCGTCAGGTGAGCGACTGGTGGCAGGCCAATCTCGCTCAGCCGCTCAAGGCCTCTCCGGCGATGAAGAGCCTGCACGGCGACACCATGGTCTCGTTCGGCCGCCACTTCGGCGCGCAAGCCGCCCACGCCACGATGACGTTCGCTTTCATGCTCATCACGCTGTTCGTGATTTTCCAGGCTGGGCCGCGCCTGTCGGCCACGGTCATGCGCGGCGCGCTGCGCGCTTTCGGTGCCGACGGCGCCCAGCTCCTGTCGCGCATGGCGGCTGCCGTGCGCGGCACGGTCATCGGGCTCGTCGTCGTGGGGCTGGGCGAGGGCGTGCTGCTCACCGCCGCCTATATCGCGACCGGCGTTCCGCACGCGGCGCTGCTGGGCGCCGTCACCGCCATCGCGGCCATGCTGCCGTTCTGCGCGCCCGTCGTGTTTTGCGGCGCGGCGCTATGGCTCCTGATACAGGGTTCGTTCGTCGGCGCTGCCGCGCTCGTCGTCTGGGGTTTCGTGGTGGTGTTCGTCGCCGAGCATTTCGTGCGGCCCGTGCTGATCGGCAATTCCACTCGCCTGCCGTTTCTGCTCGTGCTGTTCGGCATCCTGGGCGGAGCGACCACCTTCGGGCTGATCGGCATCTTCATCGGACCGGCGCTCATGACGGTGCTGATGGTGCTGTGGGTGAACTGGGCGCAATGAGCCCGGCGACGCCGGGACGAGGCGCGCCGCGTGCCTCGCTCAGCGCACGCAGGCCAGCGTGTACCTGAGCGCGGCGGGCAGCAGTTCGCGCCAGACGGGCCACGCATGGCCGCCGTCGACGATGCGCAGCGCCGCGGGGTTGCCCGCCTCGCGCAGCCGCGTGTACAGGAGCGACGCCTCGGCCTGGATCACGAGGTCGTCGTCGCCGGCGGCGATGAAGAACGGCACGCGCCAGGGCCGCGCGAAATAGGGTTTCCAGAGCGCGGGGTAGTTGAGCGTGCGCCAGATCTGCGCGTCGAACTGATGGTCGCCGAACACGCCCACATGCCGCGCCGCCGAGCTGGGCGGCGGATCGCTCGCATAGACCGCCGGCGAGAGCAGCAGCGTGCCGCAGAACATGTCGGGGTGTTCCATCGTGTAGCGCAGCGCGCCGAATCCGCCCATCGAGACGCCGCCGATCGCGCGCCCGTCCCGGGCGTCTTCCACCGCGAAGTGCGATTCGATTTCGGGCAGCAGGTCCTGGAAGAACGCCGTCTCCATCTTCTCCTTGCGGTCGACGTACCAGTCGGTGCCTCCCTGCGGCATCACGATCACTACGGGCGGAACTTCGTGGCGGGCAATCAGCCCATCGACCGTGGTCTGGAGCTGGCCTTGCGTGACCCAGTCCATCGGCTCGCCGTTGTTGCCGTGCAGGAGATAGAGCACCGGGTAGCGGTTCTGGTCGGCTCGATAACCGCTCGGCAGGTACACCACGTACGGCCAGTCGCGGTTGAGCGCCTCGGCGTGGAAGCTGCGGACCGCGATCGTGCTCGCCGCGGCAGGCGCGCCCGGCGTGACGAAGGCCGCGCATGAGAGCGCGAGCGGAAGGAGCGCGGTTCGAAGGAGTCTGCGCATGGCAGGGGCGAAGGAACGGTTGGGCACCAGTGGCGCGGGGTCATCATGCTAGCAGCCGCCCGATGGCGCCGGAAGCCGGTGCCGGCGGCCGGCTGCGCGGACGTTTATCAGCGGCGGCGTCGTTTCAGGCGGAAGCTTTGGCGCGCGAAGGCAGCAGGCGCTTGAGCGGGCCGGATGCACGCGCGACGATCAGCAGCGCCGAGATCGCGACGGCGTCTGCGACGAGGCCGAGCGGGACATCGAGGTAGCCGTCCGTGTACCAGTAGAGGACCGAGTCGACCGTGAGCGATATCACGGCGCCGGCCACGAACGAGAGCATCCCCTTGCGTCCGACGAGGCCCACCCACGGCAGTGCATGCGCGAGGCGCCTCGCCCATCCGAGGCGGATCGCGTGCGCCGTGAGCCAGGCAATGCCGAGGAAATTGAGCATGCGGAACCATGCGAGGTTGCGCTTGAAGTCGCTATCGAGCGCGACGTTGCCGAGTTGCAGGCGATAGATGGCCGCGGCCGCGACGACGGCCAGGGCCGCCAGTGTCACGAGCGATCCAAGGCGGTGCGCGCTGGCGCGCTGGAATACGGGCTGCGCCTGCGCGATTACGCCGAGGACGAACATCAACTGCCAGCCGAACGGGTTGAAATCCCATTGCACGTCCTCGACATGCGGCAGCCACGGCGCCAGGTGGGGCGCGACGCCCCAAAGCGCGAGGCTCACGACCAGCAGCAGCCACGGCCGCGTGCGCGCGAGCGGCAGCGCAAGCGGGGCGGCGAGGGCGAAACAGGCGTACATCGGCAGCACGCCTGCCAGATAAGGCTGGCGGCGCAGCAGCACGATGTCGCGCAGCGCGGCGGCGGGCGCGAGCGTGAGATCGTCGAGATCGGTGGTGGCGAGGTTGGGCGCATCCACGTTGCACGCAACGAGAATCGCGGTGACGAGCAGCATCAGGAGCGCTGTCACGACGAACGCGCGGTAGATCTCGAACGCACGCTTGAGGAAACGCTGCCTGGCCGCCGCCTCGGTGTGGCGCGAGCAAAGCGCGGCCCACGCGGTGGCCGTGGCGAATCCGCCGAGGAAGACGAATACCTCGGCCGCGTCGCACAGCGCGTAGGCGTGGAGCGTGACGCGCGAGACGATGCTGCCGCCGATGTGATCGACGACGATGATGAGCAGCACGAGGCCGCGGAAAAAATCGAGTTCGACTAGACGGTGGGATGACTTGGACATGTTGGAGCAGCGGACCGTGTCGCCAGGGCGCTTTAAGCGGCCAAAAAAAGCGGACGGCGGAATGCTGGGAATACCTACCGGAAAAACAGAAAACCAGACGAGGTTCGCGTGACGCCGCGCGCTGGGAATCGCGAAACGCCGCTAGCGCAACCGCGAGACAAGCCCACGAAAAGACCTGATGAAAGCGCGAGGGTTCCCGTGAGCCGGGGCTCGGGTCTGACGGCGGCCGATACTACAGCAATCTCAAATGACTTTCATTGAACCCGCCGCAGTCGCAGTTCAAGTTTCCGAGGGCGTTTGCCGATAAGGCAAGTTAAAGGGCACGATGATGGGCCCCCGAGCGCCGCGCTGATGCACGCGGGCGCGTCCTTGTGCCCATGGCCGATTTCTTCGTGGTACGAGAATCCGGCCATTTAACATTTGTTTCAAAGTGTTGTCCCTGGGGTGATTTGGGGGAATTGGGCTTTACAATGCCGGATCGTTTTTGAGATGGCACGCTCGTTCGTTATCACGGCGATCGGCGTGCGTTGAATGTTTATCGGTCGAGATGCGGTCTTTTGGCTGCAAATCGACGCGGCCCTGCGCTGGCGGGCCGGGGCGATGTCAGGGCGGGAGCGCGATATACGCAGCAGACCGTCTCTCGCCGATTCGCGCGGGCTGCATGCACCGCAGGAGGTAACTATGTTCGAAGATCGTCGCGCTCAGCGGATCAACGGTCTGAAGGGATTCTGGGCCGTGTTGGGAATGGCGGCCCTGCTGGGCGGCTGCGCCAACGTGAATCAGCAGCAGCAACAACAGCCGCAGCCCGACACATCGGCAGCGGCGAGTCCGGCCTCGGACGCATCGGCTACCGATGCCAGCAACATGCAGGCGGCGGCGAGCGCGCCGGTCACGCGCGTCGTGACGAAAACGACCTACGTGCGCGCGCACCGCGGCGACACGCTTCAGCGCATCGCGCAAAAGCACAGCGTTTCCGTCAAGGACCTGGCCGCCTGGAACCACATGAAGCCGAACGGCCATCTGCGCGCGGGCCAGTCGATCAAGCTGGTTTCGAAGCAGACGATTACCGTGCAGGTGGCCGCGCCTCAGACTGGCGGCACCGCCTCGAACCCGGCCGCGAGCGCCGCCGGAAATCGCCAGGTCGCAGCAGAAGTGGCACGCCACGCGAGCAGCGTCGCGCTCGTGTGGCCGGCGCATGGCCGTGTGGTCGAGCCGTTCGCGCCGGGCATGACGCGCGGCATCGAGATCGCGGGCAAGGCGGGCGACCCGGTGATCGCCGCCGCGGATGGCAAGGTCATGTACGCGGGTACGGGGCTCAACGGGTACGGCAGCCTGATCATCGTCCAGCACAACAAGGACTTCCTGACGGCTTACTCGCACAACCGCCGTCTGATGGTGAAGACCGGCGACACCGTGCATCAGGGCCAGCAAATCGCGGAGATGGGCAGCGACAACAATGACCGCGTGGCGGTGCTGTTCGAGGTGCGCCGCGACGGCAAGCCGGTGGACCCGATGCCGTATCTGCCTTCATCGCCGCAGAGTTGAAGCGGGGTTTTCGACGCACCAATACGGGTGTCAAGAAAAAGCCGCCCCGGCGCATGCAGCGCCGGGGCGGCTTTTTCATTGCTTGACGCCGCGTTGCCGGGTGTTCAGAACGCGTCGCCCGGAACCCGCACCCAGCCTTCCATCAGCACGCGCGCGCTGCGGCTCATGATGGCTTTGGTGACCGTCCAGTCACCGTTCTCCTGGCGCGCCTCTGCACCCACGCGCAGCGTGCCCGACGGATGGCCGAAACGGACCGCGCTGCGCTCGCCGCCGCCCGCGGCGAGATTCACGAGCGTGCCCGGAATGGCCGCCGCGGTGCCGATTGCCACGGCCGCCGTGCCCATCATGGCGTGGTGCAGCTTGCCCATCGACATGGCGCGCACGAGCACGTCCACATCGCCGGCCTCCACGCGCTTGCCGCTCGACGCCGTGTAGCCCGCGGGCTTCGCGACGAAGGCGATCTTGGGCGTGTGCTGGCGCGTCGCGATCTCGTCGAGGCTCTTGATGAGGCCCATGCGCAGCGCGCCGTACGCGCGGATCGTCTCGAACTTCTTCAGTGCCGCGGCGTCGCTGTTGATCGCGTCCTGCAACTCCGTGCCCGTGTAGCCGATGGCCTCGGCGTTCACGAAGATCGTCGGGATGCCCGCGTTGATCATAGTGGCCTCAAGCGTGCCCACGCCCGGCACTTCCAGGTCGTCGACGAGATTGCCGGTGGGGAACATCGCGCCGCCTGCGCCTTCTTCCTCGGCCGCCGGGTCGAGGAATTCGAGCTGCACTTCGGCGGCGGGGAAGGTCACGCCGTCCAGCTCGAAGTCGCCCGTTTCCTGCACGTGGCCGTTCGTCATTGGCACGTGCGCGATGATGGTCTTGCCGATGTTGGCCTGCCAGATGCGCACGGTCGCAATGCCGTTGTCGGGCACGCGGCTCGGGTCGATCAGGCCGCCGCTGATCGCGAACGGGCCGACCGCGGCGGAGAGGTTGCCGCAGTTGCCGCTCCAGTCGACGAAGGCTTTGTCGATGGACACCTGGCCGAACAGATAGTCGACGTCGTGACCGGGCTTGCTGCTCTTCGCCACGATCACGGTCTTGCTCGTGCTGGAGGTCGCGCCTCCCATGCCGTCGATCTGCTTGGCGTACGGGTCGGGGCTGCCGATCACGCGCATGAGCAGTCTGTCGCGTGCCTCGCCCGGCTGCTGCGCGGAGGCGGGCAGATCCTGGAGGCGGAAAAACACGCCTTTGCTGGTGCCGCCGCGCATGTACGTGGCGGGAATTTTGATCTGGGGTACGTGTGCCATGTGTTGTCCTGAAACGAAAGGCGGCGCCTGCGTGTCACCGCGGCGCCGCCCGTTGCTCGTTTATGCCGCTGCCTGCGACGACTCGAGGAAGTCCTGTGCGAAACGCTGCAGCACGCCACCCGCCTCGTAGATCGACACTTCTTCCGCGGTGTCGAGCCGGCAGGTCACCGGCACTTCCACGCGCTCGCCGTCCCTGCGATGGATCACGAGCGTGAGGTCGGCGCGCGGCGTGCGACCGCCGACCACATCGTACGTTTCCGTGCCGTCGATGCCGAGCGTCGTGCGGTTCGTGCCCGCCTTGAATTCCAGCGGCAGCACGCCCATGCCGATCAGGTTCGTGCGGTGAATGCGCTCGAAACCTTCGGCGACGATGACCTCCACGCCCGCGAGACGCACGCCCTTGGCCGCCCAGTCGCGCGAGCTGCCCTGGCCGTAGTCCGCACCCGCGACGATGATGAGCGGCTGCTTGCGTTCCATGTAGGTTTCAATGGCTTCCCACATGCGCGTGACCTTGCCTTCCGGTTCGATGCGCGCGAGCGAGCCCTTCTTCACGGCGCCGTCCACCACGGCCATCTCGTTGATGAGCGTGGGGTTCGCGAAGGTTGCGCGCTGCGCCGTGAGGTGGTCGCCGCGGTGCGTGGCGTACGAGTTGAAGTCCTCTTCGGGCAAGCCCATCTTCGCGAGGTATTCACCGGCCGCGCTGTTCGGCAGGATCGCATTGGAAGGCGAGAGGTGGTCCGTCGTGATGTTGTCGCCGAGCACGGCGAGCGGGCGCAGGCCCTTGAGCGTGCGCTCGCCCGCGAGCGCGCCTTCCCAGTACGGCGGGCGGCGGATGTAGGTGCTTTGCGCTCGCCAGTCGTAGAGCGGGTCGGTCGTTTCGCCGCTTGCGGCCGTGGCCGCGAACATCGGTTCGTACACCTTGCGGAACTGCTCGGGCTTCACGCTCTGCGCGACGATGGCGTCGATTTCCTCGTCGCTCGGCCAGAGGTCCTTGAGATACACCGGCTTGCCGTCCTGGTCCGTGCCGAGCGAATCGCGCTCGATGTCGAAGCGGATCGTGCCTGCAATCGCGTAGGCGACGACCAGCGGCGGCGAGGCGAGGAACGCCTGCTTCGCATACGGGTGAATGCGTCCGTCGAAGTTGCGGTTGCCCGAGAGCACGGCCGTTGCATACAGGTCGCGGTCGATGATTTCCTGCTGGATCTTCGGATCGAGCGCGCCCGACATGCCGTTACACGTCGTGCAGGCGAACGCGACGATGCCGAAGCCGAGCTTCTCCAGCTCGGGGAGCAGCTTCGCTTCTTCGAGGTAGAGCTCGACGGCCTTCGAGCCAGGCGCGAGCGAACTCTTGACCCACGGCTTGCGCGTGAGGCCGCGCGCGTTTGCGTTGCGCGCGAGCAGCGCGGCGGCGATTACGTTGCGCGGGTTGCTCGTGTTCGTGCAGCTCGTGATGGCGGCGATGATGACCGCGCCGTCGGGCATCTGGCCCGGCGTTTCTTCCCACTTGCCCGCAATGCCGCGTTCGGCGAGGTCCGAAGTCGGCAGGCGCTTGTGCGGGTTCGACGGGCCGGCCATGTTGCGCACGACGCTCGAGAGATCGAACGTGAGCGTGCGCTCGTATTGCGCGTTCGCGAGCGTGTCGGCCCAGAGGCCAGCCGTCTTCGCATAGGTTTCGACGAGCCTGACCTGCTCTTCGTCGCGGCCCGTGAGGCGCAGGTAGTCGAGCGTCTGGTTGTCGATGAAGAACATCGCGGCCGTGGCGCCGTATTCGGGCGCCATGTTCGAGATCGTGGCGCGGTCGCCGAGCGTGAGGCTCGATGCACCGGCGCCGCGGAATTCCAGATACGCGCCCACGACCTTTTCCTTGCGCAGGAATTCGGTGAGGGCGAGCACGATGTCGGTGGCGGTGATGCCGGGCTGGCGCTTGCCCGTGAGTTCCACGCCGACGATATCGGGCAGGCGCATCCACGAGGCGCGGCCGAGCATGACGTTCTCGGCTTCGAGGCCGCCCACGCCGATGGCGATCACGCCGAGCGCATCCACGTGCGGCGTGTGGCTGTCCGTGCCGACGCAGGTGTCGGGGAAGGCCACGCCGTCGCGCGCCTGGATCACGGGCGACATCTTCTCCAGATTGAGCTGGTGCATGATGCCGTTGCCGGGCGGGATCACGTCGACGTTCTTGAACGCTTTCTTGGTCCAGTTGATGAAGTCGAAGCGGTCCTCGTTGCGGCGGTCTTCGATCGCGCGGTTCTTCTTGAACGCGTCCGGATCGAAGCCGCCGCATTCCACGGCGAGCGAGTGGTCGACGATCAGTTGCACCGGCACCACCGGGTTCACCTTGGCGGGGTCGCCACCTTGGGTCGCGATGGCGTCGCGCAGGCCGGCGAGGTCGACGAGCGCGGTTTGCCCGAGGATGTCGTGGCAGACCACGCGCGCGGGGAACCACGGAAAGTCGAGGTCGCGCTTGCGCTCGATGAGCTGCTTGAGCGATGCGGTGAGCGTGGCCGGGTCGCAGCGGCGCACGAGGTTTTCGGCGAGCACGCGCGAGGTGTACGGCAGCGTGTCGTAGGCGCCGGGCTGGATGGCCTCGACGGCTTCGCGCGCGTCGAAGTAATCGAGCCGGGTGCCGGGGAGGGACTTGCGGTAGGCGGTATTCACGGCTTGGGGACCAAAGATGTAAGGGGTTTGCGGCGGCTGAGCGCGCCTGAGCCATGCACTCACTTTACGCGCGCGCCGCCGTCTCGCAGTCGTGCGGACGGCATAGACCATCCGGACGACTGGCGTGCTTCGATCAGCGCTTGCCGATCGGCACGAAGTTCAGATTCTCCGGACCCGTGTAATTCGCGCTCGGGCGGATGATCTTGTTGTCGACGCGCTGCTCGATGATGTGCGCGCTCCAGCCGGCCGTGCGCGCGATCACGAAGATCGGCGTGAACATGGCCGTCGGGATGCCCATCATGTGATAGGACACGGCGCTGAACCAGTCGAGGTTCGGGAACATCTTCTTGACTTCCCACATCGTCGATTCGAGGCGCTCGGCGATATCGAACAGCTTCATGTTCGACTGCTCCTTCGAGAGCTTCTTCGCGATTTCCTTGATGACCTTGTTGCGCGGGTCCGAGATCGTGTACACCGGGTGGCCGAAGCCGATCACGACTTCCTTCTTCTCCACGCGCGCGCGGATATCGGCTTCTGCTTCGTCGGCGTTTTCGTAGCGCGACTGGATCTCGAACGCGACTTCGTTCGCGCCGCCGTGCTTCGGGCCGCGCAGCGCGCCGATCGCGCCCGTGATGGCCGAGTAGATGTCCGAGCCCGTGCCCGCGATCACGCGGCCCGTGAACGTCGAGGCGTTGAACTCGTGCTCGGCGTACAGGTTGAGCGACACGTGCATCGCGTCCACCCACGACTTCGAGGGCGCGCGGCCGTGCAGCAGGTGCAGGAAGTGGCCGCCGATCGAGTCGTCGTCGGTTTCGACTTCGATGCGCTTGCCGTTGTGCGAGAAGTGATACCAGTACAGCAGCATCGAGCCGAGCGAGGCCATCAGGCGGTCGGCGATATCGCGCGCGCCCGGCAGGTTGTGGTCGTCCTTCTCGGGCAGCACGGTGCCGAGGATCGAGACGCCGGTGCGCATCACGTCCATCGGGTGCGCCGAGGCGGGCACGGCTTCGAGGGCCGTCTTCACGTTGGCGGGCAGGCCGCGCAGCGCCTTGAGCTTCGCCTTGTAGCCGGCCAGTTCGGCCGTGTTCGGCAGCTTGCCGTGCACGAGCAGGTAGGCGACCTCTTCGAACTCGCACGCGGTGGCGAGATCGAGAATGTCATAGCCGCGGTAGTGGAGGTCGTTGCCGGTGCGGCCCACGGTGCACAGCGCCGTATTGCCCGCCGTCACGCCGGAAAGCGCAACCGACTTCTTCGGCTTGAAAGCGCCGGCGGCCTGGGTGGTGTTTTCTGCTTCGCTCATGATGTCTTCCTCTATCTCTATGTGTCCGGGGGCGTTACTTTTTCGCGGCGAAGAGCGCGTCGAGCTTGTCTTCGTACGCGTGATAGCCGAGGTACTTGTAGAGGTCTTCGCGCGTCTGCATCGTGGAGACGGCGGCCTTTTGCGTGCCGTCGCGCTTGACGGTCTCGTAGAAGTTCAGTGCGGCCGCGTTCATCGCGCGATACGCGCCGCAGCAGTAGAGCGCGATATCGACGTTCGCGCTCTTGAGTTCTTCCGTCGTGAAGAGCGGCGTCGAGCCGAATTCGGTCAGGTTGGCGAGAATCGGCACGTTCACGGCCGCGCGAAAGCGCCGGTAGTCGTCGAGCGTCTTCATCGCCTCGGGGAAGATCATGTCCGCGCCCGCTTCGACATAGGCCACGGCGCGTTCGATCGCCGCGTCGATGCCTTCCACGGCCGCCGCGTCGGTGCGCGCCATGATCACGAACTGGTCGTCGGTGCGCGCGTCCACGGCGGCCTTCACGCGGTCCACCATCTCGTCGGTCGCCACGACTTCCTTGTTCGGGCGATGACCGCAGCGCTTCTGGCCGACCTGGTCTTCGAGGTGCACGGCCGCTACGCCGGCCTTGATGAACGACTTGATCGTGCGCGCGATGTTGAAGGCGCCGCCCCAGCCGGTGTCGATGTCGACCATCAGCGGGATATCCACGGCGTCGGTGATGCGGCCGGCGTCGATCAGCACATCGTCCATGGTGCTGATGCCGAGGTCGGGCACGCCGAGCGAATTCGCGGCCACGCCGCCGCCGGACAGATAAACGGCCTTGAAGCCGGTCGCCTGGGCAAGTTTTGCCGCATACGCGGTGATCGCGCCGACGACCTGGAGCGGTTGCTCGGCGGCTACTGCCGCGCGGAATTTCGCGCCGGCGCTTGCGGGGGATTTGCTGTTCATGCGTGATGTCTCCAATTGAATCGCCGACTCATACTGCAGATAGTGTGCCAGCTCGTTGGGAAGTCGCTAATCCATTGATTCTGCGGGGAATTCGTTAGATCGTGGCGTCGACCCCGGTTTCTCTGGTGAAATCAGGATTTCAAAAATGAAATCGACGCGTAAAATGTCGAGACTGCCCCGTCGACCGGCTCCCGGATTCGTGCCAGGGCAGCGCGCTCCACGCAGTCGACCATCCGTTGGACATCATGAACCGCTTTCCCGCTCCCGCTTCCCCCGCTATTCGCCCGCGTGTGTGGGCCATGGGCATCAGCCGCCTGCGCGATCTCTTTCGCGATATCGCCCGCGAATACGACGAACTCGCGGACCTGCGCGTGGTGCCACGCGGCTTCGAGGAAGCGGTCGCCGAAATCGCGGCGGCGGGGCCGAACCAGCGGCCCGACGTCGTCGTGGCGGCGGGCTCGAACGGCACCTACCTGAAGGCGCGCATCGATTTGCCCGTTGTGCTCGTGCAGCCCACCGGCTTCGACGTGATGCAGGCGCTCGCGCGCGCGCGGCGCGAGGCCGAACACGTCGCGCTCGTGACCTACGGCGAGACGCCTGTCGAGGTACGGCGCTTTGCCAGCGCCTATGGCATCGACGTGGTGTTCGGCCAGTACCGCACCGTGCAGGACGCCGAGGCCTGCGTGCTCGACCTGCGCGATCGCGGCGTGGGCGCGGTCGTGGGGCCGGGTCTCGTCAACGATCTGGCGGCGCGGCTCGGGCTCGTGCCGTTCTTCGTCTATTCGCGCTCCTCCGTGCGCGCGGCGTTCGACAACGCGCTCGAACTCGTGCAGGCCACCTGGCGCGAGACGCAGCGTCGCCAGCGCCTTGACAGCGTGCTCCAGCACCTGCGCGACGGGGTGGTGGCGCTCGATGCGCGCGGCCGCATCGAGGCGATCAACCAGCGGCTCGCGGAAGTGTTAGGCATCGATCCCGCGGCGGCGGCGGGACAGTCGCTCGCGACGCTCGCGCCCGACATCGCCTTCGCGCTGCCCGAAGCCGATGGCGAATCGCTCGAGACCGTGCGCGGCGTGAGCTATGTCGTGCATCGCGGCCCGCTCGTCGACAACGGCGTGACCACGGGCGCCGTCCTCACGTTCCAGGAGTCGCGCGCGGTGGAGCGGCTGGACCGCACGCTGCGCTCGCGCCAGCGTACGCAGCAGTTCGTCGCCCGCTATCGGCTGGACGACCTGAGCGGCGCGTCGCCCGGCATCGAACGCGTGCGCCAGCTCGCGCGGCGTTACGCGAAGTCGGATGCCACCGTGCTGATACGCGGCGAAAGCGGCACTGGCAAGGAGATGATCGCGCAGGGGCTGCATCGCGAGAGCGCGCGGCGCGATTTTCCGTTCGTCGCCATGAATTGCGGCGCGTTCCCGGAGGCGCTGCTGGAGAGCGAGCTGTTCGGTTACGAGGAGGGCGCGTTCACGGGCGCGCGGCGCGGCGGCAAGGTGGGGCTCATCGAGGCCGCGCACCGCGGCACGCTCTTTCTCGATGAAATCGGCGAAATGCCGCTCCCGTTGCAAAGCCGCCTGTTGCGCGTGCTGCAGGAGCGCGAGGTGGTGCGCCTGGGCGCGACGGAGCCCACCCGCGTGGACGTGCGCGTGGTCGCCGCCACGCACCGCGCGCTCACCGAGCAGATCGAGGCGGGCGAGTTTCGCGCCGACCTCTTCTATCGCCTGAACATCCTCAATCTGGCCATTCCGCCGCTGCGCGAACGCGGCGCGGACATCCCGCTGCTCGCGGCCGAACTCCTGTTTCAGGCCTCGCGCCGCGAGCCGCGCGTGGCCGTTCGCATCCGCACGCCCGAGGACGCCGCTCGCACGCTCGCGCTGGTGAGCGGCGCGCTGGCGCGCCACGCGTGGCCGGGCAACGTGCGCGAACTGCAGAACGTGATCGAGCGGATGGTGGTGGAACTGGCGGATTCGGAAGAGGACGTGCTGACGCCGGACGTGCTGCGCTCGATCGCGCCGGAGGTGTTCGAGTCGCGCCGCGCCGTGGGTGCTTCGACGGCGACGGCGGGCGAGGCCGCGCTGACGTTGCGCGAACGCAGCCTCCATACAGAAGCCGACGAAATCCGCGCCGCGCTCGACGCGTGCAACGGCGATCGCGACCGCGCTTGCGAGATGCTCGGCATCAGCAAGACGACGCTCTGGCGGCGCCTCACGGCCGCGAATGGCAAGCGCGGCAAGACAGGCGGCGGGACCAGCGAGGCGAGCCTGGCGACGACGCCGCGCAAGACACCGCGCGGCTGAGGCCATGCCCCGTGCGTTCAGTTCTTCAACGCGTTGAGGAGCGGGACGACCGTTCCATGCAGGTGGAGGATCTCCGGACTTGCCTGCAGCAGTGCCTGATAGCGCTCGTAGAACTCCGCCGATTCCTCGCCGGAAAAGAGCGCCGCTACGCCTTGGGCGGCGCCGATGCGGTCGTCGGGGCTCGCGTCCTTCGCGTCGAGCGTTTCATCGACGTTGGCGATGACCGTCGACAGCGGCGCGAGCCAGCGAAAACCCGAGCCGTTGATGAGCACTTGCAGGAAGGCCGCCGGCGTGACGGGCCCGAACTCGCGCTCGTACCCGGCGCGCTCGTGATCGAGGATCGCCTTGTGCAGCGTGAGCAGGGGCTTGCGCACGGTCGAGAGGAATTGAATCGCGCTTTGTTCGTTCATCGTGCGGCTCCTTATGTGGCGCATGCCTGGTCGCGAGGTGGCGCGAAACTGCCGCGCGGATATGCCGACGATGGTAGCGCAATGGCCGGCCGCGCGTGGCTATGCACAGCGCGTTCGTGAGCGGTGCTACAGCTACACTCTGCCGGTTCGCGAAGGCAGGACGTGCGCCTTCCTGAACGGAAATCCCGGGAGAGCCTTTCGATGACGATACTGCCATTGCACCGCGACGACCTGCCGACCGATACCGCCGAGCTCGCCCGCTTCATGGTGGGCAAATATCTCGTCCGCGACCTCGCGCGCGGGCGCATTGCGGGGCGGCTGGTCGAGGTCGAGGCCTACCCCGTGGGCGACTCGACGAGCTACGCCTACATCGGACGTCGGCCTTACAACGCGGCGATGTTCCTCGAGCGCGGTCATGCGCACGTGCGGCTGACCTACGGCAGCGCATGGATGTTCAATATGTCGAGCGAAACGGTGGACGTGGGCGCCGGGATCCTGTTTCGCGCGCTGGAGCCCATCGAAGGTATCGACGAGATGGCGGCGCTGCGCCCCGGCGTACCGCTGCGAGATCTCGCGCGCGGACCAGGGCGGCTCTCGCAGGCGTTAGGTGTTGGGGCAGCGTTCGACGGCGTCGATTTGTGTCGCGGGCACGGTCTCTGGATCGGTCGCGTGGAGGAACCGGCGCGGCCGGTTGGCGTGACGACGCGCATCGGACTTTCTCGTGAAATGGACCGGCCGCTGCGCTTCTACGAATTGGGCAGCCGGTTCGTGAGCGGACCGCGCAGGTTGCTGGACGGAGGCATCGTCGCGATTTGACCGGTGCAGGCGAGGGGCCGCGAGGCGCGCCCGCTTGGGGGCCGGGCGTACACAGGGCATTGTTGCCCGCGTTGAAACTGTATTTTTTCAAATTAAGGGTTTCCCCTGGTCTTTTGCCTCACTAAACTGAAATCACTGAATCCGGCGACGCACAGAGCGCCGGCGTAAAACAAGTGATGGAGGTAAGCACCATGAAGACCCGCACCCTGATCCAGGCGGCATTCGTCGCCGCCCTGGTGGCCGCTCCGGCCCTGTCGTTCGCGCAGGCGCAAAGCGATGCGCCGAAGACGCGCGCCGAAGTCAAGGCCGAACTGATCCAGCTTGAAAAGGCTGGCTACAACCCCGCCAAAGTCAACGACACCAGCTATCCCGGCGACATTCAGGCCGCCGAAGCGCGCGTGACGCAGCAACAAGGCCTCGCGCAGCAGCAAGCGCCGGCAGCCGACACGAGTGGCTATGGCCCGTCGACCTCGGGTTCGGCGCAGTCGGGCCAGCCGGCCACGATGCATCCGTCGCAATCGGTGTATTTCGGCAATTAAGCGGCAACTGAGAGGTAACTGAGCGGCAACCCATCCGGCAAGCCCCCTGACCGGTTAGCGCCGCAAACCCCGTTGCTCGCGCACCGGCACGAGCAACATCGCGTGGCGGTAGGCCGTGGCCGATCCTGCGCAGCCCGGTGCCGCTGGCTAGCGCAACCAGTCAGCGTTGCCGCCCGGCAAGGCTGCCTGCCAAGGCTCCCAACGACAGCAGCGAAGGCGGATGCAATTCCGCCTTCGCCCCAACCGCCTGCGCGAACTTCGCGCGCATCATACGTGGAACCTCCGCCGCCGCAAGGTGGCTTCGCCCAACCCCGCAGGGATTGGGCGCTTTTTCACGTTCTTCGGTATCACGAGAGCCGGAGCTGGCCGTCAGGCGGCGCCGGAGCCGCCGGTGATGTAGTGCTCGAGCTGCTCGATCGTGAACTTCTGCTCGGCGATGATTTCCTTCACGAGGTCGCCGATCGACACCATGCCCACGAGCTTGCCGTTGTCCATGACGGGCAGATGGCGCATTCGCCGCTCGGTCATGAGTGCCATGCAGTCGAAGGTGGTCTGCTGCGGTTCGACGAAGCGCACATGTGGACTCATGATGTCGCGCACGGGCGTTGTTTTCGACGAACGGTCCATGAGCACGATCTTGCGCGCATAATCGCGCTCGGTGACGATCCCGGCAATCGCCGGACCGTCGGTCACGAGCAGCGCGCCGATCTGCTTTTCGGCCATCAGGCGGATTGCGTTGTAGACGGAATCGGACGCTTCGATCGTGTAGACCACTTGTTCCGGCTTCGATTTGAGTACCTGTGCAACGCTTGTCATAGGGCGACCCCTCTTCGTCCTTCTGGTTGTGCAGTCATTGCGCGGCGCAGCACGCCGGGCGCGTTGCCCGTCGAGCCGTTGGAAAGCCACTTCAGTATAGGCGGATGACGTGCGGCGCGTCGTCGGGGTATGCGCGGGGTGGCGCCGTTTATGCGATGGGTATGCGGCGTGGCGAGGCCGGCGCCGCAGCCGTCCGGGCGGCCGCCTGGCGGGGCGGGGCGCCGGGGTAAGCCAAATGGCGGTAAACTCCGGTTCCAAACACCGACCCGGCCCCGTGCCGGTTTTGCCAGCCTTTTGTTCCAGATCATGCCTACGCTTCCCGAGTCGTCCTGTGCGGACGGCGAACACACCAACGAATGCGTCGTGCTTGACGCGACCGCCACCCTGCCCACGCGCTACGGCACCTTCGAGTCCTATGTCTATCGGGTGAAGGACGGCGGCGCCGAGCATCTGGCGCTCGTCATGGGCGATGTGGGCAGCGGCGAGCCCGTGCTGGCGCGGCTCCATTCCGAATGCCTCACCGGCGACGTACTGGGCTCGTATCGCTGCGACTGCGGCGAGCAACTCGACCTTGCCCTGCGTTACATCGCGGCCGAAGGCCGTGGCGTGCTGCTCTATCTGCGCGGCCACGAAGGCCGCGGGATAGGGCTGTCGAACAAGATTCGCGCGTATCAGCTGCAGCAGCAGGGCCGCGACACGGTCGAGGCGAACCTGGATCTCGGCTTGCCCGACGACGCGCGCGAATACGATTCGGCCGCGGCGATCTTGCGCCTTCTGAAAGTGTCGTCGGTGCGGCTCATGAGCAACAATCCGAAGAAGTTCGATACGCTGCGGCAGCACGGGATCCCGGTGATCGAGCGCGTGGCGCTCGCGATTCCGATGCGCGAGGAAAACGAGCGTTATATCCGTACCAAGCAGGTCAAGTTCGGACATTACTTCGAAGAGAACGAATAGTCTTGGCCTGGGCGACGGAAGTCCATCCCGATTCTGGTCATGTTTGAATAACTGCTTGACTTGTAAGTATTTGCCAGTCGCCCAACCCCTCCCGCGAGCAATTTGCGGCATCGAATACCAGAAATTGGTATCCTTGCCAAAGGAGGTTCGAGCCATGAGCAAAAGCACATCATTCACGCTCGGTGAACATTTTTCAGAATTCGTCGATGACCGCGTGCGCAGCGGCCGCTACAGTACAGCCAGCGACGTTGTCCGCGCTGGCTTGCGCTTGCTCGAGACCGAGGAAGCGAGGCTGGAGGCGCTGCGAAACGCCCTGATCGAAGGCGAGCAGTCTGGAGCGTCGCGCCCGTTTGATTTTCGCAGGTACGTCGCGGGTAAGCGGAACAAGGCTGCATGAGAGCGTATGTTCTCTCGCCGGCGGCCGAACTAGACCTTGACGACATCTGGGATTACACGTTGGCCAGATGGGGTGAGCCACAGGCTGAGCGTTACATCCTGAGCATCGAAAGCGCCATTGTCGGTCTAGTTGACGGCACGCAGCCGAGCCTGTCTGCTGCAGACGTGCGGGAAGGCTACCGGAAAGCGGTGGTTGGAATGCACGTCGTGTTTTTCAAGGAATCGGCGGCGCTGATCGACGTGATCCGCATTCTGCATCAACGGATGGATATCCCAGGCAGGCTAGAAGACGACAAGTAGCTCGTCAGCACGGTGGTGTTACCCGCAAACAGGGTGTCGCGACTATGCAAGCCTCCACTTCGCTATCACTAACAGGACATCGCTCCTGGCCTGGGTATGCCGCAGCCGCTAGACGCTGTCCAAGCGCTGGTGCCTGTACACGCCATCGACAAGGGCGGGACATCTCGATCTCCGGCCTGCATCGCGTCGATGCCGGTCCACCCGGTCGAACAGGTGAGCTCAACCCAGTGGAGTCCACCGGGTCAATTCATTCGGCGCGGGTTTTGCCGTAGCTTTCGAGAAGAAGGCTTGCTGGACAAGGCCAATTCATTACTTCGAAGAGAACGAATAGCGGAACGTCCAGTCTGCTGTGGAGTTGTCCCACCCGGCCTGATAGTGGCGGTAGGCCGCTGACCCTTCAGCGATCGCATGCGACCGGTCGGCCTTATCGGGAAACGCCGTGACTGTCCTCCCGTCCGCTTCGGTCACTGTATTCTGCGATGCTTGCATCGTACCGACCGCCTTTTCCGCCGAGCGCGACGGTTGCGCGCCTCGCGCTGTCAAGCAAAGCTGCAACGGCCGCGCCGATGGTCGCAGGCGTACCGAATCTTTCCTTTGGCCCCGATAGCGTGAGCGCGCCAACCAACTCGCCCGTGGAGTCGAACACGGGTACGGAGGCCGAGGCGGTCTCCGGATCCCGCTCGCCATAGGACGCCGCCCAGAACGCCTCGCGGACTTCACGCCAGCGCGAATCATGCGGCTCTGAGAAGGCGAGCAGCACTTTTCCCGATGCGCCCTTGTCGATCGGGAATTCCTCACCGACGCGGATCGAGACCCGCACACTTCTCGTCGGCTCGACGCGATAAAGCACCAGGCGATGGTCGCCCTGTCGCACATAGAACGATGCTGTCTCTCCAAAATCCCGGCTCAGCTGATGCAGCAGCGGCTCGATGACCGGACCCACCTCGAACGACCGCTGGTAAAGCGCGGCAAGCCGTAATGGCTGATGGCCGACGCCGTACTGCCCGTCGCTCATTTTGCGAATGAAGCCTCCGTGCTCCAGTGCGCCCAGCAGACGCAAAGTCGTGCTTTTGTACAAACCCGTGCGGCGCGAGAGTTCGGTGAGCGTCAACCGGTCGTCGGTCGGACCGAACGCGTTGAGGATGGCGAAGGCGCGGTCCAGCACCGCGACGCCGCTGGAGCCTTCGGCGTCAGCAGCGGGTTCTGGTGTTGAAGGGGTGTCGGCGGGCATGGGTTCTTTCGTCGTCGTATTCATAGTCCCCATCTTAATGTTCTGTCTGATAGAACTCAAGTTCTATTATTTTGGGTTTACCCGTCTTGCGGGTGGCACATCGGCGACCTATAGTTCTTCTCAATAGAACTCAGGTCTATCAGATAGAACATTGGAGCCGCGTGTGAATACTTCAAATCCGAAGGTCTTGATCAGCGAAGTCGGGCCGCGCGATGGTCTGCAGAGCATCAAAACCGTCATGCCAAACCCAGCCAGGCTGCGATGGATTTCCGCGCTCGCGGCTGCCGGAATCAGGGAAATCGAAGTGGGATCGTTCGTGCCGGCGAAGCTGCTGCCGCAGATGGCGGACATCCGCGAAGTCGTCGCGCATGCATTGGCGATTCCGGATCTGCACGTCGCGGTTCTCGCGCCGAATCTGCGTGGAAGCCGCAGCGCATTCGAAGCAGGTGTGCATAAAGTCACGCTGCCCGTTTCCGTGACCGACGAACACTCGCTGGCCAATATCCGCAAAACCACCGGGCAGATGATCGAAGAAGTCCGCAATATCGTCGCGCTTCGCAACGAACAGTTCCCTCGCGTGCAGATCGAGGCCGGCGTTTCGGTTGCCTTCGGCTGCACCATCGCGGGCACGGTGAGCGACGACCAGACAATGCGCGTGTGCGAGGCAATGGCCGAGTGCGGTGTCGACGAAATCGGCCTTTCGGATACCAGCGGTTATGCAAATCCGGCGCAGGTTCGCCGTCTGTTCCGTCGTCTGCAAGCCGAATTCGGCGCGAAGGCTGGCGGCGCGCACTTTCACAACACACGCGGACAAGGACTGGCCAACGTGGTCGCGGCGCTCGACGCCGGTGTGACGACGATCGATTCGAGCCAGGCAGGTCTCGGCGGGTGCCCCTATGCCCCGGGCGCGACCGGCAACATCGTGACCGAAGACCTCGCGTTCCTGCTCGAAGCGATGGGCTATGACACGGGCGTCGACATCGACAGGCTCATCGCTGCCCGTAGCATCCTCGCCGAGGCGCTGCCTGGCGAATCGCTGTACGGGCACGTCCCGGACGCGGGGCTGCCCAAGGGATTCGCGTATGCGGACGGCCGCGCCCCCAGCGCGCCACAACCGGAAGGCTGCCTGATCGGGGTGGCGCAATGAGCGACGCAAGCGCAAACCAGAATTTGCCGTATGGCGGCGTGCGTGTCGTCGAGATGACGCACATGGTGATGGGGCCCACCTGCGGTATGGTGCTGGCGGACCTGGGTGCGGAGGTGATCAAGATCGAGCCGCTCGCCGGCGACAGCACACGTGCCTTGCGCGGCTCCGGTGCGGGCTTCTTCGGCACGTTCAACCGAAACAAGAAAAGCATTGCGGTCGATGTGAAGGACCCACGTGGCGTGGAGATCGTCCACAAGCTGCTTGCCGGGGCGGACGTCTTCAGCGAGAACTTCAAGAGTGGAACGATGGACAAGCTCGGCCTCGGGTATGCCGCGCTTTCCAGGCTCAATCCACGGCTCGTCTATGTGTCGCACAAGGGGTTTCTGCCCGGCCCGTACGATCATCGCACCGCGCTCGACGAAGTCGTGCAGATGATGGGCGGACTCGCCTACATGACAGGGCCCGAGGGCAGACCGCTGCGCGCCGGGACGAGCGTCAACGACATCATGGGCGGAATGTTCGGTGCAATCGGCGCGATGGCGGCGCTGGCTCAGCGCGAACGTACGGGGCGTGGTCAGGAAGTGCAGAGCGCGTTGTTCGAGAACAATGTGTTCCTCGTCGCCCAGCACATGATGCAGTTTGCCGTGACCGGCCAGGCCGCGGCGCCGATGCCGAACCGCATTTCCGCGTGGGGTGTCTACGACGTGTTTTCGGTCAAGGACGGCGAGCAGATATTTTTGGCGGTCGTCTCCGATACCCAGTGGGCGCTGTTCTGCGACGCTTTCGGCCTCGCCGAGCTGAAGTCGGATGCGCGCATCGCCTCCAACAATCAGCGCGTGCAGGCCCGCGACTGGTTGCTGCCGCAGCTTCGCAGGCATATGGAAGCCTTCACGGCTGCCGAGATCAGCGCAATCTTCGAGCGTTGCGGGCTTCCTTATGCACCGATCACGAAGCCGCAGGATCTGTTCGATGATCCGCACCTGCTCGCGACGGGCGGCCTCGCCGAGGTGACTTTGCCGCCCGATGCAAGCGGCGCAGGGCGGGCCATCGAGACGAGGACGGCGCTGCTGCCCTTGACGCTCGGCGGCGAGCGCTTGCCACTGCGCGCAGCACCGCCTTCACTGGGGCAGGACACGCAAACGCTTCTGATGGGGCTCGGATACACGCCTGAGGATGTGAGGCAGTTGAACGAGGCCGGGGTCGTCAAGTGTGCGCACAGACAGCCCGGCGATGCGTCGAACCCTTCGGCGAACGAAGCAGCCAGCGCCTGAAGCAGCCACGTAACACGAAAGACACAAGGAATCATCGAGCCGCGGAAGCCGGCAAGGCCTCCGCGCGCCGAGATTCGGCCGGAGACACGACATGACATCCCTCTCATCAAACATCGAAACGGGCAGCGCGTTCGCGTCCACGCACGAGCAGTCCGCGGTCAGGAAGGCGGCGTGGCGTTTCATCCCGCTGCTCGCGCTTGCGTACTTCTTCAACTACCTGGATCGCACGAGCGTCGGTTTCGCGGCGTTGACGATGAATCGCGATCTTGGTTTGACCGCCACACAGTTCGGCTGGGGGGCGGGCATCATGTTCGCCGGGTACTGCGTGTTCGAGGTTCCGAGCAACCTGGCGTTGTACCGCTTCGGCGCGCGGCGCTGGCTCGCGCGAATCATGATCACGTGGGGTTTCTTCGCAGCGGCAACAGCGCTGGCCGTGGGCCCGAAGAGCTTTTATGCGATCCGGCTGCTGCTGGGCATCGGCGAGGCCGGTTTCTTTCCGGGCGTGATCTTCTTCCTCGCGGTCTGGTTTCCGGCTGGCTATCGCACACGCGTGCTCGCATGGTTCACCGTCTCCACGCCGCTGTCCTCGCTGGTGGGCGGGCCGCTCTCGGCGTGGCTGCTCCACATGGACGGCGTTCTGGGACTGGCGGGCTGGCGGTGGATGTTCATCGTTCAGGGATTGCCCGCGTGCGTGCTCGGTTTCCTGGTGCTCAAGATGCTGGCGGACAAGCCTGCCGATGCGACCTGGTTGTCCCATGACGAACGGCAAGCGCTGCAAAGCGTAACCGATCGCGAAGGCGCGTCGAGTCAGAAAAAGAAAGATTTCGTCGCGGCGTTGAAGGACGTGCGCACCTACATTCTGGCGATGATTTCTTTCGGCTTCACGATGGGCTCCTACGGCATCGGTATCTGGCTGCCCCAGATGCTGAGAAGTCATGGAATGAGCGTGACGCAGACCGGCTGGATGTCGGCCGTGCCGTACTTCTTCGCCACCATCGCGTTGCTCTGGTGGGCGAAGCGAGTCGATCGTCGCGGCGGCCCGATCGGCAATCTCGCCGCAGGTCTCTTGATCGGCGCAGTCGCGCTGGGAATCTCGACGCATTTCCATCAACTGGTTCCGGCGATGACCGGCATCACGCTGGCGCTGATCGGCACGATTGCAGGCCGGACGATCTTCTATACGCTCCCGGCGCGATTCCTTTCCGGACAGGCCGCCGCCGGCGGGTTGGCGTTCATCAACTCGATCGGTGCGCTAGGCGGCTTCGCGGGACCGTACCTCGTGGGGTACCTCAAGGACAGTTTTGGTACGTTTTCGGCCGGCATGACGGGTCTTTCGATCGTGCTGGGTATCACGACCCTGCTGACCTTGTCCCTATACGCTTTCGGTCGCGGAGATTGAGAATGGAGCCACGTCCCTCGTTCCGACGCCGTGGGGTTCTCGGCGCTCTCGCAACTTCGATGTTGTTGCCCGCCATCACCGCGCGCCTTGCATTTGCAGGAGAGGAAACACATCCCGTGAGTACAACCAACAATTACCTGCCCGTTCGTGCCGACTGGCTCGCCTCGGGTGCAGAAGCGGCGCTCGAGCCCGATATGCCGATCATCGACGCGCATCACCACTTTTACGACCGGCCGGGCTGGAGCTACCTTCTCGACGAGTATCTCGAGGACGTGCGCACGGGTCATAACATCACTGCCTCGGTGTTCATGCAGGCGCTGACACGGTATCGCACCTCGGGTCCGGAGCCGCTGCGCCCCGTCGGCGAAATCGAATACGTGGCTGGCGTCACGGCTCCTTTGCAAGGCGGCAAGCCGCAGGTTGCAAAAGGGATGATCGGCTACGCGGATCTTCGACGGGGAGCGGCGGTGCGCGATGTGCTCGAAGCAGAACTGCGCGCCGGCGATGGCCGGTTCCGTGGCATTCGACATCTCGTTACATGGGACGCGGACCAGACACTCGTCAATCCCTTGTCGGCGGCGCCGCGAGGGCTGCTGCTCGACCCCGACTATCGGGCGGGCCTTGCGCAACTGGCTCCGCTGGGTCTGTCGTACGACGCATGGCTATTCTTTCCGCAATTGCCGGAGCTGTTCGACCTCGCAAAGGCGTTTCCAGATACGCGTTTCATCATCAACCATTGCGGCGGCGTCGTCCGCATCGCCAGCTATGCGAATCAGCGCGCGGAAGTGTTCGATGCCTGGTCCCGTTCGATGCGCTCACTCGCCGCGTTGCCGAATGTCTATGTGAAGCTTGGTGGCCTCGGCATGCGTATCAATGGCTTTGCGTTTGAAAAGGGCGAACGTCCGCCGTCATCGGATGAGCTGGCGCACGCGTGGAAGCCATGGATGCATACCTGTATCGAAGCGTTCGGTGCGGATCGCTGCATGTTCGAGAGCAATTTTCCTGTCGATAAGGGATCCTATCCATTCAGCAACGGTTGGAATGCTTTCAAGAAATTGACGGCTCAAGCCGGTGCTGATGAGCGCGAAGCCCTGTTCCGGGGAACGGTGAGCAAGGTGTATCGCCTCGGGTAAGCGGGAGCAACCGGCCAGCGGTAAGCCGCTGACGATCAGTGTCCATCGAACATGGAGAACCCCGCCTCGCTCTGCCGGGCCGCCGATGTTGGAAATAGTGTTTAATGAACATTCGATGCCGAATGTCGGGGCTTTGCGGCTTTCGCATCTGCCGGTGCGCATGAAAATGCGTCCGGGGTTCGAGGGCTCGTCGCCTCGCACCGATTTGTATTGGCACGGGCCTGCGACCATCGCCGGCACGAAAGTTGCGCAGTGCCAGGAACAAATAGCTGCAAAAGGGAGCAACAATGTCAAAGCGCCCCCGGACGCGCCCGCGTGCGCCCGCCTTAGCGCTCGCAAGCGCGAGCCTCCTGGCCGGTCTTGCGCTCGTCTCGTCCCACGCCGCCGCGCAAACGGCGGCCTACACCAGCGAACCCGTGGATCTGTACGCGGGTCCTTCCGGCGACTACCCGGTCGTTTCGCAGATCGGACCCGGCGTACCCGTCACCGTGATGGGCTGCGTGAGCGACTATTCATGGTGCGACATCACCGTGCCAGGTGTGCGTGGCTGGGTCTACGCCGGTTACCTCAGCTATCCGTATCAGGGCGCCTATGTGCCGCTCACCGACTATGGGGCGTCAATCGGCCTGCCGATCGTCGGGTTCTCGCTCGGCGCGTACTGGGGCAGCTTTTACCGCGACCGGCCATGGTATGGCGAGCGGGACCGCTGGGCCCACGTGCCGCATCCCGAGCGCGGGCGTCCGCCTGAGCAGCCGGCATGGTACGGCGCGCCGGGACGTGAGCCCCGCATGCCGCCGCGCAGCGAGGAGCGTTTGCCCGGACCCAACGCGCCGGTGCGTGGCGGGCCGGCGCCCGTCAACCCGCAAGCGCCGCGCGAACCGGCTCATGTGCCGCCGTCTGACGTTCCCCACAACGCGCCGCGTCCACACGAGGCAGGGCATCCTCCCGCGCCCGAAGCGCAGCAATTCGGCGGCCGCCAGCCGGCCGGCGCGCCCTCCCAGGGCTACGCGCATCCGCCCGCTGCCCAGCCGCAGGCCGGCATGCGCGCGCCCGGCCCCGCCCCTGCACCCGCACCCGCACCCGCGCAAGGGCGACCTGCGCCGCCGCAAGGTGGCCAGGGTTGGCAGGGCGCACATGCCCCCGCGCAAGGCGGCGGCCGGGGCGACGAACGGCAACACGAGCATTGATCGATAGCGCATGTGCGCGAGAACGGCGGGATTCCCATGGCGGGCATCCCGCCGTTCTGATGTGTCGAGTCGAGAGGCGTTCCAGCGATCGATCAGGATTGCCAGGTAACCGGACAGCGCGAAAGCCATCGAACGCCTGATCCTGGACGGCGCTCACCGCTGTCCTGACGGATTTAACAATCCCTGACAGTAAATCTACAGCGTTCAGGCGAGAATGAGTCGTCGTGGCAAATCGCATATCGGCCGCATGGCGCTTTGGGTGCGCGAGCAAGGCGCCCGCGCAGAGGCGGCGGATCACTGCGAAGGGGGCTGGCTCGCGTGGGACCTGGGGGCAGCCAGAACCAGGAAGTAAGAGCGAACCTGAGTTCGCCGGATAACGCTGGTAAAAGCCAGTGCTTTGAGGTGGATGTGGCGATGGCGGCACGTGCCGGGTCGTGCAGGGCGGAGGCGGCGGGGCTCGCGCCGCGCACGGCGATGGCTGCGCAGGCGGTCCGCTTGCGGGGGCGGTTTCCGGAGACCACGCAGCGCGTAGCACGCGGCCGTCGCCACTTTTTTCCGCAACTGAGCCGAGCGAATGTTCCTTTCCGCTGCGTACCACGAGCGGCCCATGGTGTTGCGTCCGCGAAAAAGATCTGGCGTCGATTGCGGATTTTTGCACTGTCCCGTCGCATCCTGTTCGGGCTCGGCGATTGGCGCGGTGCAAGGAGGCGGACAACGCCGCCCCGGCAGCTTCGGCTCGAACGAAGGTAAATTCGACTACTATGGGCGGTTAACGTGAAAGCGATCCGATTACCGCAGCCGGCCATGGCGTCGCGCACCCATTTTTTCCGGGATGCGGCGAAAGTGGCGGTCCTCGGCGCGCGGCAGGGCCGGCGCGCCGCAAGCTCCAGAGTCGCGAGCCGGCGACCCGGCGCCGGTTGGCGCGCCGCGCCTCGCAAGAGGGCGATGATGGCGCTGGTCACGGCCGCGGCGCGGTGCGGCAGGCAGTCCATCCTGAGACGGTAAAAACAAACCTGGTGGCGGGGTGTTATGAGAATTGCAGTACTGGATGACGATCCGGCGCAGACAGATTTCGTCTGCCAGACCTTGAGCGCGTCGGGCCACGCCTGCCACGCGTTCGTGAAGGGCAGCGAACTCGTCAGGCAGCTTCGGCGGCAGACGTTCGACCTGCTCGTCCTCGACTGGAACGTGCCCGACATGGCAGGCGACGAAGTGCTGCACTGGGTGCGGCAGAGCCTTTCCACGCGCTTGCCAGTGCTCTTCATGACGAGCCGCAGCCGCGAGACCGACATCGCGCAAATGCTCAACGCGGGCGCCGACGACTACGTCGTCAAACCCGTCTCCGCGCCGGTGCTGATCGCGCGCGTCAACTCGCTGCTGCGCCGCGCGTATCAACTTCATTCGCCCGCGCTGAGAGAAACTTTCGGCGAGTACGAGTTCGATGTGAAATCGCGCCAGGCTTCCGTGAGCGGCCGCAACGTCGCGCTCACGCAGAAGGAGTTCGATCTCGCGCTGCTGCTCTTTCAGCATCTGAGCCGTCCGCTATCGCGCGCCCACATTCTCGACGTGATCTGGAAGCAGTCCGACGACATCCCGTCGCGCACCATGGACACGCACGTTTCCATGCTGCGCTCGAAACTCGGTCTGCGTCCGGAAAACGGCTATCGCCTCACGCCGATCTACGGCTACGGTTACCGCCTCGAGCGCATCGAGGGGGACGACGCGTGAGGGGCGCGCGTGCGGTGCGCGCGTCTGCAGTTCCGTTCATTGCCTGCGCGCTCGCGCTCTTTCCCGTTGCCCGCAGTGCCGGTGCGCGCGAGAGCGCGCCGCGCGCACCGGCGCCGGCGCCCGAAATGACAACCTACGTCACACGGCCCGGCGACTCCCTGGACAACATCGCTACGCGCTATCTGCGCAGCCAGGACGACTGGAAGACACTCGCCCGCCTGAATCACGTGAGCGCGCCGCGCCGCCTGCAGCCGGGAACGACGCTGCGCGTGCCCGTCGCGCTGCTGCGCCAGGACGGCCTCGGCGCGAAGGTGATCGCCGCGAACGGCACCGTGCAGCATGCGTTCCACGGCGGTCCGCTCCTGCCTGTCGTGGCCGGCATGAGCCTCGTGGAAGGTGACCGCGTGCAAACAGGCCACGACGGTTTCGCCACGTTCGAACTGGCCGACGGCTCGCACATCGTGCTGCCGCCCGATACGACGCTCGACCTCGCCACGCTGCGCCAGACCGCGCTCACAGGCGCGACCGACCGCATCGTCGACCTGCGGCGCGGAGAGGTGCGCAGCGAGGTCACGCATGCCACGAAGAAGGACGATCGTTTCCAGATCCGTTCGCCCTCCGTGGTAGCCGGCGTGCGCGGCACGCAGTTTCGCGTGAGCTACGACGGCAGCAGAGGCGCGACTGCGGTCGAGGTGCTGGATGGCGCGGTGGGCGTGGACGCCGATTCAACCGCCCAGACCGGTCATCAAGGCCGTAGCGGCAAGGCCCCATCCGCAAAGTCCGTTGCACCGGCGCCGGGCACGCCGCTCGCCGCTTCGGAGCAGCTCGTGGAGGCTCGCCACGGCAGTTTGACGCTGGCAGGCCAGCCGGCGGGCGCGCCTGTCGCGCTGCTCGACGCCCCCGAGCTTCTGCATCCGTCGAAGGTGCAGGAAGACGATGAAGTCGCCTTCGATATCGCGCCGCTCGCGCTCGCGCACGGCTATCGCGTGCAGATCGGCCGCGACGCGGGCCTGCTCGACATGATTCGCGACACGCGTAGCGCCGACCCCCATGTATCGACTGGCGCCCTCGAAGACGGCACGTACTTCGTGCGCATCGCCGCCATCGACGAGCGCGGCCTCGAAGGCATGCCGGCCGCCTATGCGTTCGAGCGCCGGCGCGTCGCGCTCGGCGCGAGCGCGGGTGCGATCGAGGGCTCGCGCGACTTCGCCTTCCGCTGGTTCATCGACCGCAACGCGCAGCACACGCGCTTTCGCTTCGTGCTCGGCACGACGGCCGATCTGCGCGCGCCGCTCGTCGACCGCACCGACATCATGGCGGGCGAGCTCGTCGTGCGCGATTTGCCGAAGGGCGTCTACTACTGGACGGTGATCGCCGAGCAGTTCGACAACGGTCGCTACTATCAGAAGGCGAGTCCGGTCCAGTCGTTCAGGCTCGACTGGTGAAGCGGCCGGAGGAGCCCCGCTCGAGCGTGAGTCCGCCCGCGGGCCTTGGCCGGTCCGTCGGGCGTCGCTTTCTGTTCGAGTGGGCCGGGGTGGGCTGCGCGGGCGTGCTGGTGGTCGTGCTCTGCGTGATCTGGCAGCTGACGAGCGGCGCGGACCACCTGGTGTACGACCAATTTCTCGCCACGCGCTCGCTGCCGGTGTCGCCCGACATCGTGCTGGTGGAAATCGACAACGCGAGCGTCGCCGCGCTAGGGCGCTGGCCCTGGCCGCGCGCGCTGCACGCGCGGCTCGTCGACCAGCTCGCGAAGGCGGGCGCGGCTGCCGTCGTCTACGATGTGCTCTTCACCGAATCGTCGCCTGACGACGCGCGTTTCGCTCAGGCACTGCGCGCGCGGCCCGCGTTCCTGCCCATCCTCCTCACGCCGGCCGACGATGCCGGCCAGCGCGACGCCGTGCGCCCGGTCGCGCCGCTTGCCGAGGCGGCGGCGGGCATGGGCCACATCAACCTCGAAGTGGACAGCGACGGCATCGTGCGCAGCGTCGCGCTCTTCGAAGGCGATGCGCGGCAGCGCTGGCCGCAACTGATGGTGCCGCTCTGGCGCGCGGTGCGCAGCGGCGCCGTCGAGCTTGCACACGGCACGCCCGCGGCCGCGCACGGCGACGAGGTCCTGCGCGCGGGTGCGCCCGGCAGCGAGTCGCGCTTCCTGATTCCGTTCGGCGCGAATTCGCAAACGTACCGCAAGGTGTCGTTCGCCGACGTGCTCGAGGGCCGCGTACCGCCCGAGCGGTTGCGCGGGCGTGTGGCGGTCGTCGGCGTCACGGCCTCGGGGCTTTACGATCGCTTCGCCACCCCGCTTTCGGGCACGCTGGGGCCGCTGCCCGGCGTCTACATTCACGCGGTCGTGCTCGATACGCTGCTCAACGGCACAGCCATTCAGCCCGTTGCGCCGCTCGCCGTCGTGCTCGCCTCGTTCGTGCCGCTCGCGATCCTGCTGGCGGGTTTCCTCGTCCTCTCGCCGCTGCGCACGCTGCTGCTGCTCGCGCTCCTGATCGCCGTCTCGCTCGGCACGAGCGCTGGCATGCTGCATGGGGCGCGGCTCTGGCTTCCGCCCGTGCCCGCGATCGTCGCACTCCTCATCGTCTATCCGGCGTGGAGCTGGCGGCGCCTCGAAATGACCATGGCGTATCTGCGCAAGGAGTTGCGCCAGCTCGCCGACGAACCGTACTTGCTGCCCGAGGCGAGCGCGCCGCGGCGCGAATTCGCGGGCGACGCGCTCGCCCAGCAGATGGCGCTGATGGCGCAGGCCGCGCAGCGGCTGCAGGACATGCGCCGCTTCGTATGGGACAGCCTCGATTCCGTGCCCGAGCCGATTCTCGTCGCCGATCTGCGCGGCGTCGTGCTGATTGCGAATCACGCATCGCGCGAGTATTTCGCGCGTCTGAACGTGGGCGCCGCGGAAGGGCGCGCGATGCAGGATGTGTTCGGCGACCTTGCAATTGTCAAGCCGATCGACCCGGGCCCCGAAGCCATGACGTTAGCGCACGCGAACTGGCCCGCGCCGCTCGACCCGGCGCGCAGCGAGTTCGCGGAGCTGATGGAACGGGGTGTCGAAGTGCGCGCGCGCGACGGCAGCGACTACCTGCTGCGCTACGCACGCTGCACGAACGCACAAGGGCAGGCGGTGGGCTGGATCGCGGGTCTCGTCGACGTGACGGCGCTGCACGACGCCGAGCGCCAGCGCGAGGATGCGCTGCGCCTGCTCTCGCATGACATGCGCTCGCCGCAGGCCTCGATCGTCGCGCTCGTGGAAACCGAGCGGGAGCGCGGCGCGCTGGCCTCGGAGCCCGTGCGCGGCGTGATGGAGCGCATCGAGCGCTATGCGCGCCGCTCGCTCGAGCTCGCCGACGACTTCGTTCAGCTCGCGCGCGCCGAGTCGCAGGTCTACGCGCTCGAACCCACGAGCCTCGCGGAACTCGTGATCGACGCGAGCGACGAAGTCTGGCCGCAGGCGCGCGCGAAGCGCATTCATATCGACACGGCGTTCGAAAGTGAGCAGATGGGCTGGATCAACGCGGACCGGTCGCTGATGACGCGCGCGCTCATGAACGTGCTGAACAACGCCGTGAAATACAGCCCCCCCGATACGCGCATAGTCTGTACCATCGCGCTTGACGAGCGTCAGCCCCCGCACGTGATCTGTTCGATCCGCGATCACGGCTATGGCATTGCGCAGAAAGACCAGGCGCGGCTGTTCGAGCCGTTCCGGCGCTTTCACGCGGGCCCGCGCCCGGAGCTGAGCGGCGCCGGGCTCGGCATGGCGTTCGTGAAGACAGTCGTGACGCGACATGGCGGCGACGTGCACGTGGAGAGCGAGCCGGACAAAGGCACCACGGTGACGATGTCGCTCCCGGCGTTCGACGCGCCGGTTTGAGCCACGCGGGTCGAGTCACGGCGGCTCGAACCGCACCCGAGCCGCACCCGATCCGCGCTCGAATTGCCCAACCGCACGCTGCAGGCCGCCCGCCGGCGGCAACCCGATGGAGTGTTCCGTGAAGACCCTGTTGTCGATATGCCTCTTACCGCTGCTCGGCGCCCTGGCCGGATGCGCGGGCGTGACGACCGATATCGCGGCGAGCGGCGGACTGCCCGGCCAGGGCGTCGCTGCCGCGAACGCCCCTGCGACCTACCATCTCGCGCCGACGCCGGCGCAGGCCGAAGCGGGCGAGATACTGCCGTATCAGACGCTGCTGCGCGACGGCCTCGCTCAACGCGGATTCCAGGCTGGAGCGCCCGAGGCGGCACGCTATCTGGTCTCGGTGGCCTGGGCCACGCGTCCCGCCGACGTGAAAGTCATCGCCAACGATTGCAATGGTGGCTGCGAGTCTGCGGAAGGGCCTGCGTTCCCCTGGTTCGGACGGCCCTACGTTCACACGCTCACGCTGCGCTTTTTCGCACTGCCCGATGGCGCCGAGGTCTACAAGGTGAGCGCGATCAAGCGCGACCGCAATGCCGACGCGCAGCAGGCGCTGCCGTATCTCGTGGCGGGCGCGCTGGCACGTTTGCCGTACGCGGGCGCGCAGCAATGGCGCGTCAAGCTGAAGAGCCCGGCTGATGCGGGCGCAGCAGCGCCGCAGATGCCCGAAGTGCTCTCGGTCTCGCCGGTCGTTCCGCAATAGCCGAGGGGCGTGGCGCAGGGTCAATTTTCCCCAGGTCGCGCCGTTGCCGCGAGCGCTATGCTGACGCCCGTATCTGCCGCAACGGCTGCGCGCAGACATCACCGGAGTCGCTCATGTTCGATCACATTGGATTGCGCGTGCAGGATCTCGCACGCAGCGTGCAATTTTACGAGGCGCTGCTCGCGCCGCTTGGTATCGTGGTGTGCATGCGCGACGACACCTATGCGGGACTCGGTCACCCCGACGAGCCGAAGCTCTGGCTGCATGCCGTACCCGCCGACTCGGGGCTCGCGCCGCGCGGTGCGCACGTGGCGTTCGCGGCGCCGAGCCGAGCGGCAGTCGTTGGCTTCTACGAAGCTGGCCTGCGCGCAGGGGCGAAGGACAACGGCAAGCCCGGCCTGCGTCCCGACTATAGTCCGGACTACTATGCGGCATTCCTGATCGACCCCGACGGCAACAACGTCGAAGCCGTGTGCTACGCACGCGAAGCGTGAGCTAGCGTCATGTGCCGGGCGTTGCGTTCGCCGCCCGGGCGGTTTCGGAGGCCGTGTCGTCTTGCGGCCAGCGATTCTCGAACACACATTCGCCGAGCGCCCGGCGCTGTGCCCACTTCTCCATTTCGAGCATCGGCTGCGGATAGAACGCGTCGACCTGGCCCACGCACAGTATCGCCACGGGCTTGGCGCCGGGCGGCATGGCGAGCAGGGCGCGCACCTCGTCGACGTCGAAGATCGAGACCCAGCCCATGCCGAGCCCTTCGGCGCGCGCCGCGAGCCACATGTTCTGGATCGCGCATGCCACGGATGCAAGGTCCATCTCCGGCAGCGTGCGCCGCCCGAAGACGTGGGCTTCGCGCCGGTCCATGAGCGCGACCACGAGCACCTCGGCGCACTCGCGCATGCCCTCCACCTTGAGCTTCATGAACTCGTCGCGGCGTTTGCCCAATGCATCCGCAGTGGCGATGCGCTCGCGCTCGACCGTATCGTGAAGCTGCTCGCGCAACGACTTGTCGGTGATGCGCAGGATGCGCCACGGCTGCATGAAGCCCACGCTGGGCGCATGGTGCGCGGCGTCCAGCAGGCGCGCGAGCGTTGCGGGATCGACCGGTCCGGGCACGAAGTGCCGCATGTCACGCCGCTCGTAGATGGCGCGGTAGACCGCCGCGCGGTCGGCTTCGTCAAAGGGCTGTGCCATGAAAGAGTGCGGCCGCGAAAGCCGGGTTGGAGGGCAAGTAAGCGTGCATATAGGTCGCCGCGATGGAGCCGTGGCGATAGAGCGCCTCGCCATGCGCGCCTGTTTGCGCGTGACGCGCAACGAGCGCGGGTGCGACCGGCGTGGTGACGCGCGAGTAGTGAAACGTGTGCCCGCGCAGCGCGCCATGTGCCCCATCGAGCTGCTGCATGCCGAGCGCCGCGAATCGTTTTTGCATGACCGCCTCGCCGGGCAACAGGCCGAGCATGGGCGTGCGCGTGCCTGCCACGTCGGTCAGTGCGTCGAGCAGATACAGCATGCCGCCGCATTCGGCGACGAGCGGCTTGCCCGCCGATACATGCGCACGCAACGAAGCCGCGCTCTGCGCATTGCGCGCCAGCATCGAAGCATGAAGCTCCGGGTAACCGCCTGGCAGAAAAATCGCATCGGCGTTGGCGGGAGCGGGCTCGTCAGCGAGCGGCGAGAAGTAGCTCACGCTCGCGCCCATCGTTTCGAGCAACGCGATGTTTGCGGGATAGAGAAACGAAAACGCGGCGTCGCGTGCAATCGCGATATGACGGCCGTCGAGCAGGCGCGGAATCGTTACGTTATCCGAAGGATAGGTGAATGCGATCGGGGGCGGCAAATCGGCGAGCGTGGTTTGCGCGAGCGCGTCGGCGGCGCGCTCGATACGCGCGTCGAGGTCGTCGATTTCATGGGCCTGATGCAGGCCGAGATGACGATCTGGCAGTTCCATCATCTCAGCGCTTGCCACGTGTCCGAGCCAGGGCGCATCGGCGGGCAGCGCTTCCTGCAGCATTTGCGCATGGCGCGCCGAGCCCACGCGGTTTGCCAGCACGCCGTGAAACGGCAGCCCGGGCCGAAAACGCGCAAGGCCGAACGCGATCGCGCCGAACGTCTGTGCCATCGACTTCGCGCTGACGACAGCCGCTACTGGCACGCCGAACGTGGTGGCAAGATCCGCGCTGCTCGGCGTGCCGTCGAACAGGCCCATCACGCCTTCGATGAGAATGAGGTCGGCTTCGCGCGCGGCCTGTGCGAGCAACTTGCGGCACGCGTCTTCGCCCACCATCCACAGGTCGAGCGAGAGCACGGGCGCGCCGCTCGCACGCGCAAGGATCATCGGATCGAGAAAGTCGGGGCCGGTCTTGAACACGCGCACGCGTCGCCCCGCGCGCAGGTGCAGGCGCGCGAGGCCCGCCGTGAGCGTGGTCTTGCCCTGGCCCGAGGCGGGCGCGCTGATGAAGAGGGCGGGGCAGGCAAGCTTTGCGCCCATGCGCCTAGAACTCCACGCCCTTTTGCGCCTTCACGCCTTGCTCGCGATACGGATGCTTGACGAGCCGCATTTCCGTGACGAGATCGGCGGCCTCGATGAGCGCCTCCGGGGCATGGCGGCCCGTGATGACCACGTGCACGTGCGGCGCGCGCGACGCGATCACGCCGAGCACTTCGTCGAGCGGCAGGTACTCGTACTTGAGCACTGTGTTGAGTTCGTCGAGGATCACCATCGCGTACTCGCCGCTCTCGATCATGCGCTTCGCCTCGTCCCAGCCCTTGCGCGCGGTGGCGATGTCGCCGTCGCGATTCTGCGTGTTCCAGGTGTAGCCGTCGCCCATCGTCACGAAATCGCAGTGCGCGACGCTGCCGAGAAAATCGCGTTCGGCCGTGTGCAGCGCGCCCTTGATGAACTGCACGACGCCGAGCTTCATGCCGTGGCCGAGCATGCGCACGGCCATGCCGAACGCGGCCGTGCTCTTGCCCTTGCCGTTGCCCGTGTTGACGATCAGAAGGCCTTTTTCGAGCGTCGCGGCGGCCTGCTTCTTCTCGTGGCCCTCGCGGCGGCGTTGCGTCATGCGTTGGTGCGATTCGGGGTCGGTTTTCATCGTCGGGTGTCGGCTTTTTGTGATGTGAATGAGGCGGTGTTCGATGGCACATTCGCGATGCGGTGCTGCGCGATCGCGACCGTTACGCCATCGAGCGCGATCTTGCTGCGCACGAGGGGACCGCCGTTGGCCGCGAGCCTGGCGCACGGTTCGCACACACCGTCGACACCGTACCGTGCTTGCGCGGCTGCGCAAGGCGGCGCTTGCGTGCATGTCGCGGCGATTTGCTCACGCGTGTAGGCGCACAGCGGTAGTGCATGCGCCGCACAAAATGCCTGCAATGCCGACTCGCCGGCTTTGGCGTCGAGCGTCGCAACGGCCGTTACCCGCTCGAGCGGCCACTCGCCGAGCGCGGCGCGCACCGCGGCCTCGACTTGCGCTAGCGTCACGCCGCGCCGGCAGCCGATGCCGACCACGAGCAGCGGCGCGCCATCTGCGGTTTCGACTGGAGCGGACGGCGAGGCGAGATTCACAGGCGAGAGCGTCGATCGAAGGCGTGAGTCGAACAGAGAAGACAGGCGGCAAGGTGAGCGTGCCCGGCCGCTGCCGGATGCGCGCTACGATAGCACAGGCCCTGCGGCCCACGCCTTCCTTGACGCGCAGACGCCCCGCGCCTACACTCGCACGCACTCTGGTGCTCGCGTGCGCGATTCAATACTGCGCGCGCAGTTAAACGGGAATCAGGGAGCCATCCCGCCTCGGGCACGGCCAACCTGAACTGCACCCGCAACGGTACAACGAGCGCGGCGTTCGAACGAATGCCGCAAGCCGCTTCCATGCTTCAAGCAGTCCACGCCACTGCGCGATGCAGCCGCAAGGCCGCTCGCGCGGGAAGGCGAAGCGGCGTTTCGTCAGTCCGGATACCGGCCAGATACGTGGGATTCGCGCTGCGGGGATGCGGTGCCGGGTCCGTGATTTTCATACGTCAGCCGGGCGTGGCCTGGTGCGTCTCTGGCCGTTCGTCCCTGCAGGGTTGTCTGAATCGTTACGCGTGACCGCACATGCAGGCAGACGTGCGTTCTCGCAATACGACGCCCTCATGAACGGCCAACGCGACGCACACATAGCCCCGCTTGTCGCCTGGCGGCACAGGAGCACTTCATGCAAATGCGCAAGACTCCGGTCACGATCGTGACGGGCTTTCTCGGCAGCGGCAAAACCACGCTGCTGCGTCACATTCTCCAGCACGCGGATGGCTTGCGCGTGGCGGTCATCGTCAACGAATTCGGCGAACTCGGCATCGACGGCGAAATTCTGCGTGGCTGCGGCATTGGCTGCGACGAGAACGGCAACGAAACGCAAGGCCAGCTCTACGAACTCGCGAACGGGTGCCTGTGCTGCACTGTGCAGGAAGAGTTCTTTCCGGTGATGGAGCAACTGCTCGAGCGCCGCGGTGAGATCGATCACGTGCTGATCGAAACCTCGGGTCTGGCGCTGCCCAAGCCGCTCGTGCAAGCGTTCAACTGGCCGTCGATCCGCAACGCGTTCACCGTCGATGCGGTCGTCACCGTCGTGGACGGTCCCGCGGCGGCGAGCGGCCAGTTCGCCGAAGATCCGCAGGCCGTGGACGCGCAGCGCCGCGCCGACCCGAATCTCGATCACGAGTCGCCGCTGCACGAGCTGTTCGAAGACCAGCTTTCGTCTGCCGATCTCGTCATCCTCAACAAGACCGATCTGCTCGACGAAGCGGGCCAGGACGCGCTCGTCGCCGCGCTGCGCGAAGAACTGCCGGCGCAGGTGAAGATCGTGCGCGCGCAGCACGGCAAGCTCGACCTGCATACGCTGCTCGGGCTCGAATCGGCTGCGGAGGAGAGCATTCATCTGCGCCACGATCATCATGGTTCCGCCGACGATGCCGATCACCACCACGACGAGTTCGATTCGGTCGTGGTGTCGGGCGCGGCGGCTTCGCGCGAGACCGTGATCGAGGCGCTGCAACAACTCGTCGACGCGCACACGATCTATCGCGTGAAGGGATTCGCCGCGCTGCCGGGCGCGCCCATGCGTCTCGTCGTGCAAGGCGTGGGCCGCCGTTTCGACAGCTATTTCGACCGCCGCTGGAACGCGCAGGAAAGCGCGGCGCAGCCGCTCGCGAGCCGCTTCGTGCTGATCGGCGAAGACCTCGATGGCGCGACGCTGCAGCAGGCGTTCGACGCGGCACTCGCGAACGTGCAGACCGCGGGCGCCAAGTGAGCGCACATTCGCGCGCACATCGCGCAATGCTTCGTACTTCGAAACGCTGAGCGACACGAGGCCGCAACATGCATTTGCTGCGCACCACGCCGGGCGGTTTCGTCGACGACACGCAGGGCGTCATCCGCATCGATCAGCAGCCCGCCGAGATCGTCGTGCTCAGTTCGGCGGACACGACGCTCGCGCTGCTCGCGAGCGTCGTGCCGCGCCTGCCCGCAGGATTCCCGGGCGTGCGGCTCGCGAACGTCACGTATCTGCGCCAGCCCGCCTCGGTGGACTTCTACGTCGAGGACGTCTTGCAGCACGCGCGCGTCGTCGTGGTCGACCATCTGGGCGGCGAGACGTACTGGCCGTACGGCATCGAGCAGGTCGTGTCGCTGGCGGAGCGCCGCGGGCAGCTGCTCGCGATGTTTTCCGGCGACCTTCAGGAAGACCCCAATCTCATCGCGAAGAGCCGCGCCGAGCCCGAATTTTGCCGCCTGCTGTGGCGTTATCTTCGTGAGGGTGGCGCGGCCAACGCCGAATCGTTCCTGCGCGCGCTCGCGTGGCGCGCATTCGAATGGGGCAGCGAGCCCGCGCCGCCCGTCGTGCTGCCGGCCGCCGCGCTCTACTGCCCGCAGCGCGACGTCGCGACCATCGACGAATGGCGCGCGCGTTGGCAACCCGGCGCGCCCGTCGTCGCGCTGCTGTTCTACAAGGCGCACTTGCAGGCCGCCAACACGGCTGCATTCGATGCGCTGATCACAGCGCTGATCGAACGCGGCATGAATCCGCTGCCGCTCGCGATCACTTCGCTCAAGGACACGCTGAGCCGCGACGTGCTCGATCAACTCGCGGCCGAGCACGATGTTGCGCTGGTTTTGAACACGACGGCCTTCGCGGCCTCGTCGCTAGACGACCCCGAGCCGCTCGCCCTGGCCGGCGACGCCCCCGTGCTTCAGGTGATCCTGAGCGGCGGCAATCGCGAAGACTGGGTGAAGGACAACCACGGTCTGAACTCGCGCGACATCGCCATGCATATCGCGCTGCCCGAAGTGGACGGCCGCGTGATCACACGCGCGATCAGCTTCAAGGGGCTTGCGTACCACTGCAAAGAGACGCAAGTCGATGTCGTGCGCTATCAGCCCGATATCGAACGCGTCGCGTTCGTCGCGGAACTCGCGCGCCGCTGGTGCCGCTTGCGCAGCCTGCGCAACGAAGAGAAAAAACTCGCGCTCGTGCTCGCGAACTACCCGATGAGCGAAGGACGCATCGGCAATGGCGTGGGGCTCGACACGCCGGCCTCGGTGGTCGGCATCTTGCGGATGTTGCGCGACGAAGGCTATCGCGTGGCCGACGTGCCGGAAGACGGCGACGCCCTCATGCGCATCCTCACGCAGGGCGTGACCAACGATCCCGATACGCGTGCGCTGCGTCCCGCGTGGCAAAGCCTGCCGCTCGACGACTATCGCGCGCGCTTCTCGCGGTTGCCCGTCGAGGCGCAGAACGCGCTGATCGCGCGCTGGGGCGCGCCCGAAGACGATCCCACGGTGCGGCGCGGCCGCTTCATGATTGCGGGCTGGCGCTGCGGCCAGGTGTTCGTGGGCATCCAGCCTTCACGCTCGCGCGGCGACGACACCTACGCGAACTATCACGACGCCGAACTCGTGCCGCCGCACGCGTACCTCGCGTTCTACTTCTGGCTGCGCGAGACGTTCGGCATCGATGCCATCGCACACGTGGGCAAGCACGGCAATCTCGAGTGGCTGCCGGGCAAGAGCGTGGCGCTCTCCGACACCTGCTGGCCCGACATGGCGCTCGGCCCGCTGCCGCATCTCTATCCGTTCATCGTCAACGATCCGGGCGAGGGCAGCCAGGCCAAGCGCCGCGCCCAGGCCGTGATCGTCGATCACCTGATGCCGCCGCTCACGCGCGCGGAGAACTACGGACCGCTGCAAGACCTCGAACGGCAAGTCGATGAGTATTACGAAGCATTGATGGTGGACCCGCGCCGCGCGAAACTTTTGCGCCGGACCATACTCGCGACGATCATCGAGCATCGCCTGCATGAAGAACTGAGCGTGGCGGCACCGCAGGATCAGGCGGGCGAGGACGAGCTGCTCACGCGCGCCGACGCCTACCTTTGCGAGCTGAAGGAAGCGCAGATACGCGACGGTCTGCATACGTTCGGCGCATCGCCGCAAGGGCAGCAGCGCCGCGACACGCTGCTCGCGCTCGGCCGCTATGCGTGCGGCGACGGGCAGGGCGCGAACGCGGGCCTCATCGACGCACTGGCGCGCGACATGCGCATCGATCATCTGCTCGATGCGGCCACCGTGGATTGGGCCGCACCCTGGAGCGGGCCGCGACCGCCGCTGCTCGCCGGTGTGAGCGACGCGCCGTGGCGTCACGCGGGCGACACGCGCGAGCGTCTGGAAATGGTCGCGGCCACGCTGATCGAAGGTATCTGTTCGGTCGATCGAGACGATGCGGCAACGCTGGCGCTGCCGCACGCGGCCAAGGTGCTCGCGCGTTTGCGCGACGACGTGCTGCCTCGCCTCGACGCTTGTGGCCGCGAGGAGATGCGCCAGCTGCGCCGAGGCTTCGAAGGCCGCTTCGTGCCGCCGGGGCCGAGCGGCTCGCCTTCGCGCGGCCGTCCCGACGTGCTGCCCACGGGCCGCAACTTCTATTCCGTCGATACGCGCGCCATACCGACACAAGCCGCGTGGGCGCTCGGCATGAAATCGGCGCAGCAACTCGTGGAGCGGCATCTGCAGGAGCACGGCGATTATCCGCGCGCGGTGGGGCTCTCCGTGTGGGGCACGGCGACGATGCGCACGGGCGGCGACGACATCGCCCAGGCGTTCGCGCTGATCGGCGTGCGGCCGAAGTGGGCCGCCGGCAGCCAGCGCGTGTCCGACTTCGAGATCATGCCGGTCGAGGCGCTAGACCGGCCGCGCATCGACGTGACGCTGCGCGTATCGGGCTTCTTCCGCGACGCGTTTCCGAACGTCATGCATCTGTTCGACGCGGCGGTGCAGGCCGTAGCAGAACTCGACGAGCCGGCGCACCAGAACCCGCTGCGCGCCCGCGTGCAGCAGGAACGCGACGCGCTCCTCGCGAGCGGCATGGCGGCGGACGAGGCGCGCCGCCGCGCGGGCTGGCGTGTTTTCAGCGCGCGTCCCGGGGCGTACGGCGTGGGCCTGCAGTCGATGATCGACCATCGCCAGTGGCAAACCGACGCCGATCTCGCGAACGCGTACCAGGCTTGGGGCGGCTACGCGTACGCGCAAAAGAGCGCGGGCGACGAAGCGGGCGACGCGTTTCGCGCACGTCTTTCGACGCTCGACGTAGTCCTGCAGAACCAGGACAACCGCGAGCACGATCTGCTCGATTCGAACGACTACTACCAGTTTCAGGGCGGCATGGCCGCGGCGGCGCGCCACTTTTCACAGGCGCAGCCCACGCTCTATCACGCGGACCACAGCAATCCCGCCGCGCCGCGCATCCGCCCGCTGCACGAAGAGATCGCGCGTGTGATCCGCTCGCGTGTGGTGAACCCGAAGTGGATCGACGGCGTGAAGCGCCATGGCTACAAGGGTGCCGCGGAAATGGCGGCGACCGTCGATTATCTGTTTGGTTATGACGCGACTGCGCGCGTGGTGGGCGACCATCAATACGCACTGGTCGCGAACGCCTACGTCCACGACGACGACACCCGCGCGTTCATGCAGCGCCACAACCCGCACGCGCTGCACGCGGTGTGCGAGCGCCTGCTCGAAGCGATCCAGCGCGGCCTCTGGCTGGAGCCCGGCGAGCATCGCGCGCAACTCGAACAACGTCTGCTCGAAGCCGGGCAACAACTGGAAGGATCAGGACCATGAGCGCAGCGTCCCAGCGTCCCGCGTTTCCCTTTACCGCACTCGTTGGCCAGGCGCTGCTCCAGCGAGCGCTGCTGCTTGCGGCGATCGACCCCGCGATCGGCGGCGTGCTCGTGAGCGGGCCGCGCGGCACTGCGAAATCGACGGCGGCGCGTGCACTCGCGGCGCTCTTGCCCGAGGGCGCGTTCGTCACGCTGCCGCTCGGCGCGAGCGAGGACAAGCTGATCGGCACGCTCGACCTCGAAGCCGCGCTGCGCGAGAGCGCGGTGCGCTTTGCTCCCGGGCTGCTCGCGCGCGCGCATGGCGGTGTTCTGTACGTGGACGAAGTGAACCTGCTGCCCGATGCGCTCGTCGATGTGCTGCTCGACGCGGCGGCGAGCGGCGTGAACACGGTGGAGCGCGATGGCGTTTCGCATACGCACGACGCGCGTTTCGTGCTGGTCGGCACGATGAATCCCGAAGAAGGAGAGTTGCGCCCGCAACTACTCGATCGCTTCGGCCTGATGGTCGAACTCGGCACACCGCACGCGGCAGCGGAGCGGCAGCGCATCGTCAAGGCGCGTCTTTCGTTCGACGCCGATCCGCAGGCCTTTTGCGCCGCGCATGCGCCTGAACAGCACGCGCTCGCGCAACGCATCGCGGCGGCGCGTGGGGCGCTCGGCGCGCTCGCGTGGAGCGATGCGGTGCACGAGCGTGTAGCGCAGCGTTGCATCGAGGCGGCGGTGGACGGCTTGCGCGCGGACCTCGTGATGCTGCGGGCGGCGCGCGCGCTGGCCGCGTTCGAAGGCGCGGATGCGGTGAATCCGGAACATGTCGATCAGGTCGCGGATTGCGTGCTCGCGCATCGGCGGCGTGCGACTGCTGAGCCGCAGCGCTCGTCGTCTGCTGGCGAGCCGCCGCCCGCGCGCGGCGAAAAACAGGCGCAAGCCATGGCCGCACCGGATTCCGATTGGGGCGAGCTAGCGCCCCAGCCCGTCGCCGCGAGGCCGGTCAAGGGCGTCATCCCACTGCCCGCAAAAAAACGCTGAGCCGTCGGGCAAAGGCCGCCGCCTTCTCACAGGGCGGCGCTCGACGGCGAGAAGGCCCGGGAAGCGGCGCCGCACGAATGGCGCGGCACGGCACCCGTATCGCCTGGCCGCCCACCCTGGCGGCCAGGCGCGCCGACCCGTTGCAAGCGCAGCATTTTCGCTTCGCGAAGCGCGACACGGGTACCGGCGCGATCCATTGCTTCGTGCTCGATTGCTCGGCCTCCATGCTGGCGCGCGGCCAGCTTGCGCTCGCCAAGGGCTTGCTGATCGCCTTGTTCGATCGCGCCCGCGCCGAGCGGGTGGAAGTGGCGTTGATCGCATTCGGCGGCGCGGGCGCCGAACTGCGTTTCGGGCCCGCGGTGCCGCGCTGGTGGAACGAGCGCTGGATCGAGCCCATCGGCGGGGGCGGCGGCACGCCGCTCGAAGCGGGCATGGCCCGCGCGGCGCAATTGCTGGAGGCGGCCGCGCGCCGCGATCCGGCGCGTGCGCGCCATCTCTGGCTCTTCAGCGATGGCCGAACGACGCAGTGGCCTGCACGGCCGCGTCGAGCGGACCACGTCACCGTGATCGACTGCGAATGTGGCGCAGTACGTGTGGGGCGCTGCGAGGCACTCGCGCAGGCATGGGCCGGGGAGTGCCTCGACGCGCAGGCGCTGCTCGCCTGAAGCGAAAAAAAGCGAGCGCCTGAAAACGCGCGTCAGCGCATGCTGCCGGTCCAGTAGAGCACGTCGTCCTGACGATCGAACACGTAGACCTTCATCGCCATCTGCTCGGCGGGCGTGAGACGGTCCAGTTCGAGTCCGAGCGTCGCGGGCTCGCGATCACCCGTCTCCGTCTGCAGATTGCGGATGATCGCCGTGGTTTCGATCCGCGTATCACCTTCGCCCGTCTGCAACTGGAATGCGATCCGCAGCCGTTCGCCGACCTTGCCGAGCGCCCACGGCGCGCTGATCGAAAGGCCGAGCGCGCTGATGCCGCGCGCGAGCGCCACACCGTCATAGCTCGCGCCGGTCTCGCCGATGCCATAACGCACGGGAAACCGCGCTCGTACGCGAATCGAGCGGCGTTCGCGCAGGCGGCGAATGTTGGCGGGCTTCGAAAGCACGAGATAGTGGAGCGGCGACGGGCAGATGGCGTGCACGGTGCATACGAAGCGATACACGGCCTGGCTCGCGATCGCGACGATCTCGACGTTTTCGCCAGGCGTGATGGCGAGCGGGCGCCCGTCCGCATACGGCGTCGTGACGAAGAGCGCTTCGTTCGGCGCGAAGCCGATCAGACGGCACTGCTGCATGGGCGCGCTGCTCGAACCCATTTGCGGACGCAGGCCCATTAACGCGCCGATCGTCAGATGCAGGTCGCGCGTACCGGTGGGAGCATCGGCTGCGTTGGCGGTTGCCGCGTCGTCAGGCGCCGCGTCGGCTCGCTGCACGTCGCCGCGATGCGGCGCGAAGTGCAGGAACAGGAAGTCGCGCTCGGCCTCTCCCACGAGCACCGATCCGGCATCGAGCAGCAAGGTGCCGTCGCCGTCGACAACGGGCCAGACGAGCGGCGCGCCCACCGGGACGGCGTCGGGCGTGAGCGGGGCGATATCGGTTGCGGCAGGGGTGGCTTCGGTTTCGGCTTCAGCTTCGGGGGTGACGTTGGTCATCGGCGCTTGGTATGGCAATCAGGTTGACTTTGCGGGGTCACATGCTTTTACGGCGCGCCAGCGCCGAAATTGAGGGTGTGCCGCACGAGACGAAGGCATGCGTATTGAGCGAGGGCCGACGGCCCCGTTGTTCGTGCCTGACTTGAACGTTGAACGCGTGCGCGCGAGCTTTTATTCGCCCCCGGCTTCGCGCTTGAATTGCACATCGTCCCGATACCAGCGCGGCGTATAGATCCACTCGCCGCCGTCGCCGCGAGCGAACCCGCGCGTAGTCGACGAGCCGACGATCACCATCGTGCGCATGTCGACGTCCGCGGAACGCAGTTCGCCGAGCGTCATGGCGCGCAGCGTCCCGCCGGGGCGGCCCACGTCGCGGCCCAGCACCACGCGCGTCTGCGGCGCTCGCTCGCTGCGCACGATCTCCAGCGCGCGGTCGAGCTGCCAGGGCCGCGCGCGCGAAATCGGGTTGTAGAACGCCATCACGAGATCGGCCTGCGCCGCATGCAGCAGGCGCTGTTCGATCACGCTCCACGGTTTCAGGTTGTCGGAAAGCGAGAGCATGCAGAAGTCGTGGCCGAGCGGCGCGCCCGCCTGCGCCGCTGTAGCGAGCGCCGCGGAAACGCCCGGCACGATCGTCAGCGCGACGGCGTGCCAGCGGGCGTCGTCCGAGCCTTCGAGCGCTTCGAGCACGGCGGCCGCCATGGCGAACACGCCGGGGTCGCCCGACGAGACCACGGCCACGCGCCGTCCCTCGCTCGCCATCTCGAAGGCGTGACGGGCGCGCTGCAGCTCTTCGCGGTTGTCGGTGGCGTGGCGCTGCTGGTCCGCGCGAAACGGGCCCGCCATGTCCACATAGGTTGCGTAGCCAACGATATCGGTGGCGTCGTCCAGCGCCGCGCGCGCGGCGGGCGCGAGCAGATCGGCGCGGCCGGGGCCGAGACCCAGCACCGTGAGCTTGCCGCGTGCTCGACCCAGCGTGTGCGGGTCGAGCGGCGCGGCGGCGCAGGCTAGTGCAATGCCGTCTTCGTTCGACGTGTAGCGCTCGATGTCCGCGCCGAGGTCGAGCGCGGAAAGCACGGCTTGCGGCGTAGGGTCCGCGCCGTCGACGAAGCGCAGCGGCACGCCGAGTTCCGTGGCCGCCTGCGCAAGCGACGCATCGCGCATGTGCGACGAAGGCGCGACGAGCGCCGCGAGCGCGAGCGGCGCGAGGCCGTGTGCGGCCAGCGCACGGCGCACGCGTTCGGCGATCGCTTCGCGCGGCGCGCCGACGGCCGCCACGATGCTGCGCGGATGGATCACGAGGACGGCGGGATTGCCGTCCCAGGCCTGCGCGCTCACGCGGATGGCATGGCGCGCGTCCCCGTCGCGCGGCAGATCGACGTTTTCGAGCCACGGCGCATTGCCGGCGACGCGCGTGGACGCGCCCGCGAGCAGGTCGGACACGAAGCGCTTGCCTTGCGCGAGGCTCGCGAGCGCATAGCCCGCGGGCGGATTGAGCAGGCAGGTGCCGAAGCGCAGTTCGCCGCTCGTCGTGATGGCGGGCGCGACGGCGAGCGCCGCGCCGATCTCGCGCGCCATGACGTTCACGCCGGTCAGGCCGCCAAGCAGCGGCACGACGGCGCTGCCGTCCTCGGCGAGCGCGAGCACAGGCGGCTCCGCGCCCTTGTTGGCGAGCAGCGGCGCGAGGCAGCGGATCACGATGCCCGCCGCGCACAGTGCGACGATGGGCGCACCGCGCGCGTAGCATTCGCGCAAGTGCGCGCCGAGTTCGCTGAACGCAACATCGCCCTGTACGCGGCCTTGCAGCGCATGGACCCGCGCGCCCGCATAAAGCGCCTGCACGCGCCGCGCCGTGGCGAGCGCGCCGGGGCCGAGAATTACGATGGCGGGCGGCGTCACGACTGCCATTTCACCCCCGGTACGACGAGCAGCGAGAAGTAGGGCGAAGCCATCGGATCGACTTCGTCGAGCGGCACGATGCGCTGGTTCGACATCGTTGCGCGCTCAACATAGTGCGCGCGGTGCGCGAGACCGAGCTCGCCCAGCACGCGGCGGACTTTTTCGAAGTTGCGGCCCAGCTTCATGATGACGGCGGCGTCCGCGTCGGCGAGGCGGCGGCGCAATTCGTCCTCGGGCAGCACGCCCGAGAGCACGGCGAGGCTCTGGTTGCGGTAGACGAGCGGCACGCCCAGCACGGCCGTGCCGCCCAGCATCGAGCACACGCCGGGCACGACTTGCGCCTCGTAGCGCGCCGCGAGCCGGTCGTGCAGATACATGTACGAGCCATAGAAGAACGGATCGCCTTCGCAGATCACGGCCACGTCGCGTCCCGCGTCGAGATGGCGCGACACCATTTCCGCCGCGCCGTCGTAGAAGTCCGCGATGATCGCTTCGTAAGAGAGCGGCGGCTCCAGGGCTTCGGTCGTCACGGGGTACACGAGCGGCATGCGTTCCTGCTGCGCTTCGAGATGCGCCTCGACGATGCCGAACGCGTTGCCCTTCTTGCCCCTGGCCACGAAAAAGGCGACCACGGGCGCGGCTTTGAGCAGCCGCACTGCCTTGAGCGTGAGCAACTCGGGGTCGCCGGGGCCGACGCCGATGCCGTGCAGAACGCCTTTGCGGTTCATTTATTCGGTCTCCGAAGCGAGTGCGTTGACGGCGGCGGCGGCCATCGCGCTGCCGCCGCGGCGGCCGTGCACGACGACGAAGGGCAGGCCATGGCTTTCGGCGGCGAGCTGCGCCTTGGACTCGGCCGCGCCGACAAAGCCCACGGGAAAGCCCAGGATGAGCGCGGGACGCGGCGCGCCCGCGGCGATCATGTCGAGCAGATGAAAGAGCGCGGTGGGCGCATTGCCGATCGCGACCACGCTGCCCGCGAGGTGCGGCCGCCACAATTCGAGCGCGGCCGCCGAGCGCGTGTTGCCCATCTCGCGCGCGAGGGTGGGCACGGTGGGGTCGTCGAGCGTGCAGATCACGGCGTTATGCGCGGGAAGGCGGGCGCGCGTGATGCCGTAGGCGACCATCTTCGCGTCGCAGAGAATCGGTGCGCCGTTCGCGAGGGCCGCGCGGCCCGCGAGGCCGGCGCCCGTGGAAAACGCGAGGTCGGCGACCACGTCCACCATGCCGCACGCATGAATCACGCGCACGGCGAGTTTTTCGAGGTCGGCGGGAATGCGCGAGAGGTCGGCTTCTGCGCGGATCGTCGCGAACGACTCGCGATAGATCGCGTGGCCGTCGCGGATGTAATCAGACATCGTGGGTGCTCCGGGGCTGCTGGGCGAGTGCAAGCGCAGCAGCTTCGATCGTCAGGTTGGGCGCGAGGAGTTGACCAAAGCGCGGGCCAAGGCCGGCTTTGCTGTCTTCACGCCGGTAGAGGTCGTAGCGCTCCGGCGCGCTTGCGAGCAGCGTGAACGGCGCGCGATGCGCAGCCGCGCAGGAGCGCTCGCAGCCGCTCAGGTGGACTTCCGTATCGTCCGGCAAGAGCGTGGCGAGACGCAGTGCGTCGGCTTTCGTGTCGGCGCGGCTTTTCGCGCAGCCCGTCGAGCCGGTGCAGGCGACGAGGCGTGCGAGCGGGTCCGCGTTCGCGCAGACGAGGCCGAGCGCGCGCAGGCGTTCGAGCGTGGCGGGCATGGCGTGTCCGGCCACGTTGGGCAGCAACAGGCCCTGCCAGGGCGTCACGCGCAGCGTCGCGTCGCCGTGTTCAACTGCGAGGTCGGCGAGCGCATGCAGTGTGTTCGAGTCGATGCGGCCGAGTACGGGCTGAGCGCCCACGTAGCCGCTGCCGTCGGCGTGGAGCGCGTGAGCGCCGAGGCGCAAGCGGGCATCGCTCGTGGCGCCTCGCCATGCGTGCGACGGGGCGTCGTCGCGCATCAACGCGAATTCGCCGTGCTCGCGCGCGCGTTGCAGCAGCGCTTCGAGCGAGTGTGCGGCCAGTACGTCGCGCATGCGTGTGGCGTTCGCGTTAGCGAGATCGAGGAACGCATGGAGCAGCGCGCGGATCGATGTGCAGACTTCTTCAACAGCGAGCGCGCCAACCGGCGGCTCGCTTGGGCAGCCTGCAAGGCCCAGAACGAAGCGCACCGTCGCGCCATGCTTGCGCGCGGCGAGCCAGATGTCGTGCGGATGCTCGAGCATCGCAAGACGCTCGCCGCCGTCCAGTTGCAGCGCGAACTTCGGCGAGAGCGCGGCGAAGCGCGGCTCGCGCTGCATCATGTCGATGAGCGCCTGGGCGAGCGCTGTGGTGTCGCTCGCGGCGTTCGGATCGAGCCCCGCGAGCGGGCTCAGCATCACGTTGCGCAGTTCGTCGGCGGCGCAGGCGCGCTCGACCGGGCTCGTGGCGTCGATGCCGGCGGGGCCAAGGCCCGCCACGATCAGCATCGCGCTCAACGCCGCTTCCTCGCCCGCGCGCACGCCGCGAATCTGCACGTTCGCGCGATTGGTCAGTTCGAGCACGCCGCTTGCGTGCGCCCGCGCGGCATCGGCGAGGGCGCGCGAGTGCGCGGCGTTCAGCACGCCGCCGGGGAGACGGATGCGGCACAGGCCGCCGTCGCGCGCGGCGACCACGCGCACGAGCCCGGGGCACGCCGAAGGGCGGACCGCGGCGAGCGCAGCGAGAGGCAAGACGGGCTTCGTTTCGTGTTTCAAGGGAATACCGGGTAATCGACGCGCGAGAGCGGCGCGCTGCCCGCGGGGCATGCGGGCAACGGCTGCGGTATCGGTACACCCCGCCCGATATGGCTTCGCACGAATAGTCGGCCGGCAGGTCTCCTGGCTCGCAGGTCGTGGACCGCATCGGCCTTCCCGGTGAAGCCAGTGGCTCGGGTGGATGCGGTCTCGCTGCTCACAGTCGCGGGGGCGGCCACAGCTTGCTGTGTTCCCTTTTATGCCTCAAGGCTTTTGGGCCTTAAAGGCGCCGGCGGACACGGTATTATGCCCGTTTTCAGGCGCGCTCCGCCCCGCAATCGGGTCGCGGGGCCGTGGCTGCGCAGAGAATCGGGCAACAGCGCGAGCAAAGGCGGGAGAACGAATGCAGGGCATGCAGGCATGGCTGACTGTGGTGGGCATAGGCGACGACGGCTATGCGGGGCTCGGGCGCGACGCGCGGCGCGCACTCTTCGACGCGGCCATCGTGACCGGCGGCGCGCGCCATCTCGCGATGCTGCCGGCGCGCGTGCGCGCGCGGCGTGAGCCGTGGCCGCAGCCCTTCAACGTCGAGGCGCTGCTCGCGCATCGCGCGTCGAACATGCCCGTATGCGTGCTCGCGAGCGGCGACCCCATGCTGTTCGGCGTGGGCGCGACGCTCGCGCGGCGCCTGGCACCCGGCGACATGCGCGTGTTGCCCGCGCCGTCGTCGCTCTCGCTCGCGGCGGCGCGCATGGGATGGGCGTTGCAGGACACGGCGATGGTTTCGCTCGTCGGCCGCCCGCTCGATGCGCTGCGCCGTCATCTCCATGCGCGCTCGCGCGTGCTCGCATTGAGCGCGGACGGGCGCACGCCGGCGGCGCTCGCCGCGCTGCTCACCGAGGCGGGCTTCGGCGCGACGCGTCTTGCCGTGTTCGAGCACGTGGGCGGTCCGCTCGAGCGCCGCGTCGAAGGCCGCGCCGATGCCTGGCACGTCGACGAAACCGCGGCGCTCAATCTCGTCGCGTTCGAATGCGCAAGCGACGCTGCCCACACCGGGGCGCGCGGCTGGACGCTCACGCCCGGCCTGCCCGACGACGCGTACCGCCACGACGGCCAGCTCACGAAGCGCGACGTGCGTGCGCTCACCCTGGCGCGTCTCGCGCCCACGCCCGGCGCGCTGCTTTGGGACGTGGGTGCGGGCAGCGGCTCGATCGGCATCGAGTGGATGCGTTCGCATCCGGCTTGCCGAGCGATCGCGATCGAAGCGCACGCCGGGCGCCAGCGCTTCATCGAGCACAATCGCGCGGCGCTGGGCGTGCCCGGTCTGCAACTCGTGGCGGGCCGCGCGCCCGAGGCGCTCGCGGGGCTCGCCACGCCCGACGCGGTGTTCATCGGCGGCGGCGTGACTGCCCCTGGCGTGCTCGAGGCATGCTGGGCGGCGCTCGCGAGCGGCGGCCGGCTCGTCGCGAACGCGGTGACGCTGCAGAGCGAAGCGACGCTGGTCGCGTGGCGCGCGCAGCATGGCGGCACGCTCACGCGCATCGGCATTGGCGAGGCTCAGCCGTTGGGTGGCTTCGACACATGGCGTCAGGCCTTGCCCGTCACGCTCTACGAAGTCGTCAAGCCATGACGGCGCGCATCCTGCTGCTGGGGGGCACCGGCGACGCGCTGGCGATCGCCCGTACGCTCGGCGCGCCGCACATCTACTCGCTCGCGGGCCTGGGACGCGTGCCCGCTGATCTCGCCTGCGCGGTGCGCGTGGGCGGTTTCGGCGGGGCGCTGGGGCTCGCACGTTTTCTCGCAGAAGAAGATATCGCGCTCGTTCTCGATGCCACGCATCCCTACGCCGCGCAGATCAGCGCCAACGCGGCGCGCGCCTGCGAAGCCGCGCACGTGCCGTACTGGGCGCTGCGCCGCGCGCCCTGGCAGCCGCAGCCAGGCGACGACTGGCGCATGGTGAACGGCTGGGCCGGCGTAATCGAAGCGCTCGCGCCGTTCGCGCGCCCGCTCTTCACGCTCGGGCGCGAGCCGCTCGCGCATCTCGACGAAGTCCCCGAGCGGCAGCACTGGACGATTCGTTGCCTCGACGCTCACCCGGGCCATGCGCGCGCCCGCGTGATCGACGCGCGCGGGCCGTTCACGCCGGAAGGCGAGCGCAAGCTCTTCACCGAGGCGTGCATCGATGTGGTGGTCAGCAAGAACAGCGGCGGCGCAGCGACCGAGGCGAAGCTCGCGGTCGCGCGCGAAATGGGTCTGCCCGTGGTGATGATGCGGCGGCCGCCGCTGCCCGATGCGCAGCGCGAATTCGCGTCGGCGCAACAGGCGATCGACGCGCTTGCGAACGACATTCAGCGGAGTCTCAACGCATGACAGTATTCTTCATAGGCGCGGGTCCGGGCGATCCCGAACTGATCACCGTGAAGGGCCAGCGTCTCGTGCGCCATTGCCCGGTCATCCTTTACGCCGGGTCGCTCGTGCCGCCCGCCGTGCTCGAAGGCCACCGCGCGCACAAGGTGGTGGACACCGCGCCGCTCACGCTGGACGAGATCGTCGGCTTGCTCGAAGATGCCCACGCCCAGGGGCTCGACGTGGCGCGCGTGCATTCGGGCGACCCGTCGCTCTATGGCGCGATCGGCGAGCAGATCCGGCGCTTGCGCATGCTCGGCATTCCTTACGAAGTCGTGCCCGGCGTGACCGCGACCGCCGCATGCGCGGCGGCGCTCGGCAGCGAGCTCACGCTGCCCGGCATCTCGCAAACGCTCATTCTCACGCGCTACGCCACGAAAACGTCGATGCCCGAAGGCGAGCAGCTAGGCGACCTCGCGCGGCACAAGGCGACGCTCGCGATCCACCTGGGCGTGCGCCATATCGCGCGTATCGTCGAGGAGTTGCGGCCGCATTATGGCGAGGATTGCCCCGTGGCGGTGATCTATCGCGCGAGCTGGCCCGACGAGGAACGCGTGACCGGCACACTCGCGGACATCGCCCACAAGGTGCTGGCCACCGATATCGAGCGCACGGCGCTCATTCTCGTGGGCCGGGTGCTCGCGGCGGACGGGTTCGCGGATTCGACGCTGTATGGGGCGTCGAAGCGGTAGGCGCTACGAAAGCGCACGCAAGTGATCGCGCAGCTTGTCCACTTCGCCTTCGGCAAAGTCCTTCTCGATTTCAGCATGCGTTTGCTGCCATAGCGGGAACGCCTCGTTGAGCAACTGATGCCCCTCGGGCGTCAGGCTCAGCAGGCGACTGCGCTTGTCCTGCGGATCCGACTCGATGACCACGAGCCCGCGCCGCTCCAGCGGCTTGAGCGCGGCCGTTAGCGTGGTGCGGTCCATGGCCAGCAGCGACGCCACATCTTTCATGCCGGGCGGATACGGCCGGTTCAGCGACATCAGCAGCGAAAATTGGCCGTTCGTGAGATCGAGCGGACGCAGCACGTCGTCGAAGATGCGCGCAAGGTTGCGCGCCGCCCGCTGCATATGCAGACACAGGCAGCAATCGCGCACCAGTAGCGTGGTTTCGAAGGGAAGTTTCTTTGCGCGTGCCATGTTGAAATTATGTTGATATCAACCTATGCTGTCAAGGCCGGACGGGCGACATGGCGTTGCTCCCGGTTTTCAGACGAGTAGACGGAGGACACATGAGCGATCAGAAGCTGTTTCTCGCTGTTTTTCTCGGCAGCAAGGATAACGCGCGCATGAAGGCGTGGTCGGCGCTTCCCGAAGCAGAGCGGCATGCACGAGAGAAGGAGGGCATTGCGGCGTGGCATGCATGGGTCGAAAAACACAAGGAGTCGATCACCGACTTTGGCGGACCGCTCGGCAAGACGAAGGCGATCGGCGAAAACGGCATCGTGGATGCGTCCAATGCGCTGACGGGCTTTACGGTCGTGCGTGCCGCATCGCATGAAGCGGCGGCGAAGATGTTCGAAGGCCATCCCCATTTCTCGATTTTTCCGGGCGAGTCCGTCGAAGTGATGCCGGTTCTCCCGATACCGGGCGCATAAGCCTTCGGAGACTCGCGATGAAGCTCTACGGATTTGCCGGCACCCGTTCGCAACGCGCGTTATGGGGCCTCAAGGAAGTCGACGCCGATTTCGAATTCGTCTCGGTCAATCTGCTCGAAGGCGAGCACAGGCGGCCCGAATACCTGCGCCTCAATCCAGCTGGCAAGGTGCCGGTGCTGGTCGACGGCGACCGCGTGATTCCCGAATCGGCCGCAATCGTGCTGTATCTCGCGGACAAATATCCCGGGAAGCGGTTGATGCCCACGGATCTCGACGAGCGCGCGCAGGTGTATCGCTGGACGCTGTTCGCGGTTACCGAACTCGAACAGCCGCTCTGGCGAATCACGCGGCACTCGTTTCTCTATCCGCCGGAAAAGCGTCTTGCAGCCGATATCGAACTGGCGCGTGAGGATTTCAGGAATATGGCCACGGTGCTCGAAAAGCATCTGGAAGGGCGCGAGTTCCTCGTCGGCAACAGGCTTTCGGCTGCCGATTGCGTGACCGTCTACCTGATGGACTGGGCCAACGAGGTGCAGCTTCTCGATGGGTTCCCGCGTTTGCAGGCCTATCTCGAACGCTTGTATGCAAGGCCCGAAGCGCCGCAACGCATTGCCGAAGCACGCAAAGCTGCATAACAAAAAAACAGCCCAATCGGCACATGCCGATTGGGCTGCTTCGTGATGCGAAGCGTTGTTCAATGCGCCCGCGCTTGCTCCACATGCGCGCGTGGCTGCGTCACCATGCTCACCACGGCCAGCACGATCACATTCACGAACAGCGCGAGGAACCCGATGTTGATGTCCTTGAGCGCATCGGGTGCGAACGGAATCAACTGGGCCACGCTCAAGTGGGTCAGTGTCGTGACGATCACGACGAGCACCCCCGCCACGATGCCGCAGAACGCGCCTTGCTTCGTCACGCGGTTGCGCGTGGAGAGGCTGCATATCATCGCCGGGAACAACTGCGTGACGAAGTTGTAACCCATCAGCAGCAGCGCGACGATGGTCTCGCCGCCCCTCAGCGTGAAGCCTACCGCGACGAGCGCGATCACCGGCACGAAGCAACGCGCGAGTTTCGCGACTTGCGCATCGTCAGCGCTTTTCGCGAGGCCGCCGCGATAGACGTCGTTGGCGAGCAGCGTGGAAGCCGTGGTGAGGATCATGGAGCCCGGCACGAGCGCGGTGAGGACGCCCGCCGCGCCGATCACGCCCACGAACCACGGATCGAACGTTTGCAGCGCGAGGCGAAAGAGCGAGAGGTCGATGTCGGAGCCCTTGAGGCCCGGCACCTTGAGCACGGCCGCGAAGCCGCAGAAGAACACGAACAGCAGGATGAGCTGGTAGAGGGGCAGGATCATCGCGTTGCGGCGGAAGATGCGCGCATCCTTCGCGGTGTACACCGACATGAACGTGTGCGGCCACATGAAGAAGCCAAGCGCCGTGAGCAGCACGGTGGACTGGAACCAGGTCACGCTCTGGCCGCGTGCCGGGAAAGTGAGGAAGCCGGGCTTGGCCGCGTCGATGGCGCGGAACATCTCGCTCAGGCTGCCATAGTGGTGAATCGGCAGATAGATGCCGAGGAACACCGCAATGGCGAGAATCATCGTGTCCTTGACGACCGAGTTCCACGCGCAGCCGCGCACGCCGGAGACGATCACGTAAGACGTGACCACGGCCGCGCCGATCCAGATGGCCGCCGTGGAGGAAATCGCGCCATAGGAGGCCGTCGTCACGATGATGCCGAGGCCCTTCAGTTGCAGCACGAGATACGGCACGAGGGCGAGCACGCCCACGCACGCCACCAGCACGCCCAGCGCGGGGCTTTGATACTTGCGCGCGAAGAAGTGCGGCTGCGAGACGAGCCGGTGCTGCTTGGCGAAGCGCCATACGGGCGGCAGCATCCAGTACGAGAGGATGTACGCGAGCGTGCCGTAGGCAAGAATGTAGTAGACGGGCGCGCCCTTGCCATACGCAAAGCCGCTGCCGCCGAGGAACGTGAACGTCGTGTAGATCTCGCCCGCCATCAGCAGGAAGACGAACGCGGTGCCGAAACTGCGTCCGCCTACCGCCCACTGCTCGAGACTCATGTCGTGCCCGCTGCGAGCGCGCATGCCGAGGAAGAGCGCCACGACCGTGATTGCCGCGATGATGAAGAGGGCACTCATGAGCGCACCTCCGCGTCCGCCTCGCCCGAAAGCCGGTTGGCCGGATCGAGCCGGTAGACGATCCCCATGATCGCCGCGGCCAGCACGACCCACATGACGATCCACGCCAGCACGAGCGGCATGCCGAGCACGAGCGGCTCGGTGCGGTTGACGAACGGCACCCCTAGCAGGATGCCGATAAAAGGCAAGGCAGCGAGCAACCTCAGTGACATGGCAACTCCTCTTGTAATTGAGAAGAAAAGAAACGTCGCGCCTGGGTGCGAGGCAGTCCACACTACGCTTGCGAACGCGCCCCGTAAAGTTGCCAAAATTAATGAAGACAGGAGCGGAAGGTCGCCGAAAGCATTGGTGCATTGCGCCATTTTTTCGATCCCGCGCAACATCGTCGAGCCACGCCTGGCGCCGATCCGGCTACACTTCTCGCCAACCCGGCGCGCCGGTTGCGCATGCCTTCAACGGATCGACTTCATGATCGAAAGCCTGATTTCAGACATCCTGTTCGGTTTCATCGGACTCATCAGCATCATCAATCCCTTCAGCGGTGCTTTTGTTTTTCTCGATCGCACCGCCACGCTCGACGACGAAGGGCGCCGCCTGGTTGCGAGGCGCGTGGCGATCAACGCGTTCTTCGTGCTGCTCGCGGCGTTTTTCGTCGGCACGCCCATCCTGCATTTCTTCGGCATCTCCATGGAAGCGCTGCGGATCGGCGGCGGCCTCGCCGTGGCCGTGGCCGGCTGGCAGATGCTCAACGCGCCCGAGCCCGAGCCGGCGCCGGTCGATCATCCCGTCAAGCCCATCAGCCCGGGCGCGGCCGCCGGCAAGGCGTTCTTTCCGCTCACGATTCCGCTCACCACGGGGCCAGGCTCGATCGCCACGGCCATCGCGCTCAACGCCAACCGTACGCACAAGCTTTCGGCGTGGCTGCTGTCGAGCGTCGCGTCGATCGTGATCTCCACGCTCGTCATGTTCGTCATCTATTACGTGTACAGCCGCGCCGCGAGACTTTCGCAGTACCTCGGTGTGGATGGCACGCGCGTGGCGATGCGCGTGTCCTCGTTTCTGCTCCTGTGCATCGGGGTGCAGATCATACTCACAGGCCTCGACGGCTTTCTCACGCCCATCGCCGACCTGCACGCCGCGAAATAGCGGTCATCAAGCAGGGCACGAAGCAGGGCATGAAGCCGGCCGACTCATAGAGGCGTCTTGCCGAAGGAGACCACGATGTGCCGCTGGCTCGCCTATACCGGGAACCCCGTGCAGCTCGAAACCGTGCTGTTTCACGCGCGCCATTCGTTGATCGATCAGAGCCTGCATTCGACCAAAGGCGCGACCACCACGAATGGCGACGGCTTCGGGATGGGCTGGTTCCAGGACCCGCACGACATTCCGTTTCGCTACCGCAGCGTGCATCCGGCATGGAACGACCGCAACCTGCGCGAACTCGCGCGCGCGGTTCACGCGCCCATGTTCATCGCGCATATCCGGTCGGCCACCGACACGCCTGTGCAGGAGACGAACTGCCATCCGTTCCGCCACCGGCGCTGGATTTTCGCGCACAACGGGCTCATTCGCAGCTATCCGCTCCTGCGGCGCGACCTGCTCGTCGCGATCGATCCGGAGCGTTTCAACGCGCTCGAAGGTTCGACGGATTCGGAAGCGATGTTCTATCTGGCGATGACGTTCGGCCTCGAATTCGACCCCGTCGCCGCACTCGAACGCATGGCGGGCTTTGTCGAGGCCACGGCGAAAAGGCACGGCGTCGAGCCGGCGCTCAATATGACCGTCTGCGCGTGCGATGGCGAGCAGATCGTCGCCGCGCGCTATTCGAGCGAGCGCAATTCGCGCTCGCTCTTTCACACGACGGCGTTCAGTCATCTGCGGGAGCTTTATCCCGACGATCCGCGCATCGCGGCGGCGGGCGACGACGCTTATCTGCTGGTTTCCGAGCCGCTGGGCGACCGGCCCGAGGTATGGGCCGAGGTGCCCGAATCGACGGCCATCGTCGTGCGCGGGCCCAGGGTCGAATACCGGCCATTCGTGCCGATCGCGCCGTAGCCCGACGTGAGGCGACGTGACGCGACGCAAGGCAATGTAAGGCGCTTCAGGCGCTCCGGCGCCGGAGCCTCGCCGCCGCGAGAGCGAGCACCTCGTCGAACAGCGTGACATCCACGGGCTTCACGAGATGCATCTCGAAGCCGGCCTCGCGCGTGAGTTCGATGTCGGCGGTCTGGCCGAATCCCGTCATCGCGGCGAACAAGGTTTGCGAGAGCGGGGGCAGCGCGCGCAGGGCGCGGAGGGTTGCATAGCCGTCGATTTCGGGCATGGCGATGTCGATGAGCGCCACATCGGGTGTGAAACCGTCGACTTCGTTGCAGGCCTGTGTGGCGCCATAGGCCACTCTTACGTCGTGCCCCTTGAGTTCGAGCAGCATGGCGAGGCTGTCCGCCGAGTCGCGGTTGTCGTCCACCACGAGCACGCGCAGCGGCGGGATGCCGGCCTCGGCCAGCGCGGCAAGCTCGGCCGTATCCGGCGCGAGCGGCGGCTGATGTGCGGCATGCGTGGTCTCGCGCGCGAACGGCAGGCGGATCGTGAACGTGCTGCCCTTGCCGGGACCGTCGCTCCGGGCGGAAATCGTCCCGCCATGCAACTCGACGATCGAGCGGCACAGCATGAGGCCGATGCCGAGCCCGTTGTCCGTGGGGCCCGGCACTGCGCGGTCCTGGCTGAAGAGGCCGAAGATCGACTCGTAGGTTCCGGGCCGCAGCCCGCGGCCTTCGTCGCGCACCTCGATCTGCACGGCGCGCGCGACGGGGCGCACGTCCACGACGATGCGGCTGTCGTCGGGCGAAAATTTCGAAGCGTTGTGCAGGAGGTTCTGCAGCACCTGCACGAGGCGCGTGTGGTCGCCCATCATGACGAGCGTCCCGGCGGGCATCTGCACGTCAACTCGCTGGCCGCGCGACGCGGTGAACGGCCGCGCGGCGTCGATCGCGTGCGCGACCACTTCTCGCAGGTCGAGCGGCGCCTCGCGCAGTTCGATCTTGCCCGACGTGATGCGCCCGACATCGAGCAGGTCGTCCACCAGCCGCGTGAGATGCGCGATCTGGCGGTCGATCATCTCCTGTGCCTGTTCGATTTCGGGGCTCGGCGCTTTCGCGAGGCGCATCGTGGCCACCGCGTTGCGCACGGGGGCGAGCGGGTTGCGCAACTCGTGCGCGAGCATCGCGAGGAACTGCTTCATCTGCTCACTCGAATGCTCCAGTTCGGCGGTGCGCCGGCTTTCGGTCATGTCCCGCGTGACCTTCGCGAAACCGGTGTGCCGGCCGCTGCTGTCGTGCACCGCGGTGATCGTGACATTGGCCCAGAACATCGACCCGTCCTTGCGCACGCGCCAGCCTTCCGTCTCGACGCGGCCCAGTTCCTTCGCGCGGCGCAGTTCGCGTTGAGGCCGGCCGGCGGCAATTTCCTCGGGTGCGTAGAACACGGAAAAATGCTGGCCGACGATCTCGGCTGGCCGATAGCCCTTGAGGTTGGTCGCGCCGCTATTCCAGCTCACCACGACCCCTTGCGGATCGAGCATGAAGATCGCGTAGTCGCTCACGCTTTCCACGAGCAGGCGAAAGCGCTCTTCGGAAAGGCGCAGCGCCTCGACCTGGCGGCGCTCGGCGGTGAGGTCGCGCGTGACCTTGGCGAAGCCCGAAAGCGAGCCGTCGCGTTCGTGCAGCGCGGTGATGACGACGTTGGCCCAAAATGTCGTGCCGTCCTTGCGCACGCGCCAGCCTTCGTCGTTGAAGCGGCCATGCAGCGCGGCCTGCTCCAGCTCGTGCTCGGGCCAGCGGCGTGTCCTGGCTTCCTCGGTATAGAAGCGGGAGAAATGCTGGCCGATGATTTCGTGCGCCTCGTAGCCCTTGATGCGGGCCGCGCCGCGATTCCAGCTCGAGACGTAGCCGCGCGTATCGAGCAGGAAGATCGCGTAGTCCTCGATCGGCTCGACGAGCGCTTCGAAGCGGCGTTCGCGATGGGCTTCCGGTGTGGTGCGATGCGGGGTGGCGCGGGCGTCTAACGTCGTCATGGTCCTCGGTTCTGTCATGGGGCCTGGTCCTCGGTAACAGGCGCTGGCCGCCTGAACGGACGGCGGCGCGGCGGAACCTGCGCTTACCATGCGCGCTGCCCGGAGCGGTCATACTTTTCGGCCATTGCCGGGATGCCTGCGCGCACGTGGCGTTCCGCGCGGCGCACCTGGCGCGTGAGCAGCACGACGTGCTGCGGCACCACGCGGCGGGCGCGCAAGGTCCAGAACGCGCCGCGCAGCAGCGCTACGCCTGCTGGCCCGAGCGAGCGCTGGCGCGCGAAGACGGCGAGTGCGCGGCCGGTGGCGGCAATCGCGTCGCGCACGGGCAGGCGCATCCATGCGACCCACGCGGCGTTGCGCGCAAGCGCGCATTGCTGCTTGCGCGTGAACCAGCGATACAACGGCTCGCGATGCGCGAGCGCCTGCTCGCAATATACGATCTGATGCCCGGCCGAGAGCATGTCGAGCGCGGCGAGTTCTTCCGCGCCGCCGTGCGAGAGCCGCTCTTCGTAGCCGCCGAGCGCGCGGAAAACGCCTGCGCGGAAAATGCACGCGCCGCCCATGAAGTTCGCAAGCGCCGGGCCGGCGAGACCTTCCGCGCCCGGCGAGGTCGCGGCGAGCATCAGGCAGGCCGGGTGGATCTCGCGCTCGTCTCCGCTCACCACGCGCGCGTTGAGCACCGCGACTTGCGCGTGCGCGTCGAGCAGTTGCGCCGCGCGTGTGAGCGCGCCCGGCGCGAACCAGGTGCTGTCCTCACAGCAGGCTACATATTCGGTGCGCGCGAGCAGGACGGCGCGATTGAAGCCGGCCATGCCGTGATCGCCCAGCGACTGGACGATGCGCACCTGCGGAAACAGCGAGCCGAGCAGGGACACGGTCAAATCAGTCGAGCCGTTGTCCGCCACGATGACGTCCGGGTGCTCCGGGAGCGCGGTGAGGCGCGCAACGGTATCGACGATTTGACGCACGTGGTTGCGCGTGAGGACGACCACCGTCACGCGGGGCGCGCTGGAGGGTCCGGGGGCAGGGGCGGAGTCGTTCATCGCAACAGGCGGCGCGAGCCGGTCGGTGGAGTTGTCGAGCTGACCTGTGTCAGCATACGCCGATGGCGTGCCATATGCAGCACAGGCTGTAACGCCCGCGGTGGCTGGGCGCAGCAGCGCTGCTGCAGGGCACTGCGCAGGATTGCGCAATTTTCGCGCCCGCTGGACAGTGTGGGCGGCATTCAAGGGGGCGCGTTCAGCGCCCTGTCCAACCGCTGATGCCGCTGCTCAATCGCGAGCGCAGACCTCGTCGAGGTGGCCGAGCAGGTCGGCGGGATCTTCGTACACGCGCAGCGCGCCCGCGCGTTCCAGCTCCTCGGTGCCGTAACCGCCCGACAGCAAGCCGATGCCCAGCGCGCGGCAGCGCTGGGCCGCAAGCATGTCCCAGACGCTGTCGCCCACCACGAGGCAGCGCTCGACCGGCACGTTCAGCCGCAGCGCCGCCGCCACGAACAGGTCGGGGTCGGGCTTGGCATGGCGCACTTCATCGCGGGTGACGACGGTCGTCACGGCGGGATCCACGCCGAGCGCCTGCAGATTCACGGACGCCGTGGCGATGCGCCCGCTCGTCGCGATGGCCCACGGCACCTGCGCGGCGCTGAGCGTATCGAGGAGCTCGCGCGCACCGGGCAGCGGGCGCACCTGACCGGCGTAGCGGCGGTAAGCTTCGGCGTGTAGTTTCTGCAAATGCGCAATGCGCTCCGGCGAGATGGCCGCATGCGTCTCGCGTAGCAACTGGTTCATGAAGAGCCCGCCGCTCATGCCGATGCGGCGGTGGATGCGCCAGACCGAAAGCTCGATGCCGTCCGCGTCGAGCGCCTCCTTCCATGCGAGCACGTGCTGATAGACGCTGTCGACGAGCGTGCCGTCGAGATCGAACAAAAAGGCCGATTCGTTGCGCATGGGAAGCTCCTGAGCCAGCACGAGGATGAGGCTGCGGTGACGCAAAAAGTGTACGCCGGAGTCCGTCTACCCGCGCCGAGGCGGGCGCTCTCACAAAGCGTCGAGAGTCAAGGGGCGCTCGCGGGCGCGCCCGACGACGCTTGCGCGCCTTGCGCGGCCGCGGCTCGCGGATACATCTGCAGCAGCACGCGCAACACGCCATTGGTCCAGCCAAAGCCATCCTGCAGCGGATATTCGCCGCCACCCGCCGAAGAGGCCTGGGTCGCCGAGGCGCTCACGTCATACTTTTCGACGAGCTTGTGCGTGCGCTGATAGTAGGCGAGATTCGTCGCGATCCAGCGCGTGGCGATTTCCTGCGCGAGATCCTGCTCGCCGTAGCGGCGCAGCCCCATGATCGCGAGATATTGCAGCGGCGCCCAGCCGTTCGGCTCGTCCCATTGCTGGCCCGTCGCGATCTGCGTCGTGGCGAGCCCGCCTGGACGCAGCAGCCCGTCGCGCGCCGCGGCGGCCACCTCGCGCGCCTCTTGCTTCGTCGCGACGCCGGCGTAAAGCGGGTAGACGGTCGCCGCCGTGAGCCGGTGCGTGAGCGTGTGGTGCGCGACGTCGTAATCGCTGTAGGCATGCAATTGCGGATCCCACAGCACGCGGTGGATGGCGTCGGCGCGTTGCTGCGCGCGCTTCGTCATCGATGCGGCCTCGCGCGCGTCGCCCTTCAGGCCGTAGGCCTTCGCGAGCGTGCGTTCGAGTATCGCCATCAGCGAATTGAGGTCCACCGGCGCGAGCGAGGTCACCTCGATGGTCGCGAGCGTGCGGCCGTCGGCGAGCCAGCGCGAGCTATAGTCCCAGCCGGTTTCCGCGCCCGCGCGCAGGTTGCGCCAGAGATCCGGGGCGTCGCGCTGCGGCGTGGCCCGCGCCGTGAGGAGGTCCTCGCGATACGACTCGTCGCGCGGCCGGTTGCGCGCGTCCCAGTAGCGGTTGAGCAGCGTGCCGTCGGGCAGGCGCACGACGTGGCGCGTGGCCCGGCCGGGCGCGAGCGTTTGGGCGCCGGCCATCCAGTAGTCGTATTCCTTGCGCAACTGCGGCAGGTAACGCAGGTAGACGGCGTCGCCGTCCTTGTCGGCGATGAGGCTCACCATCTGCGCAAAAAACGGCGGTTGCGAGCGGCTCAGGTAATACGTGCGATTGCCGTTGGAGATGTGTCCGTAGCGGTCGATCAGCGCGGCGAAGTTGTTCAGTTCGTCGAGCGCGAGTGCGTGGCGGCCGCTTGCCTCGAGCCCCAGCATGATGAAGTACGAGTCCCAGTAGTAGACCTCGTTGAAGCGGCCGCCAGGCACGACGTACGCATGGGGCAGCGGCAGCAGCGACGAAGCGTGGTTCGTCTGCGCATCGGGGCGGCGGCTCAGCACGTTCCAGAGCGTGTCGATATGGCCGACCGCGTCCTGCTTCGGATCGGAAACGTAGTGATCGTCGATGTGCACCGGGGCTGCGAAGTATTGGTTCACGAACCGCGTGAGCGCCGCCTTGCGCTCATCGGCGTCTCGCTCGCCCGCGTGCTGCTGTCGCCAGCGGTCGTAGGCCGCCGTGATCTGGGCGGGGTCCGTGTTGGGCACCATGTCGGCAAACGTCTTGCTGTCCGGAAAGACCCGCGCGAGCTGGACATCGTGATAGAGGCGGCCGTAGAGGTCGGCGGGCGTCGCGGGTTGGCTGTCGTTCGTGGCGGCGTGCTGCGCCGGTGAGCGGACCGGTTTCGCCGATGTCGATGAGCTTTGTAATTCCGGCCCGCTGTGCACGGGTGCGGACGCAGCCGGTGCATCGACGGCATGAGCGATTGGCGCGGGAGGCGCCGCGAGGCAGAACACTGCCGCGAAGGTGACGGCGAAGGAGGCGGGTTTCGTTGCGAATGCAGGTGGCTTGCAGCGGAACGGAAAAGGCATGGGCTGGAGGGTCGTGGTGGGCGAGGCGCGCGCTTGCGGCGGATGATCGAGCGAGGCAAAGCGTGCCGATGGAGCAATTGCCATTCCGCGCGGTCTGGCGGTTTTTGATGGGCTATTCGAAATCGGGATAGTTCTTATTCGTCATATTGCGTTGCGCGATAACGGTGTCAGCGGTGAAACTTGCGAAAAATCAATTCAACGCCGCATCAGGAGACATGACATGCGCACCCAGGTTGGCATCATCGGCGCGGGGCCCGCGGGCCTGCTGCTTTCCCATCTTTTGCATCTGCGCGGGATCGACTCAGTCGTGCTCGAACTGCGTGGCCGCGAGCAGATCGAATCGACCATTCGCGCCGGCGTGCTGGAGCAAGGCACGATGGACCTGCTGACCGAAGCCGGCGTTGGCGAGCGCATGAAGGCCGAAGGCGCACTGCATCACGGCTTCGAGCTCGCGTTCGAAGGCAAGCGCCGCCGCATCGATCTCACTGGTCTCACGGGCAAATCCATCACCGTCTACGCGCAGCACGAAGTGCTCAAGGATCTGGTGGCCGCGCGCGCGGCGGCGGACGGCAAGCTCTTCTTCAACGTCTCGAACACGTCGATTCACGGCATCGAAAGCGATACCCCCTCGATCCGCTTCACGCACGAAGGCGAAGCGCACGAACTGCACTGCGATTACGTGATTGGCTGCGATGGCTTTCACGGCGTCTCGCGCGCGGCCATTCCGGCGTCGCTGCGCCAGGACTACGAACGCGTGTTCCCGTTCGGCTGGTTCGGCATTCTCGTGGAGGCGCCGCCCACCTCGGACGAACTGATCTACGCGCGCCACGAACGCGGCTTCGCGCTGATCAGCACGCGCTCGCCGAACGTGCAGCGCATGTACTTCCAGTGCGATCCGAAGGACAACGTCGAGAACTGGTCCGACGATCGCATCTGGGCCGAATTGCATGCGCGTGTCGATTCGCTGGAGGGGCACCAGGTGGTGGAAGGCAAGATCTTCCAGAAGAACATCGTCGGCATGCGCAGCTTCGTTTGCACGACGATGCAGCATGGCCGTCTCTTTCTCGCGGGCGATGCTGCGCACATCGTGCCGCCCACCGGCGCGAAGGGCCTGAATCTGGCGGTGTCGGACGTGCGCGTGCTGACCGCCGCGCTCGTCGCTTTCTACAAGGAGAGCCGCACCGATCTGCTCGACGCCTATAGCGAAACGGCGCTGCGCCGCATCTGGCGCGCCGAGCATTTCTCGTACTGGATGACGCGCATGATGCACCGTCTCGACGATGCCTCGCCGTTCGAACAGCGTCTGCAGGTCGCCGAACTCGAGCACGTCACGACGTCGCGCGCCGCCGCGACGGCGATGGCCGAGAACTACGTGGGCGCGGTGGCGGTGTGATGTCCGCGGTCTGAGCCGGGATTGCAGTCAACGCAATGGCCGCGCGAGTGTTGCACTCGCGCGGCCGCTGCGCGTTGAGGTTGCCTGCGAGGACGCCCGGCCCTCCCTTCAAATCGCCGTGAGCGGTGCAACGCGCAGTTCGTTCGCGAGCCGATGGAGACGCCCGGCAGGCGTCTTTGCCGATCCGTCACGGGGCCGAGTTCGCGCAGCGCGGCCGCGACGCCTTGCTTGCCGCCCGCGATCACGTCGGCCGCGGGCGGCTACATCTTCGGCACGATGAAACGCAGCGTCACCGACACCACGATTGCCCACGGTGAGCAGATGTGCGCGGCGGCGGTCCGTATGCCGACGTGTCGCGGGAGACGCTCAGCGCTGCAACGCGCGGACAGCGGTTGCACGAAGGCGGGGAAGCGGCGGAGGTCGAATGCGTTTCAACCGGCGCTGCGGCCGGTCAAAACGCGACGCGGGAGACCGCGATGGTACGAAAACCCGAAAACCCGTGAAAAACCGGGGATGACGCTCGATTATTGGCTGGCGCCAGCGGCGGCGTTGGCTTTCTTCTGGGCGTCCTGCAGATTCTGCGGATAGTTCGGGTCGTTCTGCGACGGCTTGTAGCCCGCATCTTCCAGCTTCTTCAACTCGGCGTTGTTCTTCGCGCGAGCGGCCTTGCGTTCGGCCTTGTGCTGCGCTTTGGCTTGCGCCTTGGCCTGTTGCTTCTGTTCCTTGGTGAGCGGTTGCGAAGCCGCTGCGGCGGCCGGTGCGCTGGCCTCCGTCTGTGCGAATGCCGGCGCGGCGACGCCGATCAGGTATGCGGCAGTGGCCGCGGCGAGAGTCAGCTTGCTGGTGATGGAGCGCATCGATTTCCCTAATGATTGGTTTGAACGGCTTGCCCAGGGCTGGGCGGATGGGCGCCGGTGCGACTGCGAGCTTGCATCGGTACGCCCGTCGACCAATGTAAACGATCCGCGCCGGGGACGGTAGCAAGCGCTGACCCTGGCTAGACGGCGATCGTGGCAACGCCGGGCGCCCGGGCTCAGAGCCTCGCGGCGGCCGCCGCGACGATGCGTGCACGTTCGGCCAGCGACGCAGCTGATTGCGCGCGCAACCGTTCCACGACTGCGGGCGGCGCGCTAGCCGGATCGCCCGCATCGAACGGCGGGGCGGGCGCGTATTCGAGCTGGAGCTGAAGCGCCTGGGCGGCTTCGTCGCCGATCAGTTCGGCCGCGAGCGTCAATGCGAAATCGATGCCCGCCGTAATGCCGCCGCCGGTGAGCACGTTGCCGTCGCGCACCACACGCGCTTTCACGGCGATCGCGCCGAGCGGCTCGAGCAACTCGTGGAAGGCCCAGTGCGTGGTCGCCCGCTTGCCGCGCAGCAGGCCCGCCGCGCCGAGCACGAGCGAGCCCGTGCAGACCGAGGTGACATAGCGCGCCGTGCTCGCCTGGCGGCGCAGGAACGCGAGCGTGTCGTCATCGGGGATGAGCTGGGAGACGCCGCTGCCTCCCGGCACGCAGATCACGTCGAGCGGCGGGCAGTCGCCGAAGGTCGTGTCGGGCTTGAGCACGAGGCCGGTGCTCGAGCGGACCGGATCGAGCGTCTTCCAGACGAGCCGGGCCTGGGTGTCCGGCATCGAGGCAAGCACGTCATACGGACCGGTGAGGTCGAGCTGTTGCACGTTGGGAAAGACGAGAAAGCCGATTTGCAGCGCCATGAGGATCCCCGGGTCAAGGTGTGAGCATCGAGAAAACCGGCGGCGTGCCGGTTTGTCGATCACCAATGTAGCCTTGCGCGCATGCGCGACCCTGCCAAAAGCCGCGCAAAAACTGTCGCCCGAAAGATGTGCAAGCGGCCAGGAAGCCACACTCGGAAAGTGTCCAGCGAGATGCGCGGCGCCGCGGGTTTGAAACTCAGGCGGGCAACTTGCGGAACGTCACCGCAATGCGGTTCCAGCCATTGATCGCGATGATCAGCAGCGTGAGGTCGGCGATCTCCTGATCGGTGAAATGCGGCTTCACGCGTTCCCATACCTCGTCGGGCACGTGGGTTTGCGCGAGCAGCGTGACCGATTCGGTCCATTCGAGCGCGGCGCGCTCGCGCTCGGTGAAGAACGGGGTTTCCCGCCACACCGAAACGGTGGCGAGCCGGCGATCGGTCTCGCCTCCCTTGCGGGCATCCGCGGCATGCATGTCCACGCAGTATGCACAGCCGTTGATCTGCGACGCGCGCAGCCGCACCAGCTCCGCCAGCGGCTTTTCGATCGAGCCTTTGCTCGCGCGCTCTTCGAGCGCGATCATCGCCTTCGTGCCTTCCGGGCTGGCCTTGAAGAAATCCAGACGTGCCTGCATGACCGTTCACCTCTCCAGTTGAATTGAGTTGCGCCGACGCAATGGATCGAAACCTGCGCATTGCATCGACCACGGCTGCACTTTAGGCGTGACGCTGGCGCGTTCATATAGCCATTCTGGCAATATTTCGGGTGACCACTTTCCTTCCCGCAGTCCGCTACCTGCCGCGTCATCATGGAACTCCACGTCACCGTGTCAGGCCGTCGCGATCTAGCCGGCCAGATCTACCGCCAACTGCGCGACAGTATCGTCGATGGCCGGCTTGCGGGCGGCACGCGCCTGCCGTCCACGCGGGATCTCGCGTTGCAACTCGGCGTTTCGCGCAAGACGACGCTCGACGTTTTCGAACGGTTGCTCGCAGAAGGCTATCTGAACTCGCGGCGCGGCTCCGGCACTTTCGTGGCCGATACGCTCGAACGCCTGCCCGCGCGCGAGCGCGGTCATCCCAATGGGCAGATCCGCGCGGCCACCGCGGCTTCCATTGCCGCCCGCACAGCGGCGCCCGGCAAGCGGGCGCCGCGCGCCGTGCAGGCCACCCCGTGGTGGCATGCACAGGCGCGCATCGACGCGCTGCCGCGCCGCGATGCGCGGCTCGCTTGCGACTTCGCGGGCGGCATCACCGACAAATCGCGCTTTCCCTTCGACATCTGGCGGCGCTGTATCAACGACGCGTTGCGCGTGCAGGCGCGCGGCCTCGGGATGTATCGCGAGCCGGCGGGCGAGGAGAAACTGCGCCTCGCGGTGTCGCGCTATCTTGCGTTCAATCGCGCGGTGCAGAGCCCCTGGCAGGACGTGATCGTCACGCAGGGCGCGCAGCAGGCGCTCGACCTGCTCGCGCGCGTGATGCTCGCACCGGGCGACGTGGTCGCCGTCGAAGACCCGGGCTATCCTCCCGCGCGCGACATCTTCGCCGCGCTCGGCGCGAAGGTCGTGCCGGTGCCCGTGGATGGCGAGGGTCTCGTCGTCGAGCGGTTGCCGAGGGCCGCGCGGCTCGTCTACGTGACGCCTTCGCATCAGTTTCCGCTCGGCATGCCGATGAGTCTCGAGCGGCGCGTCGCGCTGCTCGAATGGGCGCAGGCGCACGGCGCGCTCGTGATCGAAGACGACTACGACTGCGAATACCGCTTCGAGGGGCGCTCGCTGGAGCCGCTCAAGAGCCTCGACAACGCCGGTCTCGTGGCCTACGTCGGCACGTTTTCGAAGACGATGTTCCCCGAGCTGCGCGTGGGCTACATGGTGCCGCCCGCAGCGCTTGCCGGCCCGCTCGCACGCGCGCGGCAGATCGGCGACGCCTACGGCTGCGTGCTCACGCAGACGGCGCTCGCCGACTTCATGCTCGACGGCCATTTCGCGCGCCATTTGCGGCGCATGCATCAGACGTATGCCCAGCGCCGCGACGTTTTGCTCGCGCACCTGCGTGGCCCGCTAGCGCCGTGGCTCGAAGCGGTCACGCCGAACACGGCCGGGCTGCACCTGGCGGCGCGGCTCGTCGCGCCGCTCGACGCCGCGACGGTCGTGCAGGCCGCGCGCGGCGCATCGGTCGGACTGCATCCGCTCGCTCCGTTTCATCTAGAAGCGCCTGTACAAAGTGGTTTTCTGTTCGGTTACGGCGGCGTCGACGCCGAGCGTATCGATGCTGCGCTGACGTCGCTCGCCGCGCTGCTGCGTTCGCTTTGACTGCATCGTGTCGGCGCGCTGCCGCCGGCATGGCAGTCGGAATCGTGCAAAAACACCCTGCGCAAAGCACTTTTCTGACGACGAGCTTGCGCGCGGCGCGGGCGAAAGGGAGGCATTCGAGCCGCTTGCGCGTGTCGCACGTGCACGTTTACCCCTGTAAACAGGCGTCGAAATGTGATCGGGAGTCTGCGCCGCGCAACAAAATCGTAACGACAACGCAAAAGCTTCACGCAAAACGCTTGCGCGTATGTAGAATCCGCCGTTGAAGCACGTGCATTCCGCAGTGCTTCTTCGATTCACTGACCAACACTGGTAGGAGAAACATGCCGACTTCCGCAAAGAAAGTGGCCGCAAAAAAGGCAGCAGCCCCGGCCAAGAAGGTTGCCGCAAAGAAAGCGCCCGCCACCAAGACGGCCGCAGCTAAGAAGGTCGCCGTGAAGGCGTCCGGCGCACCGACGCCGATCAAGGACACCTTCACGAAGGCCTCGCTGGCTACCCACGTCGCTGAGCGTGCAGGCGTCGAGCCGAAGGCAGCCAAGGCTGTGCTCGCCGCGCTGGAAGACACGATCCTCGGTTCGGTCCACAAGAAGGGCGCCGGCGAGTTCACGCTGTCGGGCCTTCTGAAGATCGTCGTGCAGGCCGTGCCGGCGAAGAAGAAGCGCTTCGGCAAGGATCCGTTCACGGGTGAAGAGCGCTGGTTCCCGGCCAAGCCCGCATCGGTCCGCATCAAGGCGCGCGCCCTGAAGAAGCTGAAGGACGCAGCAGCAGCCTGATCGCGCTGAGTGCGCTGGAGCCGCGACCTTCGGTAGCGGCTACCGTCAGTACCCAAAAATCCCCGTCGGCGACGAGCCCGCGGGGATTTTTCGTTTGGTGCGTGCAACGGGTGCCGAAGTGTGCTGCTATGCTCTTATGTTATATAGCGATATCGATAAGATGACGCCAGATATGCAGCACGTAAGTCGCCGGAAATCGCTTATTGGCGGTGTCACCTTCCATAGACCCATAACATAACGATATGTCCGCAGCCGACCTCAGTTTGCGCCAGGTTGAAGCCTTTCGCGCGTTGATGCAGTGGCGCACGGTCACGCGCGCGGCGCAGTCGCTGGGCATTTCGCAGCCCGCGGTGAGCCGCTTGCTCGCCGATTTCGAAGCGAAGATGGAACTCGCGCTCTTCGAGCGGCGCCAGGGCCGTTTGCTGCCGACGGTCGAAGCGCATGCGCTGCACGACGAAGTCGAGCGCGCGTTCTTTGGCTTCGCGCGCGTGGCCCAGGCCGCGGCGCAGATTCGCGCGCAACGGCGCGGCGTCGTGCGCGTTGCCGCTTCAGCGGATCTATGCGCGGACTTCCTTCCGGGCGTTGCTTCTGCGTTCGCTAACGAGCACGAAGGTGTCGAGTTGGAACTGCTGACGGGAGATGCGGCGCAAATCGCCGAGCGGGTGGCCGCGCAACGCTGCGATCTCGGCTTCGTCGCGCAGGCTGTCGCGCATCCCGGCGTGCGCCTGGAGTGTCTCGGGGAATGGCCGCTGCGCTGCATCATGCCGCGTGGACACCGGCTCGCTCGCAAGCGCGTGATTCATGCCGAAGACTGCGCGGGCGAACGTTTCATTTCGTTTGCCGCTGCGAGCGAGTTGCGAATGGGCATCGACCGGCTGTTCGCCGAAAGCGGTGTGACACGCGAGCTTGGCGTCGAAGCGGCGCTGGCGCAATCGATCGTGGCGATGGTGGAAGCGGGAACGGGCGTGGCGCTGGTGGACGCGCTGACGGCCCAGCACGCGAGTGCACGCGTGAGCGTGAAGCGCTTCGCACCCGCGCTGCCGGCCGCACTCCATGTCGTGCGCGGTGCGCAGCGGACGGCGACGGCGCTGGGCGATGCGTTCGTGCGGCATGCGGTTGCTGCGCTGGCGCGCGTGCGTTGAATCGTCCGCTCGATTGTGCGCCTGTACGAGGCGCGGGCGAAGCGAGAGGCATTGCGGGCCCCTACGCGTAAGTCTTCTAAATTCCAGCGCCCATAAAAAAACCAGCCAGGGCTTGCGCCCGAGGCTGGTTGTGCAGCGTATGGTTTTTAGCTGCGTGGTCTCGCTCGCTTCGCCGGAACGGCTCGTCAGCCAGTTCCGGCGCCGGGCCGAAGCCCGGAGTAAAGCGTTGCTTAGAACTTGTGGCGGATGCCGAGGCTGACCATCGTCTGCGAGCTCGTAGCCGAGTTGTAGCCGTACGAGCCGATCGAAGCGCCTGCGATCGACGTCGTGGTCGCGCTGTCGCGCTGCGTGCCATTGGCGTGCTGCCAGGCCGCCACAGCGTACAGGTCGGTGCGCTTCGACAGGTTGTAGTCCGCGCCGAGCGAAATCTGGTTGTACGTGTTCGACACGTCGCCAGCGCCGTGCGTCCAGGTGTAGCCGAGGCCGAGCAGCGTGGCCGGGTTCAGCTGGTAGCCGACGAAGCCGGCTGCGACGTTGAATCGTTCGTTCGACGGGAACGCGGAAGCGCTGTCACGACGCATTTGAACGTTGCTGTAGCGGCCGCTGAACGTGAACGGACCAGCGACGTACTGCGCAGCGATCTGGCCGGTGCCGACCGACTTGGCCGAAGCGTAGGCCGCGTTGATCTGGCTGCCGTTCCAGAAGACGTTATCCGACGTTGCGCTCTGCGACCAGCCGCCGAAACCCTTGGCTGCGCTGGCTGCGCGGGCTGCCGGCGACGACGAGTTGTCCATCATGAAGTAGCCGCCGGCTACGTTGAACGAGCCGATGCCGTACGTGGCGGCTGCGCCCCAGCTCTGACCCGAGCCCGTTGAGCCAGCAACGCCGCCCAGCGCGTACATGCCTTCGAACTGGAAGCCCTGGATGTTCGGCGAGACATACTTGATGGCGCTGCTCGTACGCGAGGTGTTGTCGTTGTTGTCGACGTCACCGGGGGTTGCGAACGTGCTGCCGAAGTAGTTGTCGGCGGTCAGCGGCTGGACCAGATCGACCAGCGGGTCGTACTGGCGGCCCAACGTGACCGTACCGTACTGATCGTGCGTGACGCCAACGAATGCTTGACGGCCGAAGATCGCCTGGTTGCCGTTATAGCTGCCCATAGCGCCGCTGTTGATGTTGAAGCCGCTTTCCAATTGGAAAATTGCCTTCAGGCCGCCACCCAGATCTTCCGTACCCTTCAGGCCCCAACGGTTGCCAGACAGGTTACCGCCAACGAGGGCGACCAGGTTCTTGTTTTGACCTTGGCTGTTCATCGTGTGGTTGACGTACTGGATCGATTCATCGATCACACCATAGAGCGTCACGCTGTTCTGGGCGTGCGCGGTGCCGGCTGCGGCCAGCAGGGCCACCGAGAGGGTCGAGAGAGCGACTCGTTTCATTCTGTTTTCTCCACGCTGAAGATTGTGTAGTTGTTGCGCGATGGAGAATAACGCAGCAGGCCAATGCACCAGAACTGAAAAAAAAAGTTTGTAGCAAAAAGCTGACACCACCCACGATCCCTTGCCAGGCGGGCGCTGCGTCGATTATGGCAATTTAGGAAATATTGGATTGTTGATCGCCCATTATTGCTGGTTTTGATAAAAGTTCCGCAAATGGGCGTTATTTTTTAGGCTGGGCGCGGCCAGCGGCAGCCTGCGCGGCCGGGCCGGCGATCGTCCGAGGGTGGCGTCCGCCGGCAACGGTCATGGCGAAGGCGGCGCTCGCGGCCAGCAGCACCGAGCCCCACGGATGGCGCTTGACATAGCGGTCGGCGGCCGCCACGCTGCGGCCCGCCTGCACCAGCGTGAGCGCGGCGGCGTAAGTGGCCGTGTCCTCGATCCTGATGACTGAGCGGCGGATTCGCAAGCCCGATCCGGGCCGCTCGACGCCTCCTCCATGCGCGCTTGCGCGCCCGACTGAGGAAAGCCGCGTTTCCGATAGTGTCGATTTGTCTGCTGAAACGACGGCGGCAGGGCGACGCGTCCCGGCCATTCTGGACGCGGCATGGCTTCCGATCGGCACGGCCGGTGCCGGCGACGTAGCCGGATCACTGCTCACCCGCGCCCCATCTTGCCGCTGGCCAATGGTCGAGGCAGCGAGGACCGAAGCGAGCTTGGCGCGGCTGCCGGGCGGCGTTTCCGTCAGGAAACCCCACGCGCCGCGCGGGTCGTGAATCCGTGCGCGCGCCGCCGAGAACTCCGCGCCCAGCAGCAGCACCGCCGCCGAAAAATACAGCCACATGAGCAGCACCGCCAGCGAGCCGGCGGCGCCGAATGCCGTCGCCATGCCTGCGTGCGCGAGATAGAGCGCGAAGAGTTTCTTGCCCGCCGTGAACAGCACGGCCGCGACGGCGCCGCCCACCATCGCGTCGCGCCACTGCACGCTGGCGTCGGGCAGGAAGCGCAGCAGCGCGGCGAACGCCACGGCCAGCACGGCGAGCCCCACGGTGAGTTGCAGCAGGTTGCCGATGATCACGAACGGCGAGTTGCCCCAGAGCCATTGGCCCGCAAAAATGATCGCCGTGTCGAGCACGAGCGAAACGATCAGCAGGAACGCCACACCCAGCACGAGGCCGAATGAAACGAGCCGCACGCGCACCAGCGCCATCACGCTGGAGGTGCGCGCCGCGTCGGGTGGCCAGACGATGTTCAGGGCGGAATGGAGCGATGAAAACGTTGCGGACGCGCCAATCACGAGCAGTGCCAGCGAGACGATCGCGGCGACGCCGCCCGTGCTGCCGGCGCGGTGCGCGTGCTGCACGATGGTGGTGACGGCCGCTGCTGCGTCGTCGCCCAGCACCTTCTGGACCTGGCCAAACAACTCGCCGCGCGCGGTGGCGTCGCCAAAGAACCAGCCCGCCACCGCGATCACCATCACCAGGGTAGGCGCCAGTGAAAATGCCGAGTAGAACGCAATGCTCGCCGCAAGGGACGGGCAGCGGTTGGCGATGAACTGGCGCAGCGCGCCGACCACCCACGACGCTTCCTTGCGCGCGGCGGACTGCAGTCTTTCGGTGGAAAGCGTTGACATGATGGCGCGCCCCGCGGTGGCTTCGTTGCGTTAAGAGATGGCTGGTTTGTCCGTCTAATATTAGCAAGCACGGTTCCCGGGCCAGGTCGCCGGTACATCGGGTTGCGCACCCTCAAGCTTGCCGGCATCCTGCGCGATCCGTCTCCCAAAACGTCATATACTTAAAAAACCCACAACCAGAAGCCGAGGACGAATCATGCTGCAAATGTCCCGGCGTCAGTTCCTCAAGGTCACGGCAACGTCGCTGGCGGGTTCCAGCCTCGCGTTGATGGGTTTCGCACCCGACAACGCGCTTGCCGAAGTCCGACAATACAGACTGGCGCGCACCACTGAAACCCGCAATACCTGTCCGTACTGCTCGGTCGGTTGCGGGATTCTCATGTACGGTCTCGGCGATGGCGCGAAGAACGCGACGGCGAGCATCATCCATATCGAGGGCGATCCCGATCACCCCGTCAATCGCGGCACGCTGTGCCCGAAGGGCGCGAGCCTGATCGATTTCATTCATAGCGAGAGCCGCCTGAAGTATCCCGAGTACCGGGCGGCCGGCTCGAACGAATGGAAGCGCATTTCGTGGGACGAGGCGCTCGACCGTATCGCGAAGCTGATGAAGCAAGATCGCGACGCGAACTTCGTCGAGAAGACCGCCGACGGCAAGACCGTGAACCGCTGGTTGACCACGGGTATGCTGGCCGCATCGGCGAGCAGCAACGAAGTCGGCTATCTCACGCACAAAGTGGCCCGCAGCATGGGCCTGCTCGCATTCGACAACCAGGCGCGTGTCTGACACGGCCCGACGGTGGCAGGTCTTGCCCCGACGTTTGGCCGTGGTGCGATGACGAACCATTGGGTCGACATTCGCAATGCGGACGTGATTCTGGTGATGGGCGGCAACGCGGCCGAGGCGCACCCGTGCGGCTTCAAGTGGGTCACGGAGGCGAAGGCGCACCGCAAGGCGCGGCTCATCGTGGTGGATCCGCGCTTCACGCGCACGGCATCGGTCGCGGACTTCTACGCGCCGATCCGCACTGGCACTGACATCGCGTTCCTTGGCGCCGTGATCAACTATTTGCTCACGAACGACAAGATCCAGCACGAGTACGTGAAGAACTACACCGACTTCACGTTCATCGTGCGCGAAGACTACGCGTTCAACGACGGCATCTTTTCCGGCTACGACCCGCAGAAACACGCGTACCCGGACAAGTCGTCGTGGAACTACGAGATCGGCGACGACGGCTTCGTGAAGACCGACGACACGCTGCAGGACCCGCGCTGCGTGTACCAGTTGCTCAAGCAGCATTACTCGCGCTATACGCCCGAAATGGTCGAGAAGGTGTGCGGCACGCCGAAGGACAAATTCCTCAAGGTGTGCGAAATGCTTGCAAGCACGGCCGAGCCGGGCCGCGCGGGCACGATCTTGTACGCGCTCGGCTGGACCCATCACTCGACCGGCTCGCAGAACATCCGCACCGGCGCGATGGTGCAACTGCTGCTGGGCAACATCGGCATTGCGGGCGGCGGCATGAACGCGCTGCGCGGCCACTCGAACATCCAGGGCCTCACCGATCTCGGGCTGATGTCGAATCTGCTCACGGGCTACATGACGCTGCCGTTCGAGGCCGAGCAGGACTACGACGACTACATCAAGAAGCGCGCAGCGCAGCCGATGCGGGCCAACCAGCTCAGCTACTGGCAGCGCTACGGCGCGTTCTTCGTGAGCTTCATGAAGTCGTGGTGGGGCGACGCGGCCACGAAGGACAACAACTGGGGCTATGACTGGCTGCCCAAGCTCGACAAGCCGTACGACCTGCTGCAAACGATCGAGCTGATGAATCAAGGCAAGATCAACGGCTACATCTGCCAGGGCTTCAACGTCCTCGCGTCCTCGCCGAACAAGGCCAAGACCGTCTCGGCGCTCAGCAAGCTCAAGTGGCTCGTGATCATGGACCCGCTCGCCATCGAAACTTCCGAGTTCTGGAAGAAGTATGGCGACTTCAACGATGTCGATACGGCTTCGATCCAGACCGAGGTGTTCCGCCTGCCCACCACTTGCTTTGCCGAGGAAAACGGCTCGCTCGTGAGTTCGAGCCGCGTGCTGCAGTGGCACTGGAAGGGCGCGGAGCCGCCGGGCGAAGCGAGGAGCGACCTCGAAATCATGTCGGGCTTGTTCCTGCGCATACGCGAGGCGTACCGGAAGGACGGCGGCAAGCTGCCCGACCCGATCGTCAAGCTCGACTGGCCCTATTCGGATCCGGCGAGCCCCGCCCCGGAAGAGATCGCGCGCGAGTACAACGGCAAGGCGCTCGCCGACCAGACCGACCCGAAGGACGCCACGAAGGTGCTCGTGAAGAAGGGCGAGCAGCTTTCGGGCTTCGCGCAGCTCAAGGACGACGGGACGACCGCGAGCGGCTGCTGGATCTTCTGCGGCGCGTGGACCCAGGCGGGCAACCTCATGGGCCGGCGCGACAACTCGGACCCCACGGGCATTGGCCAGACGCTCAACTGGGCCTGGGCCTGGCCGTCCAATCGCCGGGTGCTTTACAACCGTGCGTCGTGCGATGCGGCGGGCAAGCCCTTCGATCCTTCCCGCAAGCTGATTGCGTGGAACGGCAGCGCGTGGACCGGCCCGGACGTGCCCGACTTCAAGATCGACGAAGCACCGGACCAAGGCATGGGCCCGTTCATCATGAATCCGGAGGGCGTGGCACGCTTCTTCGCGCGCGACGGCATGAACGAAGGACCGTTCCCCGAGCATTACGAACCGTTCGAGAACCCGCTCGGGTATAACCCGTTCCACCCGAACAACCCGCTCGCCACCAACAATCCGGCCGCGCGCGTGTTCCCCGACGACCGCAAGACGTTCGGGACTGCGCAGCAGTTCCCGCATGTCGCGACCACGTACCGCCTCACCGAGCATTTCCACTTCTGGACGAAGCACGCCCGCCTGAACGCGATCATCCAGCCGCAGCAGTTCGTCGAGATCGGCGAAGTGCTGGCGAAGGAGGTGGGCGTGGTGGCGGGCGACCGCGTGAGGGTGACGAGCAATCGCGGCTACCTGATCGCGGTGGCGGTAGTGACCAAGCGCATCCGGCCGCTCAACATCGACGGCAAGACCGTGCACACGGTCGGCGTGCCGCTTCACTGGGGCTTCAAGGGGCTCACGCATCCGGGCTATCTGACGAATACGCTCACGCCTCCCGTTGGCGACGGGAACTCGCAGACGCCCGAGTTCAAATCGTTCCTCGTGAAGGTCGAAAAGGCATAGGGGGACGCGAACCATGGCATTGCAATCACTCGACATCAAGCGCGTGTCCGCCACGACCACGCCGTCGCCTGGCGTGCGCGAGCCGGCTACCGGCACGGTCGCGAAGCTCATCGACGTGACGAAGTGCATCGGTTGCAAGGCGTGTCAAACCGCGTGCATGGAGTGGAACGAGCTGCGCGACGAAATCGGCTTCAATACGGGCGTCTACGACAACCCGCACGATCTCACCGAGCACTCGTGGACCGTGATGCGGTTCGCCGAACGGGAGAATCCGGACGGCAACCTCGAATGGCTGATCCGCAAGGACGGCTGCATGCATTGCGAAGATCCGGGCTGCCTGAAGGCTTGTCCCTCGCCGGGCGCGATCGTGCAGTACACGAACGGCATCGTGGATTTCCATCAGGAAAACTGCATTGGCTGCGGCTTTTGCATCGCGGGGTGCCCGTTCGATATTCCGCGTCTTTCGCGGAAGGACCGCCGTGTCTACAAATGCACGCTCTGTTCGGACCGCGTGGCCGTGGGGCAGGAACCCGCTTGCGTGAAGACCTGCCCGACTGGCGCGATCGTGTTCGGCACGAAGGAAGACATGAAGCAGCATGCGGCCGAGCGCATCGTGGATCTCAAGGAGCGCGGCTTCCAGAACGCCGGGCTCTACGATCCGCCTGGCGTGAGCGGCACGCACGTGATGTATGTGCTCCATCACGCGGACCAGCCCTCGCTCTATCACGGCCTGCCCGAGAACCCGCGCATCAGTCCGATGGTGCGGCTGTGGAAAGGCGCGGCCAAGCCGATTGCGCTAGGCATCATGGCGCTCACGGCGCTGGCCGGATTCTTCCATTACACGCGGGTCGGACCGAACGAAGTGACCGACGAGGATGAAGCCGCGGCGCGCGACGAGGCGCGGCGCATGCGTGGCGAATCACCCGAGGAGCGCAGCGATGAAATACGATGAACCGCAATTGATCGAGCGCTACACGCCCAACGAGCGCAGCAATCACTGGATCACGGCGATCAGCTTCATCCTGCTCGCGCTCTCGGGCCTCGCGATGTTCCATCCGTCCATGTCCTTCCTTTACGCGGTGCTCGGGGGCGGGCAGTGGACGCGCATTTTGCATCCGTTCATCGGCGTAGTGATGTTCGTGTCGTTCCTGATCCTCGCGCTGCGTTTCTGGCATCACAATTATCTGGATCGCGACGACATCCAGTGGATGAAGCAGATGGGCGACGTGCTCAACAACCGTGAAGACAGACTGCCCGAAATCGGCCGCTACAATGCGGGACAGAAGCTGTTATTCTTTGTGATGGTGGTTTGCCTCGTGCTGTTGCTCTTGAGCGGCATTGTGATCTGGCGGCGATATTTCTCGTTGTATTTCCCGATCGAGATCATCCGGCTCTCCTCGCTGGTGCATGCGATAACGGCTTTCGTGCTGATCTGCGGCATCATCATCCACATCTATGCTGCTTTGTGGGTAAAGGGATCGATCGGCGCGATGACGCGCGGTTACGTGACCTGGGGCTGGGCCCGAAAGCATCATCCGCGCTGGTTCCGCGAGAGCATCAAGTAACGCACAGGCTGCGCGCCGCCTGCCGCGCCGTTTGGCGCTAAGGCAGCGGCGGCGCGAGCGGCAAACCGCCGGCGCCCGCGAGGGCACGGCGGTTTTTTATTTGCGAAGCCGTTCTGGAGCAGACCGTCGTGACGCAACGCATTCTCGACCCGCAGCAAATAGAGACGCTCGATCCCTCGGCCATACCGCGCATCCGCCTGCCCGAGCGTTCCGCCTTTTTCAGCACGCGCGCCGCGCGGCTTCGGCACCTCGCTGACCATAATCCCATCGGTGGCTATGTGCGGCTGATGGCAGTGCTCGTCGACGCGCAGCAGCAAGCGCTCGAACACGTGAACGCTGCGTTGCCCGTCCGCGAATCGATCGAAAGCGCGCAACGCCATTCGATGCCGATCCTACCGGCGCTTGGTGGCGAGCGTGATCCGCAATGGCGCGAGGTGCTGTACCGCCTCGCCGATCGCATCGAAGCTGCCGGCGCCGTCACGCCCGCGCTCGCAAACGTGCTCGACGCATTGCGCGCCATGGACCAGGCGCAGCTCGACGCCCAGGCCGATGCGATCCTCGCACAGCGCTACACCGAAATCGCGCCCGCCACCGCGCCGTTCATCATGGCCGCGCTGCAGGTGGTGTGGACCGACCTGGCAAGCCGCATCGACGCGCGGGACGTGCCCTACGTCGATGCGCCCGGCGTGTGCCCCGTGTGCGGCTCGCCGCCCGTGGCCAGCATCGTGCGCATCGGCGGCGCGTATCAGGGCTATCGCTACGCGCAATGCGGCCTGTGCGGCACCGAGGCCCACGTCGTGCGCGTGAAGTGCACGAACTGCGATTCGACCAAGGGCATTGCGTATCACGGCATCGAAGGCGGCAATCCCGCACTCAAGGCCGAATCGTGTGACGAGTGCCATACATACCGCAAGATCGGCTATCAGGAGAAAGATCTCGACTTCGAGCCGCTTGCCGACGACCTGGCGAGCCTCACGCTCGATCTGCTGATGAGCGAAGCGGGTTACCGCCGCGCGAGCCCGAATCCGTTGTTGTGGCCCGAAGTGCCACGTGACCAGTAAGGAGCCGCGTGCGCCATGAGTGAAACCGTGGGACGAGCAACGGAGCACGATGCGCGGGCGCTCAACACGCTGCTCGCAAAGATGCCGGCGGTCGAGCGCGTGATTGCCTCGGCCCACGCGCAACCGCTGATCGCGCAGTACGGGCGCACCCAGGTGCTCGATGCGATACGCGCCGCTCAGGACGCCTGGCGCCGCGATGTGCAGGCCGGGACCTTCGAGCATGAAAACAAGGACATCGAACCATTTGCGCTGGAGCGCGTGATCGCGGCCGCCGCCCAGCGCCTGGCCGATCGCGCGCAAAGCCGTCTGCGCCCCGTATTCAATCTGACGGGCACGGTGCTGCACACGAATCTCGGCCGCGCGCTGCTTCCCGACGAGGCAGTCAAGGCCGTGGTGCAGGCGCTCACACAACCCGCGAATCTCGAATTCGATCTGGCGAGCGGCAAGCGCGGCGACCGCGACGACCTGATCGATGCGCTGATCTGCGAGCTGACCGGTGCGGAAGCCGCAACCGTCGTGAACAACAACGCGGCGGCGGTGCTGTTGCTGCTGAGTGCGCTCGCCACGCGTAAGGAAGTCGTCGTGTCGCGCGGCGAACTGGTCGAGATCGGCGGGGCGTTTCGCATACCCGACATCATGAGCCGCGCGGGTGCGCGGCTGCGCGAAATCGGCACGACCAACCGGACGCATCTCAAGGACTACGAAGCGGCGATCAATCCACGCACGGCGCTGCTGATGAAGGTGCATTGCAGCAACTACGCGATCAGCGGCTTCACGAAAAGCGTCGGACTCGATGAACTCGCGCCGCTCGCGCGCCGTCATGGCCTGCCGGTTGCGGTCGATCTCGGCAGCGGAACGCTCGTCGATCTCGCGCAGTGGGGGTTGCCCGCGGAGCCCACGGTGCGCGCGACCATCGAAGCGGGCGCGGACCTCGTGACATTCAGCGGCGACAAGCTGCTGGGCGGCCCGCAAGCCGGGCTGATCGTCGGGCGCAAGGACATGATCGCGAAGATCAAGAAGCATCCGCTCAAGCGTGCGCTTCGCGTGGGCAAGCTCACGCTCGCGGCGCTCGAACCCGTGCTGCGCCTCTATCGGGCGCCTGAATTTCTGCAGGAGCGGCTTACGACATTGCGCCTTCTCACGCGTCCCGCGATGGAAATACAGGAGGCCGCGCAGCGCGTGCTGTCGCCGTTGCAGCGCGCATTGGGCGAAACGTATGCCGCGAACATCGAGCCGATGTTCAGCCAGATCGGCAGTGGCGCGTTGCCCGTTGACGTGCTGCCGAGCAGCGGGCTCGTCGTGCGCCATGCCGGTAAGGGCGGCAGCGGCCGCGCGCTGCTCAAACTCGAGCGCGCTTTATACAGCCTGCCGCGACCGGTGATCGGCCGCATTGCCGACGACGCCTTGCGTATGGACCTGCGTTGCCTCGAGAGCGCGGATGAGCCGGCGTTCGTCGCTCAACTCACGGAGCTGCGTCTGTGATCGTCGGTACGGCGGGGCATATCGATCACGGCAAGACCACGCTGGTCCGCGCGCTGACCGGCGTGGACACCGACCGTCTGAAGGAAGAGAAGGCACGCGGCATTTCGATCGAGCTCGGCTACGCCTACTTGCCGCTCGCCAACGGCGACGTGCTCGGCTTCATCGACGTGCCGGGTCATGAAAAGCTCGTGCACACGATGGCGGCGGGTGCGTGCGGCATCGACTTCGCCTTGCTCGTGATCGCCGCCGACGACGGGGTCATGCCGCAAACACGCGAGCATCTCGCCATTTTGCAGTTGCTGGGTGTGCGGCAGGGCGCCATCGCGCTTACGAAGGCCGATCGCGTGGATGCGGCGCGGCTGGGAACAGTGCGTGCGGAAATTGCCGCGTGGCTCGCGAAAACGACGCTTGCGGACGCACCGATTTTCGAAACCCGCGCGACGCAATCCCAGGACGCAGGCGTGGCGTGCCTCGACGCCTGGCTGCGCGAGCGCGCCGCCGCATGGCGGGCGCGCCGTGACGATGGCCTCTTTCGCCTCGCCGTCGATCGCGTGTTCACGTTGACCGGCCAGGGAACGGTGGTGACGGGCACCGTATTCGCCGGACAGGTGCAAACGGGCGACACGCTCGTGCTCGCGCCGGCTGGCGCACCGGTGCGCGTGCGCGGACTTCATGCGCAGAATCGCGCGGTCCAGACGGGGCGCGCGGGAGAACGTTGCGCACTCAACATTACCGGCGTCGACAAGGAGAAGATCGCGCGTGGCGACTGGATTGTCGACGCGCGCCTGGCCGAGCCTGCTGTGCGCCTCGACGTCGAACTGCAATTGCTCGGCGATGCAGGCATCACACTGCAGCACTGGTCGCCGCTTCATGTGCACCTCGGCACCACGCACCGCGTTGCGAACGTTGCGTTGCTCGAAGGCGAGACGCTTGCGCCCGGTGCGGCTGCGCGCGTGCAGCTCGTCTTCGATGCGCCGTTGCACGCGTTGCCGGGAGACCGTTTCATCGTCCGCAATGCGCAGGCGACTCGCACCGTGGGCGGAGGGCGCGTGCTCGATCCGTTCGGACCATCGCGGCGGCGCAGAACGCCTGAACGGCGCGCATGGCTCGACGCGTTGCGCGCGTGGCTCGACGAAGCGAGTCTTGCGCCGCTGATCGGAGAAGCGCCGCGCGGCATTTCGCGCGCGACGTTGATGCAATTGACGGGCTACGACGATGCCACACTCGAACTGCCCGCGAATGCGATACCCATCGCGCCGCAAGGGCGCGACGATGAAGGCGCGGTGATTGCACACGCGCACTGGACGCGGCTCAAGGAGCGCGTTGTCGAAGCGCTCGCCGAATTTCATGCTCGCTCGCCCGATGAACAGGGGCCCGATTCAGCGCGCTTGCGGCGCATGGCGGCACCGCTCGTGAGTGACGCCGTGTGGCGCGCCGCGATCGAGTCGCTCGCGGCAGAGGGGAGGGTGGCGCGCAGTGGGCCGCGGCTGCATCTGCCTTCGCATGCGGTGACGCTCGACGCCGGCGAGGAAGCGCTGGCTGCGCTTCTCACGCCGTTGATTGCGCAGGGACGCTTCGATCCCCCCTGGGTGCGCGACCTTGCGCGCGAAACGCGGCAACCGGAAGAGAAGGTGCGTGCCTTGTTGCGTAAGCTCGCCCGGCTCGGCAGGGTGTACCAGGTCGTGCGCGATCTCTTTTACGATCGCGACGTGGTGCAAATGCTCGCGCGTGTCGTCGCGCAGGTTGCTATCGAACAGGGCGGCGCTGTGAGCGCCGCGGCATTTCGCGACGTCACGCAGTTGGGCCGCAAGCGCGCGATCCAGATTCTGGAGTTCTTCGATCGCGTTGGATATACTCGCTTCCAGCGTGACACCCATCTGCTGCGGCTCGATAGCCGAATGCGCGAATGGTTGTAGGCACATCGGCATGTGCCTGTATTTTCAGTTGCAACTGAAGCAGGGTTTGACGAAGGAAGGCATTCGTATCCGGTGGTACGGCCGGGCTTCAAACCCGGTTGGGGGCGTCAGCCGCTCCCGGGTCAGTTCGACTCTGGCTGCCTTCCGCCAATTTCGCCGAGCAGGGTGTTTGCGAAAAAAATGTAGAGTTCATCAATTAATGTCGTTTACGACAAGAATTGGTTGTCCTTGGTGTGTCCCGATTTTTCGAACGAGGCTTATCCGTAGCATCCCCGGCATCCTTGATGGCCGCTGATAGCCGCGACGCCCTCTTCTGAAACTTTGAAGCTTCAGACCGGTTGAATTTTCTTCCTGTTCTCTGAGACACTAGCGACGAAACTCTACCGCTCGTTGGTTGTATGTGCTGTGAGCGTAGCTCCGGGTAGCATTGCCAATAGTTGTTAACGTTGGCTTCTTCTCGTTCAATCTTTTGCCTGTGTCTGTCCTCCCGTCCAGTTTTCACTATTCGAGCGACGATATCTGGCGCCAGATTGCGCAAGCGATCCTTATTTACGTCAAGAAGCCTGCAGGTTTGATTGAGGTTTTTCGCCATCCCCACGCTTTCAAGCCTCTTTAGTTCTACGCGCAAGGAGTCTGAAGATGGCTTTGCCACTCCCAAAAGCAGCCTCGAAGATGTCGCTTTATACATGGTCCGCCGCGTGCGCGAAGCCAGGCAGCTGACCCAGGCAGAACTCGCAGGACTGCTGAACACGACGGAGACCGAGGTCCGCCGCCTCGAAAACGGTGAGGGTGACAGCGGCGCGAGCCTGGAGATGCGCATGGCACTGGCCCACGCGCTGGGTTCCGCGCTGCTCTCGCCGACTGAACACCCGTGGAACCAGGCCCGCCTTCGCATCAAGAACGTGATCGAAGGGCCCAACACTGATATTGACCGCATCATCGAGGCCGTGCTGGAAACTGGCACGCTTCCGGCCGAGCTGAAGGCGGAATTCCCGCCGCTCGCCCGCGACGAACTGGCCCAGCGCGTGGTGGCCGCTGTACGCGCGGCCATTCCGTCCTGACGCCTCGCCGATCATGATGGGAAAACTGGATGAATGCTGGTGGGCAACGCGGAAGGCGGGTCGACAACCACTGCCTTGCGAAGCAATGGGAGGGCTACGGCAGGTCGCAAACGGGACAAGTCATTTGCGCGGCATCCCGGGCGGCGAGTTGTCGGCCGAGCCGACACTCACGGGTCGACGTTTGTAAGGCGGCTTTGAGCTCCATTTCTGCCATCCAGACGTCTTCGACCGCGAATGTCAGATGCCGACCTCTGTCCTCGCACGCACCTGAAAGTCGTATACTGCCCGGCATTATCAGCGCGGAACCCAGCAAATGCAGGTATTCACTTATCGAAGTTCCGGACAGTGGGAAAAGACTCGACCACCTGGCGACAATGGTGAACCCGTGTCAGATCCGGCGCTTGACGAAATCCAGCGCAGTCTGTCCGACTGTTTCCGGTGCAGTAACCTTGTTGTTCTCACAGGTCTCGGGACATCGTTGCACGTGAATGTTGACGAGGCAAAAAGTGCAGAAGGTCGTAAACCAGTCGAGGGCAAAAGACTGGCGCCGACCATGTGGGACTTGTGGTCGAAAGTGCATGAGGTGACCGGCGACGATTTCGAGCGGGTTCTTGTGCTTTCACGTTTGCCAGAGGATGAGCAGCGAAAAGGAAATATTGAGGCGCTGCTTTCTCACTGCAAGATCGCCGCAGAATTCTTGGTTGATCAAAATGAACGGGAGACCGTCCGCCGGTTCATTCACACGGCCGAATCGACGGTTCGGAACGCCGTGCGTTTCCTCGAGCCCGATGACGACGTAACCGTGCGATCTGTGTTTTGAGTACGCTGCGCGCAAAGGACGCTATGTTGTGATCGACGGCTTCTCGCACGCCAGCCCACAGGTCGTTGACAGCCTTTACTTCACATACGACATCGTCAGACGCGACAGCAACCCCGATAGCCATGATTTCATCTCGAACGTCTTTCTGCTCTACAAGCTGCATGGTTCGATTGACTGGATGAGAAACCCGGCAACAAACGAGATTGAGAAAAAGGCTGACTGCGACAGTCCCCTGCTGGTTTATCCTCGTAACACAAAATATGAACTCGCATTCGAGCAACCCTATTTCGAGATGATGTCGTCGCTTCAGGCGGCACTTCGCCAGGCCGACACCGGCCTGCTGATCCTCGGGTTCGGCTTTAACGACAATCACATTGCGGAGCCGATACTGTCGGCAATCAACTCGAACCTCAGTCTCAAGGTAGCCGTATGTGATCCGGGACTCGGACCGCGCACGGACGATCCAAAAAAATCGGGAATAGATGCAACGAATGCGCACTTGAAGAAGATTCGTTACCTCATCGAGCACGGCGATGCCCGCCTTGCGCTGATCAGCGCGACGTTCGAGGAAATCGTGCCCCACCTGCCCGACATTGCTGCCGAAACGGACCTCGAGCAGCACTTTGAACGTATCCGGCGTCTTCGAGGCGAAAAGGCATGAACAGGCGCCTGCCCACAAGCCCGTTCGATCCGAGCAGATACGTCGGCTCGGTGTCGTACGTGAGTCCAGACGCTGTGAAGATCAATCTGCCTTTTGCGGCAAGCGTGTCGGCGCGCCAGTATTCGGGCTACGCAGTTCTTGGCGGGCAGGTGGGTGAGTTTGTCTTCATGGAGGGCGAAGGACTTGCCGTGCTTGGCCGGATTACCGAGGTCCGGCTGCCGGACAATGAACGGCTCAAGGCAGAACCCGTGCTGGGTGAGCGCCCCGACGCGCATCCGATCGGGTTCGTGCAATTGCTGACGACACTTGAGCTGGCAACCGGCAAGGTGATTTCTGGCATTCCGGTTCATCCCCGTATCGGCCAGCAGGTCTATTCGGCACATCCGCTTCTGGTCAAGCACATCGTCGAAGGCAACAACGCCGGCGTTGCCGGGCTCATTGAACTGGCGACGATCTCACAGGAATCGGGTACCCAGGTCAATGTCAGCCCCACGCATATGTTTGGCAGGCACTGTGCAGTGCTTGGTGCGACAGGCGGGGGCAAGAGCTGGACCGTGGCACGGGTCGTCCAGGAGGCCGCCCGCATCGGCGGCAAGATCATCCTAATCGATCCGACGGGAGAGTTTCACACGTTCGCGGAAGGTGTTCAGGCGATCCATCTGGGAGGCGAGCGAGAAAGCAAAGACGACTCTCGTCAGTTCGTTGCCTTTCCATACTGGCAGCTCACCGAACCCGATCTTTTCGCCATCTTCCAGCCAAGTCCTGGGGCGCAGGTCCCCAAGCTGCGCGAAGCCTTGCGTAGCCTCAAGCTCAACTACGTTCTGAACGGCGAAAACGAGCCCCTTACCGTCAAAAAGGCAGGCACCGTCCGTCGGGAGTTCAACGTGGCCTGGGCCCGCCATGAAGGAGCCGTCGAGGCCGAAGGCGCCAAATACCTGATTTCGCAGCTTGGAAAGCAAATCTTTGAGGAGTGCGTGTACGAAAACGGCGGCTCCCTAGCGAAGCCCGACTATTCCGTGTGGGGCGGGTACGACGAACGCACCAAAGGCTATTGCGAGACACTCGTCGCGAAGATCTATTCGATTACCCGCGCGAAATCGCTGCGCTGCCTCTTCCATCCGGAAGTATTCGAGTCGTCGCTCACTGAGCAAATTGACGCGTTTCTCAAATCCGGCAACCGGGTTCTCCGGATTTCGATGGAGTTCCTGCCGTGTGATCACAACGCCCGTGAGCTGCTGGCGAATGCCATCGGACGCTATCTGCTCGGTATAGCCCGTCAACGTGCCTTTGAAAAGATGCCCGTAGTCGTGGTGCTGGATGAGGCACACCAATTCCTGAACCGGAATATGGGCGGTGAAAACAACCGTATGCACCTCGACGCTTTTGGGCTGATTGCCAAGGAGGGTCGAAAATACGGTCTGACGACCATCCTCGCGACACAACGCCCGTGCGACGTACCCGAGGATGTGCTAAGCCAGATGGGTATGTTCATCGTCCATCGGCTCATCAATGAACGGGATCGCGACGTCGTCGAAAAAGCGTGCGGGAATCTGGACGGTTCGGCGGCAGCATTCCTTCCAACGCTTGGGCAGGGCGAGGCCATTCTGGTGGGTGTTGATTTTCCCATGCCCACGCCCGTCAAGATAACTGAACCGGAACACCCGCCAAAGTCAGAAGGGCCGGCTTACCACAGATTCTGGAAAGCGTAGCCACGCAGCGCGGCGGCAGGCCCTGCAACAGCGAAGACACGGTCGAAGGTGCCTACACGCTTCGCGGCACACTCACAGCCACGTGAATGAGGGCAGACGTCGAATAACCCTGACGCAAGTACGTACCCACAGTGCGGATTTCGGCGAACGTGACCGCCGATTTCGGGAACGTGACCGATTCGGCGGGGTTGGGCGTTGCGCGGTGTCGATTGTAGATTTCCTTGTCAGTTCTGGTCGAGTTCGGGCTCCAGGACGTTGG
>NZ_JAYMRY010000024.1:0-113762 GCF_038900695.1 Paraburkholderia sp. JHI2823 | reverse complement strand
CGGCCGCCGTCACGTGCGCGATCATGAAGCCCGAGTTCACGCCGCCGTCCTTCACGAGGAAAGGCGGCAGGCCCGAGAGCGTCGCGTCGATGAGCAGCGCGATGCGGCGCTCGGCGAGCGCGCCGATCTCGGCGGCGGCCAGCGCGAGGTTGTCGGCGGCGAAGGCGACCGGCTCGGCGTGGAAGTTGCCGCCCGAAAGCACTTCGTTCGTTTCCGGGAAGATCAGCGGGTTGTCCGAGACGGCGTTCGCCTCGATGAGCAGCACCTGCGCGGCGTGGCGCATCTGGTCGAGGCACGCGCCCATCACCTGCGGCTGGCAGCGCAGCGAGTACGGATCCTGGACCTTGCCGCAGTCGCGGTGCGAGAGGTTGATCGCCGAGCCTTCGAGCAGCGTGCGGTATGCAGCAGCCGCCTCGATCTGGCCGCGATGGCCGCGCAGTTCGTGGATGCGCGCGTCGAACGGCTTCACCGAGCCCGCTGCCGCGTCGACGCTCAGCGCGCCCGAGACGAGCGCCGTACGGTACAGGTCTTCGATCGCGAACAGGTTGTAGAGCGCGAGCGCCGTGGAGGCCTGCGTGCCGTTGAGCAGCGCGAGACCTTCCTTCGCCTGGAGCGCGAGCGGCTTGAGGCCGACGAGACGCAAACCCTCGACCGCGCTCATGCGCTCGCCCTTCGCGAATACATCGCCTACACCGAGCAACACGCACGACATATGCGCGAGCGGCGCGAGGTCACCCGAGGCGCCCACCGAACCCTTCACCGGAATCACAGGCAGCACGTCGGCGTTGAAGAGCGTGATGAGCGCATCCATCACTTCGCGGCGAATGCCCGAATGACCGCGGCCGAGACTCGACAGCTTCAGCGCCATCAAGAGACGCACGACCGGACGCTCCATCGGCTCGCCCACGCCCACGGCATGCGAGAGCACGAGATTGCGCTGCAGGAGTTCGAGCTGGTCGCGCGGGATATGCGTGCTGGCTAGACGACCGAACCCGGTGTTGATGCCGTACGCGGGCTCGCCCTTCGCCGTGATTTCCGCAACGGCGCGCGCGCCCGCATCGATGGCCGCGAAGCTCGCCGGATCGAGTTCGAGCTTCACGCCGCCGTTTTCGGCGGAACGCGCGATCTGGCGCAGTTGCGGGAGGGTCAGATGGCCGGGGGTCAGTTTGATGTTCATCGCAGTCTCAAAGTTGTCTGGACAAGGTGAGAGCAGATTACAGAAACGAGCTTGTCTATACAAGTTCAATTTACTTCAGGTTTACCCGTATCTCCCCTTCGCAATGCCCGGTTTACGACAGATTTCAGCTGGATCGGGTTGTTTCACCAGGTACTAACACCGATTGCCGGCCTTTGCGACGTATCGATAATTGTATAGACAACTTGTAGTACCGAGCCGCCGTACACGAACGGACACAGGCGCGTGTCCCGCATGGGCGCCCCTCATTCTTACTGGAGACTTCATGAAGAAACTTGCCTTGTGTGTCGCCCTCGCCCTTGCCGCCGGTGGCGCGTACGCGAAAGACTGGGCCACGATCCGCTTCGGCACCGACGCGAGCTATGCGCCGTTCGAATCGAAGGCGACCGATGGCAAGCTGGTCGGTTTCGACATCGACCTCGGCAACGAAATCTGCCGACGCCTGAACGCTAAATGCGTGTGGGTCGAGCAGGATTTCGACGGCATGATTCCGGGCCTCAAGGCCAAGAAGTTCGACGGCGCGCTCTCCGCGCTCACCATCACCCCGCAGCGCGAGCAGCAAATCGCCTTTTCGACCAAGCTTTTCAATACGCCTACGCGTCTCGTCGCGAAGCAGGGTTCGCCGCTGCAGCCGACCATCGCGTCGCTGCAAGGCAAGACGGTGGGCGTCGAGCAAGGCTCTATTCAGGAAACCTACGCAAAGCAGAACTGGGCACCGAAGGGGGTCAACGTCATTGCCTACCAGAACCAGGATCAGGTTTACCTGGACCTGCAGTCGGGACGCCTCGACGCCGCGCTGCAAGACGAAGTGCAGGCCAGTCTCGGCTTCCTGAAGACGCCGCGCGGCGCGGGCTTTGCGTTTGCCGGTCAGGCGATCCCCACGGGCGCCGCCGCGATCGGCCTGCGCAAGGAAGACGCCGACCTCAAGGCGAAGATCGACAAGACGATCGCCGAGATGATCGAGGACGGCACATACAAGAAAATCGAGTCGAAGTATTTCGATTTCGACGTCTACGGCGGCTAGGCACCGCTGTCTGCATCTGCATTAACGGAGGTCATCCTTTCATGGACTTTCAAGGCTTTGGCCCGCTGCTCCTCGCGGGCACGTGGGAAACCATCAAGCTCGCCGTGTTCTCGCTCGGCGCGGCATTCGTGCTGGGGCTCGCAGGCGCCGCGGCGAAGCTTTCGCCCAATCGCGCGCTCTCGCGCATCGGCACGATGTACACCACGCTCATTCGCGCGGTACCCGACCTCGTGCTCATGCTGCTGCTGTTCTACAGCATCCAGATCTGGCTCAACGACGCGACCGACATGATGGGCATGGACCAGATCGACATCGATCCGTTCGTGGCCGGCGTCATCACGCTCGGCTTCATCTACGGCGCGTACTTCACGGAGACCTTCCGCGGCGCGTTTCTCGCCGTGCCGCGCGGCCAGATCGAAGCGGGCTTCGCCTACGGCATGAGCTCCACGCGCGTGTTCAGGCGCATCCTGTTCCCACAGATGATGCGCTTCGCGCTGCCGGGCATCGGCAACAACTGGCAGGTGCTCGTGAAGGCCACGGCGCTGGTCTCGATCATCGGGCTCGCCGACGTGGTGAAGGCCGCACAGGACGCGGGCAAGGCCACCCAGTCGTTCTTCTTTTTCACACTCGTGACCGGCGCGATCTATCTCGCCATCACCACGGTTTCCAACCTGGCATTGCACCGGCTCGAAAAGCGCTACTCGACCGGTGTGCGGAGGGCAGCGCTGTGATCGAACTGCTTCGTCAATACTGGCCGAACTTTCTGTATAGCGACGGCTTCAACATTAGCGGGCTCGCCATCACGCTCTGGCTGCTGGTCGTTTCGATCGTGGCGGGTTTCGTGCTCGCCGTGCCGCTCGCGATTGCGCGCGCGTCGCGCAATCCGTGGCTTTCGCGGCCGGTCTGGGTCTACACCTATGTGTTCAGGGGCACACCGCTCTATGTGCAGCTTCTGCTCATTTACACGGGCATTTACAGCCTGCACTTCGTTCACTACAACGCAGTGCTGGGCGACTTCTTTCGCAGTGCCATGAATTGCACGCTGCTCGCGTTTGCGTTGAACGAGTGCGCTTACGCCACCGAGATCTTCGCTGGTGCGATTCGCGAAACATCCTACGGCGAAATCGAAGCGGCGCAGGCCTACGGCATGTCGAAGACCAAGGTGTATACGCGCATCATCCTGCCCTCCGCGTTGCGGCGCGCGCTGCCCTCGTACAGCAACGAGGTCATCCTCATGCTGCACGCCACGACGCTCGCGTTCACGGCAACCGTGCCCGATATCCTGAAGGTGGCGCGCGACGCGAACTCCGCCACCTATATGACGTTCCAGGCCTATGGCATTGCAGCGGCGCTCTACGCGTCCATCGTCTTCGCCCTGATCTGGGCCTTCCGGCGCGTGGAGACGCGCATGCTGGCTTATTTGAAGCCGCAAGGCCACTAAGAATTTCACGCAGTCCTGATGGAGTGAATCGAGTATGTACAAGCTGATTGTCGACGACCTGCACAAGAAGTTCGGCGAGAACGAGGTATTGAAGGGCGTATCGCTCAAGGCGAAGGCTGGCGACGTGATCAGCCTGATCGGGTCGAGCGGCTCGGGGAAAAGCACATTCCTGCGTTGCATCAACTTCCTCGAGTCGCCGTGCTCGGGACGCATTACGCTCAACGGCGAGGAAATCCGCACCCGCGCCGATCGTGCCGGCGCGCTGCGCGTGAGCGACCCGAAGCAGTTGCAGAAGATGCGCACGCGCCTTTCGATGGTTTTTCAGCATTTCAATCTTTGGGCGCACATGACCGTGCTCGAGAACATCATCGAAGCGCCCGTGAGTGTGCTGGGCCTGAGCCGCACAGAAGCCGAGGCCCGCGCGCGCAAGTACCTGGACAAGGTGGGGCTCGCGGCGGGCGTCGAGCACAAGTACCCGTCGCATCTCTCCGGCGGCCAGCAGCAGCGCGTGGCGATCGCGCGCGCGCTGGCCATGGAGCCCGAAGTGATGCTCTTCGACGAACCCACGTCCGCGCTCGACCCCGAACTCGTGGGCGAAGTGCTCAAGGTCATGCAAAAGCTGGCGGAGGAAGGCCGCACGATGATCGTCGTCACGCACGAAATGGGTTTCGCGCGCAACGTTTCCAATCATGTCGTATTCCTGCACAAGGGGAAGATCGAGGAGCAAGGCGATCCCAAGGAAGTGCTCAACGCGCCGCGCAGCGAGCGGTTGCAGCAGTTCCTCGCGGGGCGCTTGAAGTAAGGCGCCTCGCTCGCGCCAGCGCACGCTCGCGTGGCGCTGGCGCCGTTGGGCCTAAACTACCGGCATGCCGCCCACTTCAGACGCCTGCATGCCATCTTGCGCCGCCCTCAAATGCGGCACATTCGCGGTCGACAACACGCGCCGCGAACTGGCCACCGCCGATGCCTTGCAGGACCCCGCCCTCCTGCGCCGCCTGCTGCGCGCGAAGGACCGCATGGACGCCGCCTCCCATGAGGCCTGGCCCGTCAAGCGCCTCGCGGAAGTCAGCGGCGTTTCCGAAGCCCATTTCGCGCGCTCCTTCAAGCGCGCCTTCGGTCTCCCTCCGCATCGCTATCTGCTCACGAGGCGCATCGAGCAGGCGGCCACCCTGCTGCGCGACACCGCGCTCGACATCACCGAAATCGCCTTCGCCACCGGCTGGGAGAGCCTCGGCACGTTCGGCCGCACCTTCCGCGACATCACCGGCATGAGCCCCAGCGCCATGCGCATCGAGGCCAGGGCGAGCCTGCGCGAGCTCGACCGCATACCGGCCTGCGTGCTGAAGGCGGCGCAGCGCCCCGATCTCACCACAGCAGTTTTGGAGAAGCGCCGGCGCGCGGCCAAAGCTACAGTGCGGCCATCTATCAAGGAGGCGACATGAACCAGGGGATCAACGTGGTGGGCCTGTACGTCGACGATCAGGACGAAGCGCTGCGGTTTTACGTCGACAAACTCGGATTCCGGGTGCATACGGACGTGCGCAACGGCGCGTACCGCTGGCTCACGGTCCAGCATCCGGAACAGCCATCGTTTCAGCTCGGCCTGTTCGTGCCGGGGCCGCCCGTGCACGACGACGCCACCGCACGAACGCTGCGCGCCATGGTGGCCAAGGGCGCGATGCCGCCCCTCGTGCTCTGTGTGGCGGACTGCAGGGCCAGTTTCGAGCGGTTGAAAAAGCTCGGCGTGGAATTCACACAGGAACCGGTCGACCGCTACGGCAGCATCGACGCCGGTTTTCGCGATCCCGCGGGCAACGGCTGGAAGATGATCCAGGCGCCGAAGCAGGGACGAGAGAACTAATACCTACCGCGCGCCTGCCCGGGCGCGCGAGCCGCCGCGCCGTCACCCGTGCGCGCCGGCAAGCAGGCAGCCCGCCGCACGGATATCCGCGGCTCCGAAGGTGATGCACTCTGCAGCGTCTCTGAAATGGTCTCGACTTTCGGCAATTTCCTGATAGTCGATTTCACCGTCGATCATGACGTATTCGTGAATGCGCAAGCCCGCGCACAAAATCACTTCGATATTGCGGTCGGTCGCCGGAAACACGGCTTGTGACTCGCCCTGCCGGGTGATCACCAGTAGCTGGCCGCCCAACCTGTCCTTGATGAATAGCGCCTGCGTCACGCGCGAGGTTTGGACGCGAGTCAGATCGCCCGCCAGATCCGGATACGCTTCGCTAGCGTTCTTTAACATACTGCCTCCTGTACGGCGCCGACTTGTCGCCGTCGATTGCGTTGAATGACAAATCAACTATATATGCGACGCCTTCGGGTCGTCGGCGTCATCTTGTCGCCAATCATCGTTTAATTGAGTGAATTCCCGCGCAGATCATTGACAGATTAGTTTACTTATCATCTTTTGCAGAGGGAGACACAGCGCGCTAACTGCTGCATAATCTGTGTTGCATGACGCCGTGCCGCCCGGCTTTTTCTCTGATGATTTGCCCCTTCTTTCAGGCTCCTCAGGCAACAGCAAACCAACCGCGTGGCCATCGCCATCTGGTTGATATATCACCCTTACGGCACAGCGGATGACCCACTCACCCATCTTTTTACGGAGCGATTGAAATTGGAACGCGAAGTCGTCGTAGTGAGCGGTGTGCGCACCGCTATTGGCAAATTTGGCGGTAGCCTGAAGGACTTGCCCACAACCGAACTCGGCACGCTGGTGGTGCGCGAGGTGCTCGCGCGCGCCGGGGTGGCGGGCGACCAGGTCGGCCACGTGGTCTTCGGCAATGTGATCCCGACCGAACCCAGGGACCTCTATCTCTCCCGCGTAGCCGCGATCCAGGGCGGGGTGGCGCAGTCCACGCCCGCCTTCAACGTCAATCGCCTGTGCGGCTCGGGGCTCCAGGCGATCGTGTCCGCGGCCCAGACCATTTTGCTGGGCGACGCCGAAGTCGCCATCGGCGCCGGCGCCGAGAACATGAGCCGCGCCCCGTATCTCTCCATGGATGCGCGCTTTGGCTCGCGCATGGGCGACAGCCGTCTGGTCGACATGATGCTCGGCGCGCTGAACGATCCGTTCGACACCGTGCCGATGGGCGTCACCGCCGAAAACGTCGCGGAGAAATTCGGCATCACGCGCGAGCAGCAGGACGCACTCGCCGTCGAGTCGCATCGCCGGGCGGCGCGCGCGATTGCCGAGGGCCGCTTCAAGGAGCAGATCCTGCCGGTCACGCGCAAGGTAAAAGGCAAGGAAGTGGTGTTCGATACCGACGAGCATGTTCGTACGGACATCGACCTCGCCGACCTGGCCGCCATGCGCCCGGTCTTCAGGAAGGAGAACGGCACCGTCACGGCCGGCAATGCGTCGGGCATCAACGACGCCGCTGCCGCCGTGCTGATGATGGAGCGGCAAACCGCCGCGCGCCATGGCATCAAACCAATGGCGCGGCTCGTCGCGTATGCGCACGCGGGGGTCGATCCGCGCTACATGGGCATCGGCCCCGTGCCTGCCACTCGTCTCGCGCTCGAACGCGCGGGTCTGCGCATCGGCGACATCGATGTCATCGAGGCGAACGAGGCCTTCGCCGCTCAGGCCTGCGCCGTGAGTCAGGAACTGCAGCTCGATCCGGCGAAGGTGAATCCCAATGGCTCGGGCATCTCGCTCGGTCATCCGATCGGCGCGACGGGCGCGCTCATCACCGTCAAGGCGCTTTATGAACTGAAGCGCACGGGCGGCCGTTACGCGCTCGTCACGATGTGCATCGGCGGCGGGCAAGGCATTGCCGCCATCTTCGAGAACATCGAGGCCTGACGTTCTCCTGGCGTTCTACTTTTGCGCGCCGCCTTCCATCGGAAGGCGGCGCTTCTTGCGATATGGGCCACCGCGCTCGTGCTGCTAGTGCGCGTCACTTGCTAGTCGAGCGTGACAAAAGGCGCGTAGTTGTCCATCCAGTCGTACTGGCCGGTCGCGCTCGCCCACGCCCAGTTCGACGGCGACTGCAGTGCGGCACTGCGGCTTGCCACGTCCGCACCGCTGCGCGGCTCGGTCCCCGCCACGCTGCCCTCGGCGCCCGCCTCGGGGCTCTCCATGATGATGTGTTTCATTGCGATCGTGCTCCAAAGAGAATATTGATCCGCACGGCCGCTGTGACTTCACGCAGCGCGTCCGGCATCCTTTTCGATGTGAGCGAACGATACGGCAATCCGTTGAAGCGCTTTTCGCTTCAAATGCCATTGTTTTAGGCGTATGCGCCACTGCGCGTTAACACCCAATGCGCCGCGAGACGGCATTGCGCTTCACGTCGGCAATTTGATGACAATTCAATGACTGCTCGCGTGCCTGCCAGCAACGCACGCGAAGCGAAGCGGGCACGCCGGCTCCAACGGCCCGGCATGTCGCAAGGAGGAGATCAGGCCCCGGCGTCCCAGCCGTGGGAGGCGAGGATCTTGTCGAGCAGAAAGCGCAGCGCGACGCGCTCCGCCTCGTTGAGTCCCTGGTAGAGGTCGCTGTCGCGCTTCTCCAGCGTCGGGCCGACCTTCTTGAAGATCTTCTTGCCCTCGGCCGTGAGCGAAATGATGACGCTGCGCCCGTCCTTGTCGTTGCCCGCGCGCGCGAGGATCTCCTTGGTCAGCATGGCCTCGACCGTGCGGCTCGCCTGGCTCTTGTCGAGATTGGCGCGCCGGGAGATATCCATGACGGTCTGCGGGCCGAACGTGCCGATCGCCGCGATGATGCTCGCCTCGGGATACGGCACGCCGAGCTTTTCGCGCGACAACTCGCTGCTCATGCGATCGGCAATCTTGGTCAATGCCTTCAGCCGGTAGGTCAATGAGGCGTCTGCGCCTGGCTCATTCGTACTTGCCATATGTCCGCTCAAAAAATTGGATCCGGAAGCCCACTCGGTAAACCCGCGTATGTTGCCCTGATCCCGGCCGCGAGGTCAACTGTAGAGCAGTCGAGGCTGTGCTGTCGCGCACGCTTTCATGCCGTGCAAGCACGCGGTGAATGCCCAATCGCCGGCGCCATCGCACACAGGCAATTTAGTTACTTGCTTTCATCGCGGCCGCTTATACTTCACGCGTTCAACGCGCGAGCATGGCCATGAGCAAACGAATGACTGTCCGGCAGTCGCCGGTGCACGGCAAAGGTGTCTATGCATTGCGCCCCCTGCGGGCCGGCGAGCGCATCTTCGAATACAAAGGGAAAGTCATCACCTGGCGCAGTGCGGCGCGGCGTTATCGGCTGCGCGAAGACGGCGCGCATACTTTTCTCTTTGGTCTTTCCGATGGCCGGGTGATCGACGGCGGCCAGGGCGGCAACTGGGCGCGCTGGCTCAATCACGCATGCCAGGCGAACTGTGAAACCGTCGAAATCGACGGACATGTATTCATCGACGCGTGCCGCGACATCTTGCCGGGCGAGGAGCTTTTCATCGACTACGCCCTCGAATTGCCCGAGGATACGTGCGAAGACACCCTGCGCGAATACGTTTGCCGCTGCGGATCGCCAGCGTGCCGCGGAACGATGCTCGGCAGCGCTCACGTCTGAGGTCGGCTCCGAACCTGGCTGCGGGGGCCGGTCCGGTCATCGTCCTTCTTTGGATTGCACTTGCGCGGCCGTCGAAATCGCCGCTGTCGCCTGCGTGTCCGCTTCGAGCAACGCGCGCAGCGTGACTTGACCGGTGCCCCCTGAAGCCGCCGTCATGGCAAAGCGCCGCGCTCGCGGCTCATGATCGTGAATCGTGGATCGAACGAGCGGATAGATCTGCGTATCCCAGCGCCGGCCGTTGAACACACCGTAGTGCCCCACGCCCGTTTGCACGTGATGCGTCTTCATGTACGGCCGCAGGCCCGTGCACAGCGCCTGCGCGGCGACCGTCTGCCCGATCGCACAGATATCGTCCTTCTCGCCTTCGATCGTCAGCAGCGCCGTGCGCCGGATCGCATGCGGCTCGACGAGGCGATCGCCCACCTTGAGCTTGCCCAGCGGCAGCGCGTATTCCTGAAACACAGAGCGCACCGTTTCCAGGTAGAACTCGGCGGTGAGGTCGGTCGTGGCGAAATACTCGCGGTAGAAGGCGCGGATCGCATCGGCTTTGGTGGCGTCGCCCTTGGCGCGCTCCCGGCGCATCTCGGCAAACGAGGCCAGATGCCGCTCGAAATTCATCGACATGAACGCGCCTAGCTGAACGAACCCGGGATACACGCGCCGATGCGCGCCCGCAAAGCCGCCAGGCACCGTGCTGATGAGATTGCGCTCGAACCATTCGATTGGCTTGCTGTTGGCCAGCGTGTTGACCGCGGTGGGATTCACGCGGCAATCGATTGGGCCGGCCATGAGCGTCATGCTCGCGGGCTGCGCCGGATCGTTGTCGGCGGCCATCAGCGAAACGGCCGCCAGTGCGGCGACCGTGGGCTGGCAGATCGCCATCAGGTGCGAATCGGGCCCGACCGCGCGGAGGAACGCCATCACGTGCTCGACATATTCGTCGAAGCCGAAGCGCCCGGCCGCCAGCGGCACATCGCGCGGATTGTGCCAGTCGGTGATGTAGACGTCGTGATCGGCCAGCATCGTGCGCACGGTCCCGCGCAGCAAGGTGGCGAAGTGCCCCGACATCGGCGCGACGAGCAGCACGCGCGGTTGCGCGGCGGGCGCGTCCTTGCGAAAGCGCAGGAGCGTGGCGAACGGGGTGCGCCTTACGACCTCTTCGGTAACCGGCACCGGTTTGCCGTCCACTTGCACCGACTCGATGCCGAATGGCGGGCGCGAATGCGTCAAGCCGGCTATTTCGAGCATTTCCCAACTCGCGTCGAGATCGCGCGCGTCGAGTCCGCCCGCGAGAGCAGGCCATGCGGCGAGCGTGGTGCGTACGAGCGTTGCGGCGGCACGAAGCGGAAGCGCCAGGTCCGCCATCGCCTGGTAGGCCGGATAGGCAAGCAGATTCATGGGCGCGAGTCCCCGATTTCGGTGAACGCTCAATAGGCAATACATATGCCAGCGAGCGCTCCAGAGCGCATTCCATGGCACGGTGCTTGCACCGCGTGGCTCCGGCAAGAGCCACGCCGAGGCCTGTGTGCATGGCGCGCCGTCTACCCGCCTCGCGCTCGGGGCTCGCGGTGCGTGCAAGCGCGAATCACGCCGCCGCGTGCAGCAAAACAGTGCATAACGGCGTCGTTCGTGGTGCAGCACGCCCGCGCGGCGCGCATGCGCGATGCATGGGCGCCGTGGCGAATTCTCGCGCACAGGAAGAGTTCAGATGAACACCACCTTGACGATCAGCAGTCGAAACTATTCTTCGTGGTCCATGCGAGGCTGGCTGCTCGCGAAACTTGCGGGACTGGAATTCGAAGCGGTCACCGTCCCCGTCGACGACGCCGCCGCGCGCGCCGAGCTTCTGCTGCTCTCGCCTTCGATACTCGTGCCCTGCCTGAGACACGACGGCATCGAGATCTGGGACACGCTCGCGATCTGCGAATACCTCAACGAGATCCGCCCGCAGGCGCGGCTCCTTCCGGAGGATCGCAAGGCGCGTGCGCACTGCCGCTCGGTTTGCGGCGAAATGCACTCGGGCTTCAGCGCGCTTCGCTCGGCGCTGCCGATGAACCTGCGCGGCCATTTCCCGAATTTCCGGATCTGGTCGCGCGCGCATGACGACATCGAGCGCGTTCTCACGATCTGGCGCGACTGCCTCCAGCGCTACGGCGGCCCCTGGCTCTTCGGCGAGATCGGCGCGGCCGACGCGATGTACGCCCCCGTCGTCACGCGACTCCTGACCTACGATGTGCCGCTCGATGCCGATATCGGCGAGTACTGCATGCGTGTGCTCAAGCAGCCCTATGTCGCCGAATGGATCGCGGCCGCTCAATCGGAAACCGAGGACATCGACGAGCTCGATATGGAATTCTGAGCGAGTCAGCGATGGCCCGGTGCCGCGCAAATCGTGACGTTTTGCAGCAGGCCGAGCTATGCCTGCAAAACCGAAGGGTCGATGTAACCCGGCACCGCAGCCGAGAGCGACTGCTTCAGGTCGCGGCTGCCGTCATCGGCCAGCACTTCGCTTTCGCCCGCTTCGAGGGCGTCATAGGCCTGACGAACGACATCGACGGGATCGGCTTTCGGCACGTCGAAGCCCTTGGTGAGATCCGTATCCACGAAACCGACGTGCACGCCGACCACACCGATCTTGCGCTCCCTGAGCTGAAGCCGCGCGTTGTTGGTATAACTCCAGGCCGCGGCCTTCGACGCCGAATACGGCGCAAGGAACGGCACGGGCCGCCACGTAACATCGGAAAGCACGTTGATGATGCCGCCGTTGCCATTGGAGGGCAGCGATGCCTCGAACGCGCGGGTCGTGCGGACGACCCCATAAAAATTCGTTTCGAAGATGCGGCGCGCCTGGTCTTCCACGTCTTGCGCAAACGGCGACTCGCTGACTTCCGCAATACCCGCATTGTTCACGAGCACGGTCACATCCGATGCGATTTTCGCGGCCGCCGTGACCGAGGCAGGATCCGTCACGTCGAGCTTGACGGGCACGATGCCGGGCTCGCTAAAGCGCTCCGGATTGCGCACGCCCGCATAGACCTTTGCGGCTCCGCGCGCGAGCGCCTCGCGCGCAAATGCCAGACCGAGCCCGCGACTCGCGCCTGTTACGAATACGATGGAATCCTTGATCTTCATTTCGAATCTCCTGAATGGATACTGCACGATGATCGTTCGAATCAGGCCTGGAAAAGCTCACGATTGGCACGCACGAAAGCTTCCACCGTTTGCGGCGCCTTTCCCGTGATCTGCTCGATGACGTTGTCGGTGCCCTTGAACACGCCGTTCTGGTAATCGACGGCAACCTCGATGAAGTGCTGAATCGCGAACTCGGGGAGATCGTACTTTTGCAAATGTGCGCGATATTCTTCGAGCGTGCCCGGGCGATAGACGATCTTGCGGTCGATGACCTTGCCGATTTCGTCGGCAATGCCGTGATGGTCGAGTTCGACCGGGCCGCAAAGTTCGTAGGTCTTGCCGAGATGGCCGGACGGTTGCGTGAGCATGTGCGCAATGAAACGTGCCTGGTCTTCCGCGGCAATCGGCGCGTGGCGCCCCGCGCCATAAGGCAAGGTAATCTGCCCTTCCTTGACGATGGTGTCGAGCACCCACGGGAAGATCAGCCATTCGGAAAAAAAGGTCGGGCGAATATGAATGGTCGGCACGCCTGCCCAATCGAGCACGCGCTCGGCGATCCAGTGATCGCGCGCCGCGTGGCTCTTCGCATCTTCGCGGGCGGAGATTTGCGACATTTCCACGACGACTTCGAGACCGGCGCGGCGCGCGGCGTCGGCAAAGTAGGCGGTGCCCTGAATGAACCCGGGCCGCACGGGATAACAGAGGTAAGCGCCGGACACGCCCGCCGTGGCGCGAATCAGGTCGTCGTGATCGAGCAGATCGCCCACGACCACTTCGGCGCCGGCGGCACGCAGCGCCGCGCTGCGTGCGTCTTCCTTGTGGACCATCGCGCGCACGGCATGTCCGGCCTCGAGCAAATTGTCGACCACGTGCACGCCGGTTTTGCCCGTTGCGCCGGTAATCAGGAATTTACGCTGTTGCATGATGCATCCTCCATTTCGTGAGTTGGCGCACTCGCAGCGAGTGCGGCAAACGACATCCCCGTTTTTCTCTGATGCCTCTTTCAGTGCATATGCACATTTGAGGGCGAGCGAAAGTCGCCATGACCTCGGCGACTGCTTACGTTCAAATCATTTCAATGTTTTGCCTGACGTCTTCGAGCAGCGACGTGGAAGCGTCGGCGTCCGGGATGATTCTCGCCATGGTCAGCGCGCCGACCATGGCGGCGAATGCGAACACGGCCTGCGTGCGGTCCGCCTTTTCCTCCGGCGTGCCCATGCGTGCGGCCAGCATGTCGATGAGTTCCTCGGCCCCGCGCCATGCTGCCGCGCGCGTGGCCTCGTCCGCACGGGCCAGTTCGCTGCCCATGCTTGCGAACGGGCAACCGTTCGCGGGCGCGTCGCGATGGCCGGTGGAAAGGTACGCATCGACGATGGCGCGGTACGCCTCCTCCCCCTCGCACCCCTGCGCCGCGCCGGCAAGCGTGCCGACAATGCCGGCAAGCCCCGCTTCGCACGCCTGCGCGACCAGCTGGTCCTTCGATTCGAAATGCCGGTAGAAGCCGCCATGAGTCAGTCCCGCAGCCGCCATGACGTCGGCAAGGCCCGTTGCGTGAATGCCGTTGGCCCTGAACGCTTCGGCCGCGACCGCCACGATGCGCCGGCGCGTTTCGGCAGCTTCTTCCCTCGACTTCCTCATGATCCGCCCTGCTTCGTGACTCGATGTGATTTAGATGGTAGTCATCATCTAAACGCAAGTCAAGACACTTTTTTGATGAAACCCGCTCATCCATGCGTTAGTTAGCGAACATGTCTTCGCATTGAACACGGTTTGCGCCGCCCGCCAAAATCCACGCGACGAAGACAACGACCAGCAGACCGCACATAGCAGCCAGGTCCGCACGACAGAGGAAGGAAAGTGAGGGGGTTCGCGTTTATTCGTGACGCGTTCTATCTACAGGAGATAAAAGGCATGCTCACGCTGGAATGGTGAGCGGTCAACATAACAGGGTTGGTGAACCGATCCCGAAGCCCAACAGATCGCCAGACTGAAAGCCTCGTCGCACCGTGTGGGCAACCGGGGACCGTGGGGAACCGATTCCCCCACGCGAGGCAAGTTCCTGTCCGCCCCGCTCTTGATGCTCAAAACAGCGCGAAGCTTGTCTGCGCAACCATCGCGGTATCGATGGCTACCTTCATGAACGGCTTGACCTTGGGGTGGCGCGCCGGTCTGGGCGGACAACAGCGGGGCGAATTGAACGCGTGTAGCCCTGACGCGCTTCGACGGTTTGGGCGTGAGTGCCTCCCTTCCAGGAGGCGCCGGAGCTGCGACCTCCAACACAGGCAATGCTTCAGCACGTGAAGCAATCGCGCTGGCCAAAAACCCGGTCAGCGCGATCGAATGCCATTGCGCGAGGCGTTACTGCGCTGCGGGCTGCGTGACGTCCTGGCCGAACCAGTGCATGGAGATCTTCTTGAGCGTACCGTCCTCCTTCAGGGAGGTCAGCGCGTCGTTGATCGCCTTTTCGAATTTCGGGTTGCCCTTGCGGAACGGAATGCCCTGTTGCTGATCGGCGCCCTTGAGCACCGCACCCGGACGCAGCGGCAGCTGCGACGTCTTGATGATGTACGGCAGCATCAGACGGTCGTCGATCGTCGCGTCGATGCGCTTCGCGGCCAGGTCGCGCAGTTTCTCGGGCGCGCCGGGATAAGTCTGCACGTTGATGCCGGGCACGGCGCGCGCCATCTGGTCGTAGTTGGTGCCGAGCGTCACGCCGAGCTTTTTGTCGCCCTTGAACTCGTCGAGCGACTTGAAGTCGCGCTTGTCGTCGGAGCGCTGAATGAGCTGGGCCGCCGAGTACGTGTACGGCTGGCTGAAGTCGAGCGCCTGCTGGCGCTGCGGCGTGATCGTCACCTGGTTGACGATCACGTCGAACTTGCCGGACTGCAGCGCCGCGATAATGCCGCTCCACTCGGTGGGGATGAATTCGGGCTTGACGCCGAGCTTGGCGGCCACGGCTTTCGCGACATCCACGTCGAAGCCGACGAGTTCGCCCTTGCTGTCACGCGAATCAAACGGAGGATAGGTGCCTTCGAGGCCGATCTTGAGCACCCCGGCCTGTTTGACGGAATCCAGCAGATCTTCCGCATACGCGGAAACGGCGGTAAATCCGAGTGCCGATACGGCCAGCGCGCTGGTGAACAGGAGTTTCGACAGCTTCATTGAATCTCTCCTCGTTATGTGAGTGTTTGGGTTTTTCCGGCTACTGGACTGCTTCGCGACGGCACATGAGCGTCCCCCGAAAGCCGCGTCGGTAGAGAATACTACGATCGGCAGCGCGGCCGAAGTCCGCGCATCTGAGTACTTTCCCGCGCTGACTTTCGCCGCTCGATGGTGTCAAGCGGCATGCAGATGCGCCGCTACTCCGGCCAGACCCAGTCCGTGATCTCGGCGCGGTCGATGCCATACGTGTGCGCGTAGTTCAGGTTGCTGATGATGGCGTTCCTCATGTCTTCCCGAAGATGCGCGGTTCTGCCCTGCAAGCGCGGCACGCGGTCCAGCACGTCGATGACGAGATTGAAGCGGTCGACCTGATTGAGGATGGCCAGTTCCAGCGGCGTGTTGATATTGCCCTTCTCCTTGTAGCCGCGCACATGCATGTTGTCGTGATTGCGAAATCGATAGGAGAGCTTGTGGATCAACCACGGATATCCGTGGAAGTTGAAGATCACCGGTTTGTCGACCGTGAACAGACTATCGAACTCACGAGGCTTGGAGCCATGTGGATGCTCGGTGATCGGTTGCATCTTGAAGAGATCGACCACGTTCACGAAGCGCAGCTTGAGTTCGGGAAGTCGTTCGCGCAGGATCGCGGTTGCCGCCAACGCTTCCTGGGTCGCGACATCGCCGCAGCACGCCATCACCACGTCCGGCTCGGCACCTTCGTCGGAGCACGCACGGCGCCACACGCCGATTCCCTTTGCGCAATGCACGACCGCCTCGTCGATCGTGGTGAACTGGAGATGCTTTTGCTTGTCGGCCACGATCACGTTGATGCAGTTCGTCGAGCGCAGGCAATGATCTGCAGTGACGAGCAGCGTGTTGGCGTCGGGCGGCAGATAAACGCGGGTCACCGATGGGCTCTTGTTGGTGACCAGATCGATAAAGCCCGGGTCCTGGTGCGAAAAGCCGTTGTGATCCTGGCGCCACACCGTCGACGAAAGCAGGATATTCTGCGAGGCCACCGAGGCGCGCCACGGCACATGGTTCTTGCAGATGTCGAGCCATTTTGCGTGCTGGTTGAACATCGAATCGACCACGTGCGCGAAGGCTTCGTAAGTGTGGAAAAAGCCGTGGCGTCCGGTAAGCAGATATCCTTCGAGCCAGCCCATCAACGTGTGCTCGGAAAGGATTTCCATGACGCGGCCATCGCGAGCGAGTTCGCCGCCGTCCTCGTCCTCGGGCAAGAGATCGGCCATCCAGACTTTTTTCGAAACCTCATAGATAGCCTGCAGGCGATTCGATGCCGTCTCGTCAGGCCCGAATACGCGGAACGTATGCATATTGCAGCGCATGACGTCGCGCAGGTACTCGCCGAGCGGCCGCGTGTTTTCCCGGAGGATCTTTCCGGGTTGCGTCACGTCGACGGCGTAGGCCCGAAAATCAGGCAGTTTCAACTCGCGGCGCAATACCCCGCCATTGGCATGCGGATTGGCGCTCATACGACGCGGTCCGCGCGGCGCAAGCGCTCTCAGTTCGGGCACCAGCCTGCCGTTCTCGTCGAAAAGCTCTTCCGGCCGGTAACTGCGCAGCCAGGTTTCCAGCACCGCGAGGTTCGCCGCATTGCCGCGCACGTCCGAGAATGGCACCTGGTGCGCGCGCCACGATCCTTCGATCTTGTGGCCGTTGATTTCCTTCGGTCCGCTCCAGCCTTTGGGCGTGCGCAGCACGATCATCGGCCAGCGTGGCCGCTCCACCGTGCCGGCGCTACGCGCGCGTTCGCGAATCGCCCGAATCTCGGCGGCTACGGCGTCGAGCGTCGCCGCCATTTTCTGGTGCATCGCTTCGTGGTCGTCTCCCTCGACGAAATAAGGCCGGTAGCCGTAGCCGACGAACAACGACTCCAGTTCTTCGTGGCTGATGCGCGAAAGCACCGTCGGGTTGGCGATCTTGTAGCCGTTGAGGTTGAGGATGGGCAGCACCGTCCCGTCACGCACAGGATTGACGAACTTGTTCGAATGCCATGCCGTCGCCAGGGGCCCGGTCTCGGCTTCGCCGTCTCCGATCACGCACGCCACGATCAGGTCCGGATTGTCGAGCGCCGCGCCATAGGCGTGAGAGAGGCTGTAGCCCAGTTCGCCTCCCTCGTGGATCGAGCCGGGCGTTTCAGGCGTCACATGCGAGCCGATATGCCCCGGAAACGAGAACTGCTTGAAGAACTTCTGCATGCCCTCGGCGTCTTCGCTCTTGTCCGGATACACCTCCGAATACGTGCCTTCGAGCCAGGCGGGCCCGAGCACGCCAGGCGCGCCGTGGCCCGGGCCCGCCATGAAGATCATGTTGAGATCATCGCGCCGGATGAGCCGGTTCAGGTGCGCCCAGACGAAAGAGAGCGCCGGACTCGCGCCCCAATGCCCGAGCAGACGCGCCTTGACGTGCTCCGGCTTCAGCGGCTCTCGCAGCAGCGGGTTGTCTATCAGGAAGATCATGCCCACCGACAGGTAATTGCATGCGCGCCACCAGCCGTCGATGGCTCGAAGCTCGTCGTTGTCGAGTGGCGTTGCCTGGAGGGGAATGTCCGAAGAGGCGGTATTGCCCATATCTGCATCTCCTTGCCCATGCCGCGGGGTTGCGCCGCGCGGGCGTTGACGGTCGGTCGAGGGGCCGGCGCTTGCGGCGACCGCGCGGGACTGGCCAACAGAGGGAAAAGCCAGGTGCATACTGACCGCAGGATACGTTACTGCACGGGCAATTCAAGAAAGTCTGGCATGACAAGTCAGCTACCCCTTCGCGCGCGGCAAAACGTGACCGATCGGAAACCCGTGCCCCGCCTGGCATTCAACGCGTTTGCGAACGGGAATTGGCGGTAGCGCGGCAATGGTGGCAATTCATGCAACTGTCATGCTGCCTGACTACGGTGAAAGTTTGGCCCGCAGCCGGGATTGGCGTTGACGGCGGACGGAACATGATGGTCCACGTGGGAGTGGCCTGCGATGAATAGCACGCAAGAAACCGGGAACGCCCTGGCCTGGGAGACCCGGCTCGCGCAAGTGAAAGACGGCGTCGAGGAATTGCGGCTCGCCGCCCTCGCAGCGGAGCACGGATCTTGCGCAGCGTTCGACCTCGCGGCGGCCTCGATGCGGGCCAGCACGGTCAATCTGGTCCACTACCTCGCGGTGCGTCGCCATGACGTGCGAGCCCTTCAGGACGATCTCGCGCGCCTCGGGCTCAGTTCGCTGGGACGCATGGAGTCGCGCGTCATGGCCTCGCTGCAGGCCGTGCTACGCGTGCTGTACACGCTGCTGGCCGAACCCGTTCCCACCGATGTTATCGAAGATCCGTCGATCACCTTCGATAGCGGCCCAGCCTTGCTCGAAGCGCACGCGGAAGCGATCCTGGGCGCCGGGCCACAAGGGCGCCGGACCCGGATCATGGTCACGATGCCCGGGGAGGCGGCCGACGATCCGGATCTGATTCGCCGACTCGTCGAAGCGGGCATGGGCATCATGCGGATCAATTGCGCCCACGATTCCCCGGCGATCTGGCAGCGCATGGTCGAGCATCTTCGCCACGCCGAGCGCGAGCTTGGTGAACGATGCCTGATTTCGTTCGACCTCGCGGGCCCAAAGCTCCGTACCGGTCCCATTGCGCCCGGTCCGGCCGTCTTCAAGTTGCGGCCGAGCCGCAACGCGCTGGGGCAAGTGACCCGTCTCGCCCGTGTGCGGCTAACGGAGGAAGACATCACGGGATGCGATGGGGATGTTCCGTCGATTCCGGTCGAAGCGTCGCTCCTCAGCCACGCGAAACCGGGCGACAGCATTGCATTCGTCGATGCGCGCGGCCGCGAGCGTGTGCTTGCCGTCATCGAAGTTCGTCCTGGCGAGTGTCTATGCGAAACCGACAGGTCGGCCTATGTCATTCCCGGACTGCGCTTCGTATTGCGGCGAGGGCAGTCGTTGATCGTCAAGGGAAAGGTGGGCGCGTTGCCGGCAGTCGAACAATGGATTTCGCTGCGGGTCGGCGATGTCCTGGAAGTCGTTCGAGGCGAGGCGCCCGGGCGCGATGCAATCTACGACGACGAGGGCCGCGTCGCGCAACCGGCGTTCGTCTCGTGTGCGCTCGCCGAGGTGTTCGGCGGCGTGCGTATCGGCGAGCCGATCCTGTTTGACGACGGCAAGATCCAGGGTGTGATTCGCGATATCGTCGACGACCGTTTGCGGGTCGAGATCACAGGCACCGCAGGGGGTACGGCGAAACTTCGGTCCGGGAAGGGCATCAACCTGCCGGAATCGAATCTTGCGTTACCCGCACTGACGCCCAAAGACATCGAGGATCTCGCGTTCGTCGCGCAGCATGCGGACGCCGTCGCCATGTCGTTCGTTCAGCGCGCGAACGACATCGACGACCTGCTGCACGAGCTCGCGCGGCTCGACGCGTCGCACCTTGGCATCATCCTCAAGATCGAAACGAAAACCGCATTCAGCCGGCTACCGGAGCTTTTGCTGAGCGCGATGCGGCATCCGCCCATCGCCGTGATGATCGCCCGCGGCGATCTGGGCGTGGAAGTGGGTTTCGAGCGCCTGTCCGAAGTGCAGGAAGAAATCCTGTGGCTATGCGAAGCCGCGCACGTGCCGGTCATCTGGGCCACCCAGGTGCTCGAATCGCTCGCCAAGGGAGGCATGCCTTCACGCGCGGAAGTCAGCGACGCGGCGATGGGCAGCCGCGCCGAGTGCGTGATGCTCAACAAGGGGCCATACATTCTCGAAACATTAGCTTTCCTGAGGGATGTGCTGGTGCGCATCGAGGAGCACCAGCACAAAAAAACCGCCCGGCTGCGCAAGCTGCGAGTGGCCGGCATCGTCGGCTAGCGTTCGCGACGCGCAATCAGCCAGATACTCCGGCAGGACCGCCGGCTTCGTATCGCACCGCGCGCTCGCACATTCGACTGCCGCAGCACAATGGGGGCGCAGCGCGTGAGACTAAAGCGTTTGCCCGAATCACCAAAGTTGCGGAACCTCGAACGTTTGCGTCTTCGCTGCGGTTTTGCGGCGGCGTTTCAGCTTGACCTGGGCCTGTGCGATGTCGCTCCACATCTGCGCGGCGCGGCGTACCGCGCAATCGAACGACTCGTCCTCCACCGTGGAGCGTCCGTCGACGGTGATCCGCCAGCCGTTGCGGATTCGCATGCAGCTCACGCGATCGTCTTCCATGAGATCGGCGTACCAGCGCCAGACGCGCGCGTCATCGATATTCGCACGCGCCGCGGCGGCGAGCCGCACCAGTTCGAGACTATAGGGTTGTGTGTGCATCTTTTCTCTTGCCATGCCATGGTCTGCCAGCCGAGCCCGGACGCCGACGTAGTCGGCATTGCGCCCAAAATGCGCGAAAGACGTGGCTGCGCCTTCACGCGTGGTCCTGCCATTGCGAGCCAAGAATCTTCCCGCAAAAGTTCTCGCGGCAATAGTTCGGATCGATGCGGTCGAGCAGGTCGGCGTTGCGCGTGCCGAAGCTCGTTTGCGGCCGGTGTTTCATGCCGTACCCCATCGCACCGATGATCGCGTCCTTGAAGCCCTTGCCGCGCGGATACGCGGCGAGCACTCCGGCACGCTCGCGGCCCGTATAGGAATCGAACTGCGCGGCGACGAGGTCGGTGCTCACCGCCGCCGCGAGCACGGCCGCGAGCGGGGAGATGCGCTCCGGGATGCCCGGCGAGGTGTGCAGCGCGATCGCAAGCCACGCTTCGTCCTGCTCGCGCGCACTCGCGCCGTGATGATGCAGAAGCCGCCGCGCGGCGTCGGCACTGTCCAGCTCGTAGCGCATGGTCGAATGCGCGTAGGCCGCGCTCAGGCCCATGTTCGCGTACAACGCGCTCACATAGAGCGTCTGCGCGTCGCACGCAAGGCCGTCGCGCCTGGCGCTCAATGCCGCGAACACGAACACGCGCTTCGCGTGGCCGAGCAGCACTGCCGGCAGCGACGCGCGGGCGCTCTCCTCGGCTGCCCTCGCCAGCGACGTGGACGGAATGCGCACACCGGCCACTTCCAGGCTCGCTGCACCGGATGATGTCCACATGCCTGCCTCCTCTCTTTGTGATCCGACGCCTCACGCCGCGTTCACACGGTTGCGTCGATAGATTCATGGCGCTACGCGCGCGCTGCTCAGAACGCGAAGCAACTGCAGCCGAGCGCGCCCCAGAAGGCGTTGGCATCGCGTGCGGGCACGTTGCTGCGCCACGCCCATCCATGCGCGTGCTTGTGCACGCCGCACAGGTTCGCGCACGCGCTGCTGCACGACTGGGCGAGCGCGTCGTTCGCAGTGACGGGACGGTAGCGCGCATAGCCGCCGAACTCCGCGACGGGCGACCACGACGGGCTCACGGGCAGCGCAGGCGGAGCGAGCGTTTCGAACTCGGCGTCGGCGTAGACCACGCGGCCGTTCACTACGGTGAGCACCGAAGTCAGGTGCTTGATGTCCTCTTCGCCGATCGTGAAGAAGTCGTCGCTCAGCACGGCGAAATCGGCGAATTGCCCCGGCACGAGCGCGCCCTTTCGCGTCTCGTCGTTCGAGAACCACGCGCTGCCCACTGTATAGCGGCGCAGCGCCTCCATGCGTTCGAGGCGGTCGCGCGGCGCATACATGGGCGTGCCGCCCACGGTGCGTCCGGAAACGAGCCAGTAGAGCGAAACGAAGGGGTTGTAGCTCGCCACGCGCGTGGCGTCCGTACCCGCGCCCACGGGCAGACCGGCTTCGAGCATCTTGCGCACGGGCGGCGTTTGGGCCGCGGCCTGCGTGCCGTAGCGCGCGATGAAATACTCGCCCTGAAAAGCCATGCGGTGCTGAACGGCGATGCCGCCGCCAAGCGCGGCGATACGTTCGATGTTGCGATCCGAGATCGTCTCGCAGTGATCGAAGAACCAGCGTAGGCCATTGAACGGCGTGTCGGCGTTCACGCGCTCGAATACATTCAGGAAGCGGTCGATCGACTCGTCGTAGGTCGCGTGCAGGCGGAACGGCCAGCGGTTCTGCACGAGCAGACGCACGACATCTTCAAGCTCCTCTTCCATCTCGCCCGGCAGGTCGGGACGCGGTTCGAGAAAGTCTTCGAAGTCCGCCGCCGAGAACACCAGCATCTCGCCCGCGCCGTTGAGCTTGAGAAAATCACCGCCTTCGCCGGGACGCGTGGCCTTCGCCCACTTCGCGAAGTCCTCGATCTCGCGTTTCGCGTTCTGCGTAAAGAGGTTGTACGCGATACGCACGGTCAACTGGTCGCGTTTGGCGAGCTCCATGACGACGGCGTAGTCGTCGGGCCAGGCCTGATAGCCGCCGCCCGCATCGATGGCGCTCGTCACCGCCAGGCGATTCAGTTCCCGCATGAACTGGCGCGACGAATTCATCTGATCGTCGAAGCCGAGCTTCGGGCCTTTCGCCAGCGTGGCGTAAAGCAGTCCCGCATTCGGCCGCGCAATCAGCATGCCGGTGGGATTGCCGCGTCTGTCGCGCTGGATTTCGCCGCCCGGCGGATTGGGCGTGCCGCGGTCATAGCCGGCCGCGCGCAATGCCGCGGCGTTGAGCAGCGCGCAGTCGTAGAGGTGCAGGATGAAAACCGGCGTGTCGGGCGCGATGGCATTGATTTCCTCGAGCGTGGGTCCGCGCTTCTCCACAAACTGGAATTCGTTCCAGCCGCCCACCACGCGCACCCATTGCGGCGCGGGCGTGCGCGCGACCTGGGCGCGCAGCATGTCGAGCGCGTCGGCAAGCGACGGCACGCCGTCCCAGCGCAGTTCCATGTTGAAGTTCAACCCGCCGCGGATCATGTGCAGGTGCGAGTCGTTGAGCCCCGGAATCACGGTGCGGCCGTTCAGGTCGATGCGGCGCGCGTCGGCGCGCGCCCATAGCATGACATCGCGCTCGCTGCCGCTCGCCACGATATTGCCGTCGGCCACGGCCAGTGCCGCGACGAACGAGCGGCGTTCGTCCTGGGTTGCGATCTTGCCGTTGTAGATCACCAGGTCGGCGATGCGGGCAGGTTGATCAGGTGCGCTCATCGACGCCTTCGTGTGTTCTCGATTTGAAGCGTTCCGGGTGACGCGCGTCTTCACGCGCGTCACCCGGAACGGCGTGCGTCGTGTCAGGACTTGAGGAAAGCGATCAGGTCTGCGTTGACCTGATCGACGTGCGTGCTGCACATGCCGTGCGGCGCCCCGGCATACACTTTGAGCGTCGCGTTTCTGACGATCTTCGCGGACAGCTTCGCCGAATCGTCGATCGGTACGATCTGGTCGTCGTCGCCGTGCAGAATGAGCGTGGGCACGCTGATCTTCTTGAGGTCTTCGGTGTAGTCGACTTCGGAGAACTGCTTGATGCACTCATACTGGCCCTTGATCGACCCCGCCATGCCCTGGCGCCAGAAGTCCTGCACCAGCCCTTGGGAGACTTTGGCATTGGGACGGTTGAAGCCGTAGAACGGCGTCGCGAGATCGAGGTAGAACTGCGAGCGGTTCGCGGCCACGCCGGCGCGAATACCGTCGAACACCGACATCGGCAGGCCATTCGGATTGTTCGCCGACTTGACCATTTGCGGCGGCACGGCACCGATCAGCACGGCCTTTGCCACGCGCTTCTCGCCGTGGCGGCCAATGTAGTGCGCCACCTCGCCGCCGCCCGTGGAATGGCCCACGAGCATCGCGCCCTTCACGTCGAGCGAATCGAGTACCGCAGCCAGATCGTCTGCATAGGTGTCCATATCGTTGCCGCCCGACGGCTGGCCCGAGCGGCCATGCCCGCGGCGATCGTGCGCAATGACGCGGTAGCCCTGGTTCACGAGGAAGAGCATCTGCGCGTCCCACGCATCCGCGCAAAGCGGCCAGCCATGCGAGAACACCACGGGCACGCCCGTGCCCCAATCCTTGAAGTAGATCTGCGTGCCGTCCTTCGCGCTCACGTACCCGCCACCGTGGTGGTGACCCGTGCCATGCGCTTGCGGCGCGGCGCCGGTCGCGGCGGCCGCGACGCTCGACATGGCGGCCACTGCGCCTGCCACACCTGCGCTCGCCGAAAGCAGCCTGCGGCGCGACGCCGAGGGAATGGACGTATCGAGTTGCTGCGTGCTCATGCTGGTTCTCCGTCGTTGCATCGCTCCCGCGTGCGCCGGGCGATGTCACTGCGCGTTGTATTGGATGGCGATGCGGCGATCTGCTAGACGTGGTCGATCTTCGCCGCATGCCTGATGGCAGCTTAGTGACGGAGCGTTCTAAAGTCCTTGGCGTGAGCTGAAAGTTTCTGAAGCAGAACGATTCAGGTGGTGGCGCTCGAAGCAATGGCGGCCTGCGGCGCAGGCCTGGCCAGGCAAGCGCCGGTCTCGTCGAGCATTTGCGCGAGCTTCACAAGGCGCAAAACGTCCGGCGACTTCGATGCAATGTCCACGCGCGCGGTCATGCCATCGATAAGAGCGGCGGCGCGCGTAACGTTCCCCGTTTCGATCAGATGCACGGCCAGATCGAGCGCGGCGCGCATTTCCCAAAGCGGCGCGCCATCGGCATTCGCCTGTTCCATGGCAGCGCCAAGGAGCCTCTGCCCCTCCGCTACGCGCTGCGCGGCTTCTTTTGCCGAAGCACCCGGCAGCTTCGCACGCTGCAATTCCAGCCAGCCGCGCGAGCGCAGCAGCTCCGGCTCGAAGAATCGCTCGCCATTTGCCCTCGCGGACACGATGGTCTCGTCCAGCAGCACACGGCCTTCATCGAGGCGGCCCGCACCCGCGAGCGCCTGGGCGTGCAACACCACGAACGGCGTGACCACGCGCCGGAAGCCGCGCGCAGCGAGCCGTCGAAGCGCCGGCTCGAGCCGTTCGAGCGCGGCCTCGCCGCGCCCGGCCATCATGTCGACCTTCGCGGTCAGACACTCGGCGTAGTCCAGCCAGATCTCCAGACGATGGCTCGCCGCCTGTGAGCGCAGCAAGGCCAGATAGTTTGCGGCGGCCTGGTGTTCGCCGCAATCGAGCGCAATGGGCACGGCCGCGACGGCGAGCACATGGCACAGCGACGGTTCAAGCATATCGCCGCGGATCAGCTCCAGCGTGCGTTCGAGGAGCTGCATCGCGCGCGCCGGATCGCATTGCAGCAGCGCAATGCGCGCAAGCGTGCCGCACGCGTAGATCAGTGGACAAACCGACAGCCAGCCGCGCGCCGGATTGCGCGAGCCCAGTCCGCTAATGGCGTTCACCGTGCGTTCGAGACGCTCGCGGGCCTGATCGTGCTCGCCGAAACAATGGAGCGAGATGGCGATCATTTGCTCCGCGAGCCATTGTCGCCACGGCGAATCGCTGGCCGTGGCGGCTTGCTGGAAACGCGTGGCATAGCGCAGCGACGTATGGATATCGCCGGTCGCCAGCATGGTGTTCCACAGGCCCCAGAGCGCGTCGGACGCGAACTCGGCATCGCCCGCCTCACGCGCAAGCCGTTGCACGCGCTCCCACAGAGACAGCGCCGTGCCTACGTTGTCGCCCGCATGCATGAGCGTGGACGCGTAGGCCGCACAGAGCTTCATTTCGCATACGGCATCCACCGAGCCCGCGGGCAGACTGTCGAGCACCGCGAGCGCGCGGCGCGCCCGCTCGCAGCATTCGCGCACGTGCGATGCGCCGAGGAGCGTGCCCACGAGTGCGCCCGCCAGCGCGACGCCCAGCGCGGGATCGCCGTCCGCGGAGAAGGCCCATTCGTAGGCGTTGCGTGCATCGTCGAGCGAAAGGCGCGCGCTGGCGTCTTGCCCGTTCTCCGGCTGAGCGACGAAAGAACCGCTCTCTTCGATACGCTCGCGCATATAGCGCACATGGCGCGCGCCGATGACCTGCGATTCTCCTTCGTCGCGCAGTTTTTCGAGTGCATACGCACGCGTGCTCTCGGTGAGCCGGTACAGCGCAATGGCACCGTGAAACTCGACGTTGAGCATGGATTTGGCCGCGAGCTCGGAAAGGCTCGAAACGATCACGGCAATCGACATGCCGGGCTCGGCCGCCACCGCGCAGACCGCCTCGAATGTGAAGGTGCCCGCGAAGCAACCCACGCGCCTGAACAAGGTGCGCGAGGCGGCATCGAGCAGCGTGTAGCTCCATTCGAACGTCGCGCGCAATGTTTGATGCCGTGGCAAGGTCGAGCGCAGTCCCCCCGTGAGCAGGTTGAGCCGGTCGTCGAGGCGCGAGGCCACGCCTTCCACGCCGAGCGTCGCCACGCGCGCGGCAGCCAGTTCGATCGCGAGCGGAAGGCCTTCGAGCCGCCGGCAGATTTCGGCAACCCGTTCGATGCTCGGCTCGTCTCGCGCACAATCGGGCGCCAGCGCGCGGGCGCGGCAGAGAAAGAGCGCGACGGCCGAACACCCGAGTATCGCCTCGGTTGGCAGGCCGCTCGCAGGCACGGCGAGCGGCTCGAGCCGCAGCACCGATTCCCCCCTGATGTGCAGCGGCTCCCGGCTCGTCACGAGCAGACGCGCAGCGTGGTTGCGCGAGACCAGCGTGTCGGCGAGGCTCGCGACGACATCGATCACATGTTCTGCGTTGTCCAGCACGAGCAGGCAGTTCGACGCCTCCACCGCGCGGGAGATGACGTCTTCGCAGGTCTCGCCGGGACCGGCGTGCTGTCCGAGTGCCGCGGCCACCGTGGCGAGCACGGTTTCGCTCGAGCTCGCGTTGCCCAGCTCCACGAGGCAGACCGCCCGGCCAAACCGGCTTTGCATCTCGCTCGCGATGTACCGCGCAAGGCAGGTCTTGCCGATTCCTCCCGCGCCGACCACCGTGGTCACGGGAGCCACTTCGAGCTGCGCCAGGATCAGCGCGATTTCGCTTTCACGCCCGATTGGGTGAGCAGCCCTCGGCGCCGACGCGCCCTCGCGCGCGACGGCGCTGCCGCTTGCCGCGCCGCTATTCTCCGTGCCTGCGCCGACGAGCACATAGCCGCGTCCGGGCACGGTCTTGATGAGATCGCGATCGGCGCCCAGCAGCTTGCGCAGCGCCGCGATGTGGACCTGAAGGCTATTTTCCTCGACGACGGTATTGGGCCAGACAGCGTCCATGATCGCGTCTTTCGAGACCAGTGTCCCGTGCGCACGATAGAGCGCTTCGAGCACATCGAACGCGCGGGCCCCGATCCGTACGGAAAGGCCATTGCGCCAAATCTCGCGCCGCTCGAAACTGACCCGCAACGCGCCGATCTGAATCATGGTCATCTCCAGGTAATAGTCGTGTGAAGCGCGAATTGCTTCGCGACACACCCCTTGTTAAACATTCGTTTAGTCATTCCGATTGAATCGAATGTTTTGAACCGAGGCTCATCCTACCCGGTTCCAAAGCCTCCATAGCCATCGAATTCGATGGCCGGCGGAAGGCTATCGCGCGAATGCCGCGCTTTGCGACTGTTCTGCGTGTCGCTTCGGGCAAAGTGTAATCAGCGGTAACCAATTCGTCTTGAATAAAAGTCCGCCGCATTTTCGCACCCTTTGCCCACCCTTCGCGCGCCGACGGAAAGAAAGAGGCTCGACACGTACATTTTTTTGCGGAGAATTTTTCGGGGATAATTGCATTCGCGAGGACCGTCATTCATTCCCGCATCCTTTGGCGCGATGAGAAGCGCGTTGCCGCTGCGAAGCCACGCTGGTATGAAAGTCATCTCGACCCGGTCATACCCGTATTGACTTCGCCCTGACTATTCACCGGGGTTGCCCCGATTCAAGGTCGCCGTCCATGATTCCGCCAGAGTCGATCACCTGTCATTCAAGCGCGCCAAAAGACAATCTGGGGTGTGTTTCCAGCAAATTGCGGAAAAACATCCATTTCGACAGTGGGGATATTAACTTTTACCGCAAATGCATGGCAGAGCCCGACTTGAGCCGCGTGGCGACAGATGCGTGTGAGCGCGGCTTTCTGGTGGGGGTGTCGCTGGCCAACGGCCACCGGAGAAAGATTTTTCAGGGCGCGCGTGCTCTCGACACGCGCTTTGAAGTCGACTCGATCTATATCCGCGATTTTTCGCAAGCGTATCAAGCGGACATGTACGGGAGCTTCGATTTCGTCCTCGTCGAGCTCTCGCGTTCGTTTCTCACCCGGCTCGAGGACGAACACAATATTCCCGCGATTGGGGGCTTGACGTGTGGCCCCGATCCGAAAGACCCCGTGCTGGGGCATCTGGCGCGCGCGCTAGCGGAAAATCTCGAAGTCGCCGGGCCGCTCAACCGGCTTTTCGTCGAGCAGGTCGGGCTTGCCATCGGCACCCATCTCGCGCGGCAGTACGGCAATTTCGGTTCGGGCGGCGAGCGCGCGAGAGGTGCGCTCTCTGCCGTCAACGAGGCCCGCGCCAAGGAACTGTTGCTCGATAAAACGCGTGCGAACGCCTCCATTGCCGACATCGCGCGCGAATGCAATCTCTCGCGCGGATACTTCATTCGCGCGTTCTCCCGGTCGACAGGGAAAACGCCCCACCAGTGGCTGCTGGAACAGCGCACGGAACAAGCGCGCCAGCTCGTCGAACGAACCGGCATGACGCTCTCGGAAATTGCCACGCTGTGCGGCTTTGCCGATCAAAGTCACTTGAGTCGCATGTTCCTCAAGGTGCTGGGCATGACGCCCGGCGCGTGGCGCCGGCGCACCGGTTTTGAAAGCGGCGGCTCGCGCGATGCGAGTCCTACCACCCGTACTTGAGTTCCACGCCGGCGTAATCGGCGTTGTGCCCGCCCGCTTGACGGATCGTGTTGCCTACCTGGAAATGCACGGCTTCGATCGAGCCAATCAGGTTGGCGGCCATGGTCCAGTCGGCGCGCAACTGCACATACATGCCCGTCCACAGGCTGCCCTTGCCCGCAGTGCCCGGCACGATCTGACTCGCCTGCTGATACACCGCGTCGCCGGTCGTCTCGCGCCACTGAAAGCCCAGCGCGCCGAGCAGCGCGAGATTCGCCGCCGGCTTGAGCGTAATGGACGGCTTGATGTGGACGAGGTTCGTGTATCCCGTGTAGCCGGCTAGCGTGAAGTAATAACCGTTCGGAAACAGCGGATTGAACGTTTCCACGCGGCCATCGTGCGGATGCCGGTCACCCGAAGCCGCGTCGATTTGCAGGCCGATGTGGGGCGACCACGGCAGGTCGAGCTTGTAGCCCGCGATCGAACCCACCGCCCACGCGCCGATCGTGCTGTTCCCGACCGTTCCCGTTTGCAGCATGCCTTCGATGTCCCAGTCGAAGCTGCCGTGCGTACCGGTATAACGCAGATCCCAAACGTCGCGACGCTCGGGGCCGCTTGCGTCGAGGTATCGCGCTTTGCTGCGGTTGTAGCGCGACCAGTAGCCGGAAACATCGCCCGGACCCAGCGACTGGCGCTCGAAGCGTACGCCGCTGAAGGTGAGATCGCGATTCGATATGTCGTCGAACACCGTCGCGTTGCGATACTGCACCGGCTGCGTCGCGTAAGCGATGAAGCGCCACTTCTGGTATTCGTAGTCGGCCCAGACCGCATCGAAAGCCTGACGAACGTTCGGACCATCACGCACCGAAACGAAACGCTGCAAGTCGAACGCCATCTCCTGCCGGCCTACGCGGAACTTGAACGTGCCGCCGCCGACCGCGCCCGTCCAGGTCGCGAACGCCTGCTCGAGATCCAGTGGATTCTTGTCGACGGGCGTCACCACGTTCTTGCCAAACGCGCGTGCATCCTCGAGTTGCACGAAGAATTGCCAGTGTTCGGCGATATGCGCGTCGGCATGGACCTGCACGCGCTGGATCACATAGGTGTCCGACTGCGCCGAGCCGATGCCGAACAGCGGCGCATTATTGGTTTCGAGGCGCTCACGCAGGTTCACGCCAAGCGAGAGATACGAAGACGGGTCGCCGCCGAGCGGAATGTACTTGAGGCCGTCGAGCGGTTCGCGCTGCACACAGGGGTTGGCGAGCACGGACCAGTCTTCCTGCCAGCGATTGAACAGCACGACGGGCCTTTTGGCGTTGCACGCAGCAGCAGCCGCGTCAGCGGTCGCCGCCGCGGCGCCACCGGCGGCATCGATAGCGCCGGCCGCGGGCGTCACGTCTGCTACGGGCGCAGCAGCCGGATCCGCGAGCGCCGCATTAGCGCCGCCCAGCAAGAGCCCGGCGATGGCGGTCAGGCTTGCGGTCTTTTCGAATCGACGTCCGCGCGTCGTGGTCAATGCCATGGATTTCCTTGTCATTCCCCGCTTGGGGTTGTAATCGTCCGCACCGCTCATATGCGTCCCGGTGCCGCCGCGCGTTCGTGCTCGCCGGTGGTCAGCGCAAGGCCCGCGAGCGCGCACGCGGGCGCGAGCAGCGCCCAGAATCCGAGGTGACGAAAGCCCATCGCGCCCGCAATCGCGCCGATCGCGAATGCCACGATGGCCGGCGCCGTCTGCGCGAATCGCGAGCGGGCCGCCGCGCGCACGCTCCCGGCCGCGTCGGCCGCAAACATGTCGACCACGTCCAGGATCGCTTGCGTGACGTTGCCCGTCATCACCGTGTTGGGCACACCGGAACGCTGGATCAGCTTCGGATGCGCGTTTTGCACACCCATCGCGAACGCGCCGACGACACCAGCCACGATCGCCGCGACACCGTGGGGCTGGCCGACCGGCGCCGCCCATACACCGGCGAGGCAAAAGCCGAGCATGAGCACGGCCTGCACCGCGTGGAGCAGGCGCGCGCCGTGGCGTGCATGCCGCGCCGAGAGCGAACGCACCATCACACTGCTGGCCACGACCCCGCCGATGAACGCGGGAAACACAATGAGCTTGAGCAGAATGTCCTGGCCATAGCCCGCGACGCCCGCGCCGATCAGCACGAAGTTGCCCGTCACGTGCGCCGTGAACAGCCCGAACAGCGCGACGAAGCTCAACGTATCGACAAACCCGGCGATCGCGGCAAGGATCGTGTCCTCGGATTTCATTTCGCCACGCTGGCGTGGATCTCGGCCACATAGCCGCCAGGGAACTGGACGATGGCGGCTTCGCGCCCGTCCGATTCGAACGGCGGCACGAGCACCGTCACGCCGGCGGCCTTCGCCTTCTGCAGCGTCTCGTCGAGCTTCGAGACTTCATAGCCCGTGGTCTCCCGGCCGAACGGGTAAGGCAGATGGCCATCCGTCACGAGCACGGTCATCTTGCCGAAGCCCGACTCGATGCGAATGCGCCGATAGGTGTCGTCCGGCCGGCCGATTTCGACGCCCGGCGCCTTGAGGTCATCGGACACCACCTTGCCGTGCGAGAACTTCACGAAATCGTGAACGAGCTTGTGCACGCTCTGCGCCGACACGTAGACGCGGTTCTCGGGAACCGTCTGCAGCGCGTCGTAGTGCGGCGCCTGGGTATGCCAGTAGAGTTGCATGTTCACGCCGCCCGGCCACTGGATGACCACGTCGCGGCCGATGGGGTCGGGGAACGTATCGACGACCACATCGGCGCCGTGCGCGCGCGCCGCGTTCACCGCGGCGTCCATGTCGGTCACGAGGTAGCCCGTGCGCTCGGCGCCGAAGGGGTAAGGCATGGGCGTCTTGAAGCCGAACACGGAGATCGTGCCCACCGGCGTGAACACGAGTTGCGACATTGTCTGGCTGGGCGTGGGCGTCACCTGGAAAACGCCTTGCTTCGACTTGCTGCCGCCGAAGGTCGCCACGAAGCTGTCGGTGAAGCGATCGTAATCCTCGGGCGCGACGTACACGTGCGTCGTGTCGTACTGCGGACCGACGGCAACGGCGGGCGTTCCGGCGTCCATGACAGGCGGCTTCGCGAAGGTCACCGGCGAAGCGGCGAGACCGCACGCAATCATGACGGCAAGCAACGCCGAGCGGATGGGTTTCATAACGATATTCCCTGTTTGTTTCGTTATACTATTCAATGAATCAGACAATGCTGCGACCGGCAGCATCTTCCGCTTCGCTGCAGAGGGTCGCGAGCACGAGTGCTGCGACGAGGCCGAGGTGCTCGAAAAAACCGTTGAGCGCCATGAACCGCGCGACCCCGGTCTGGTTCCAGAAGTCGTTGGCAACCAGCATCGCGACGATGGTGAGAATGCCAAGGCCGCCTGCGCCGATCCACACGAAGCGACGAAAAATCACGCACAGCGAGCCGCCGATCTCGACGGCGACCGCGAGCGCGGCCCAGAGCGCAGCGGGCCGCAAGCCGAAATGCGCCTCCTCGGCGATCGCCGCGCCGAAGTTCATCGCCTTGTCGATGCCGCCGATCAGGAACGCCGACACGAGCGCAAGGCGTGCGAGGGGCGCGACCCACGGCTGCGAAAGCAACGTGCGAACCCATGCAGGACTGCCGCGGGCGGTCATTGTCGCCATTTCAGATCGCCCAGCACGAGCAGCCAAGCGCGCCCCAGAATGCCTTCGCGTCCGAAACGGGCAGCGCGCTACCCCACGCGCCCGCGTGCGCATGACCGTGCATGTTGCACGCACTCGCGCAGCCGCACATCGCCGCCGCGGCGGCTCGTTGCAGCGGCGCACCGTTGTTCTGCGTCGCGCCCCAGCCACCATAGCCGCCATACTGGCGCACCGGCGACCAGTCGGGCATCGCGTGGGGAATCGGCGCGTCGTGCTGCGAGAACGGGCCCGCGCCCCAGACGATCCGGCCGCCCACCACGGTGAGCAGCGCGGTGGTATCGGCAATGTCGTCCTCGGCGCACGCGAAGAAGTCGCGGTCCGGCACCATCAGGTCGGCCAGTTGCCCAACCGCGATGCGGCCTTTCTTGCCTTCCTCGTTCGAGAACCAGGTGACATATTCCGTCCACATGCGCAGGGCCGTTTCACGGTCGAGCAGGTTGCGCTGAGGATACAGGCGCAGGCCGGCGACCGTCTTGCCGCTCACCAGCCAGGCGAGCGACACCCACGGGTTGTACGAAGCCACGCGCGTCGCGTCGGTGCCCGCGGAGACTTTCAGGCCCTTCTCGAGCATCCTCGCGACGGGCGGCGTCGCTTCGGCTGCACGCGCGCCGTATTGCTCCACGAAGTATTCGCCCTGGTAGGCCATGCGGTGCTGCACCGCGATCCCGCCGCCCAGTGCCGCGATACGATCCATCGAACGTTCGGACACGGTTTCCGCATGATCGAAAAACCAGTTGATGCCGGCGAGCGGAATGTCCTTGTTGACCTTCTCGAACACGTCGAGCGCGCGGCTGATCGTTTCGTCGTAAGTCGCGTGCAGCCGCCATGGCCAGCGATTCTGTGCAAGCACGCGCACCACGCCTTCGAGTTCGTCCTCCATCTCGGGCGCAAGCTCCGGGCGCGCGACGCGGAAGTCCTCGAAGTCGGCCGCCGAAAACACGAGCATCTCGCCCGCGCCGTTCTGGCGGAAATAGTCCGTCCCGTCGTGATACTTGACCGTGCTGGTCCAGTTCACGAAGTCCTCTTTCTCGGCCTTCGGCTTTTGCGTGAACAGATTATAAGCAATGCGAATCGTCATCTCGCCCGCGTCGTGCAGCTTGCGAATGACTTCGTAATCGTCGGGGTAATTCTGCGATCCGCCGCCGGCGTCGATGGCGCCTGTCACCCCGAGCCGGTTCAACTCGCGCATGAAATGGCGCGTCGAATTGTATTGATACTCGGGCGGCAGTTTCGGGCCCTTCGCGAGCGTGGCGTAAAGGATCGCGGCATTGGGACTGGCGAGCAGCAGGCCGGTGGGATTGCCTGCGCCATCGCGCAGGATCGTGCCTCCCGGCGGCTCCGGCGTGTCCTTCGTATAGCCGACTACACGCAGCGCGGCTCTATTGAGCAACGCACGGTCGTACAGATGCAGGATGAACACGGGCGTATCGGGCGCCGCCGAGTTGAGCTCCTCGATCGTCGGCAGGCGCTTTTCCACGAACTGGTGTTCAGTGAAGCCACCGACCACGCGCACCCATTGGGGCGCCGGCGTGATCGCAACCTGCCGCTTGAGCATTTCCATGGCGATGGCGAGCGAGCGCACGCCATCCCAGCGCAGCTCCATGTTGTAGTTGAGACCGCCGCGGATCAGATGCAGGTGATTGTCGATCAGACCGGGCAGCGCGGGCCGGCCAGCGAGATCGATGACTTTCGTCGCGCGGCCTGCGAGCGGGACGACGTCGGCATCGCTGCCGACCGCCACGAAGCGGCCGTCGGCAATCGCCACCGCAGTGGCGACCGGATTCGAACGGTCCAATGTCGTGAACCGCCCGTTATGCAGAATGAGATCGGGTTGGCTACCGGTGGCGCTCATTGCGTTTCCTCGCTTGACTCAATACGATTAAAAGCCGAACAACGGCTTGAGGGTGGGAACGACCTGCGCGCCGATCAACATGCCCAACAACCCGACCAGGGCAATGAGCGGCGGCGCCGGCGAGCGGACCTTGAGCACGCTGTAGATCACGCCGATCAACACGCCCGCACCCAGTGACACCAGATAAGGTTCCATACGATCACTCTCACAGTCGGTTCAGAACGCTGTTTGCCAGCAATATTTTGTTGTCCTTATCTCAAGAAGAGGTATATGCCGTGCCTTCTTCTGGACTGGACTGCCAACATGAAAAACCCTGCCCGAACGCGAGCACCGGGCGCACGCTCCGCGTGCTGTTTCCGTATTACCTTGTGTGCGCAAGCAGGCGGCGCCTTAGCAGGGAGCGCGCCGCATCCCGCTTGCGCAAGCGTGAAGAACGCGTTTACTTCGCAGGCACCGCGGCGAGCAGCTCATGCTGCTCGTTCGTGCGTTGCGGCGCCTTGTGGACCATGGTGTACGCATAGTCGACGCCCATGCCGTACGCGCCCGAGTGTTCCTTGGCAATCGCCATCACCGCGTCGTAGGTTTCGCGGCGCGCCCAGTCGCGCTGCCATTCGAGCATTACCTGCTGCCACGTAACGGGCACGACGCCGGCCTGGATCATGCGCTGCATCGAATAATCGTGCGCATCCTTGGACGTGCCGCCCGATGCGTCGGCCACCATGTAGATTTCGTAGTCGCCTTCGAGCATGGCGCAGAGCGCGAACGTCGTATTGCAGACCTCCGTCCACAGGCCCGCCACGACCACTTTCTTGCGGCCGTTAGCGGCAAGCGCATCGCGCACCTTCTGGTCGTCCCACGAATTCATCGACGTGCGCTCGAGCAGTTTGTGGTCAGGAAACACGTCGAGCAGTTCCGGATACGTGAACCCCGAGAAGCTTTGCGTCTCGACCGTGGTGATCGTGGTCGGAATCCGGAAGACCTTGGCCGCCTTGGCGAGGGCGACGACGTTGTTCTTCAGCACCTGGCGGTCGATCGACTGCACGCCGAAGGCCATTTGCGGCTGCTGATCGATGATGATGAGCTGGCTGTTCTGCGGGGTGAGTACTTCGAGTTTCGGATTAGTCATGATTTGTATGTCCATTGAACCGGCCGGAGCAAGTCCGCCTCGCCGGAGTGATCGGGTGGATGCCAACCTACGTTTTCGCTGCGAAAGCTGTTGTCCAGCAGCATTCATTTCACATGCAAACCCAGAAAATCGATAATGAAAAAACCGGAAATAATCTGATTCGCAAAATTGATCCTTAAATAATCTGAATCGGCCTTCTCTCGATCCCGCGAACCCGCTACGCTTCAAAGCGTTTCTCCCCAAGCGCTGTGCAACCCTGCTGCCCGTCAACGAGGTCCGCAACATGAAGCCGTATTTCCTTTCGCTATGCGCCGGCATCCTTGCCGGAGTCGTTTATGGTGCGATCGGCGTGCAGTCGCCGGCACCGCCCACGATCGCGTTGCTCGGCCTGCTGGGCATGCTGGCCGGCGAGCAGATCCTGCCGCTCGCACGCCAGGTGCTAGCGGGCCTGAAGCCGGGCGCCGCATGGCGCGAAGCGAAATGCAGCCAGCACATGTTCGGGCGCCTGCCGGGTGCTCAGGTACCCGACGCGGCCGCACGCGACCAGCAAACTTCCTGACGGTCCGCCACTCGCACGAGTGCGCGCCGCGCCATCTGCAGCACACGAATGAACAACGTCGAACTCTTTCAATACCTGTTGCTGCTGATCTGCGGCGCGGGCGCGCTGACCTGGCTCGCCGGCCGCCTGGCCATTCCGCCTGCCGTCGTGCTGCTGGTGGGTGGCTGCGCGATCGCGGTTGCCGGCAAGCGCGTGCCCGACATGGACCCCGACCTGCTGCTCGCAGCGGTCATGCCGCCGCTGTTGATGTCGAGCGCGTTCTATACGGCGTGGAAGGAATTCCAACGGGAGATCGGCACCATCGTGTCGCTCGTGCTCGGCGCCGTGACGTTCACGACGTTCGCAGTCGCCGCCGCGGTGCACGCCTTCAATCCCGGCCTGCCATGGGCCGCTTGCTTCGCGCTGGGTGCGATCGTCTCGCCTCCCGACGCCGTGGCCGCGAAGGCGATCTTGCAGCGCAACCCGCTGCCCGCGAGGCTCGTAGCCGTGCTGGAAGGCGAGAGCCTCGTCAACGACGCGTCCGGCCTGCTGCTCTACCAGATCGCAGTGTCGGCCGCGCTGGCGAGCACGATCACCATTGCGGGCGGAACGGGCCTGTTCGTCACGCTCACGCTGATCGGCGTCGCGGTCGGGCTTCTATGCGGCCAGGCGATGTGCTGGGTACTTCCGCGTCTGCACGATCCGATGCTCGGCATCGTCGTGACCTTCGTGGCCGCCTGGGGGAGCTACGGCATCGCCGAAGCCGCGCACGGCTCGGGCGTGCTTTCCGTCGTGACCTGTGGCCTCGTGCTGGGTATCCGGCAGCATCGGGTATTCGACGCCGATATGCGTATCAAGGCCAAGGCAACCTGGGAAGCGATCGTGTTCGTACTGGACGCGCTCGTGTTCATCCTGATCGGCCTCGCGCTGCACGGCATCCTCGCGCGCGTGAATCAGGAAAGCGCGGTATGGATCGCTGGCCTGCGCGTCGCTTTGCCGGCTACCGCGGCGGCAATCGTCGCCCGCCTCCTGTGGGCGTTCGCGGCGGTCTGGCTGCCAGGACGCATCCGCAGCAGGACGCCCGGGGCTCGACCGTGGTCGTTCGGCGAGGCGGTCGTGCTCGGATGGGCCGGCATGCGGGGGGTCGTCAGCCTCGCGGCCGCGCTTGCGCTGCCGGGCAGTTTTCCTGGGCGCGATCTGATCGTCTTCAGCACCTTCCTGCTCATCATCGCGACACTTGTCCTGCAAGGCGGGAGCCTCGCGCTGCTCATCCGGCTACTCGGGCTACGCCCGGGCGAACGCCGTACCATGTCCGAGCACGAGGCGCGCGTGCACATGTTCGGCGCGTCGCTGGCCGCGCTCGAAACGACCGGCAAAGAGACGTCCGGCATCGAACACGCGACATTCGAGCGCCTCGTCACCGAATACCGGATCCGCGTTGCCGCGAACGAGAACGCGCACGCGTTTGGCGCCGAACAGGTCGAGCACCGTGCGCGCTTCCTGCGCGTCGAACTCGATCTGGTGGGCGTATCGCGCGACGCATTGCTCGATCTGCATCAGGACGGCAAGGTCGACGACGCCGTGCTGCATCGTATCGAGTCCGAACTCGATCTGGAGGAGTTGCGCCTGTTGCGCCTGCTCGAACCGTGACGCGGTGCTCGTCTCACGGTTCAATCCATATTGACAGCGCGTGGAAGCTGCGGGCACCGAGCGCCGCTGAATTATTCTCAATTTACCCGCCATCGCGCGGCGCTAGCCCGGCGCCTGGCCTACGCGCACTTCGAGGAATTGCAGCAAGGTGCGCACTTTGGTCGAATGGCGCCGGTTGGGGAGATACGCGGCGTAGGCGACGGCGTCGCCGTTATGCGGCGTCACGCGCCAGTCGTCGAAACAGTGCATCAGGCGGCCCGCGCGGATGTGCTCGTCGACAAGCCACGCGGGCAGCAGCGCAAAACCCTGCCCCGCCAGCGCCGCTTCGAGCAGCATGTCGAGGTTGTTGGAAATGAGGCGCCCGCGCACGTTCACCTTTTCCTCCGCTTCGTCTTCCCCTGGGCCGCGCGAGAACGTCCAGACCTGGCGGGCGCGATAACTGCCGCCGTACGCGATGCGCAGGCATTCGCGTTCCGCCAGTTCGCCAGGGTGCCGGGGCATGCCGGCGTGTTCGAGATAGTCGTGGTTCGCGACGACAATGCGTGGATTGTCGGCGAGCCTGCGCACGATGAGATTGGGATCGCCCGACGGCAGCCCGATGCGCACGGCGATGTCGATACGCTCGATGCCAAGGTCTACGAAATGATCGGCGACCACCACGTCGAGCGCTACGCGCGGATATTCGCGCAGATACGCCGCCAGATGCGGCGCGAGAACCACGCGGTTGTAGACGGACGGCACCGTGATGCGCAGCGCGCCCGCTGGGGCGCCGCCGCTGTCGAGCACGCTTTCGTCGGCCTGGGCGAGATCGTCGAGCACCTTCGAGACCTGCTCGACATACGCCGTGCCCGCATCGGTCAGGCTGACGCGGCGCGGCGTGCGCGTGAGCAGCGCCGTGCCGAGCGAGGCTTCGAGCGCATCCATCAGACGGGTGACGGACGACGTCGCCACCCCGAGGCGCTGCGCGGCTTTGGCGAAGCCGCCTGCGTCCGCGACCTCGAGAAGCGTATTGAGCGCGAGAAGTTTGTCCATCTGCCGATTATGCCAGCGGGAAGTTTTTCGGCCGCTGTGCCGGTGACGGGTCCGACGGCCCGAGCCCTATGAATTAATGGCCAGATTTCAAGATTTTTCAGGCTCGCCATGACAACCTTCTGAACGTCACGAAGACACCTGGAGGCAAACGCATTGCCGAATGGCGGGCTATCGCGCCGGCTGCAGGAATCGCGATCCTTACGTTGCGTTGCATGCAACGTGAGATTGCGTCACGGGTGGATTCCACGGCAGGCGCGAGGTGCATAAGCTGTGCCCAGTCGACACCGGAACGGCACGGGAGATGTAGCACCCGCTATCGGGCCGCTCCGTCACCGTGACCATTTTGTTCAAGGAGCCATCATGTCTTCACCCGCGAGCACGCTTGGCGGCAGCCAGCAGGCCATCAAGCTCACCCAGGGTCTCATCGCGTTGTTCGCGTTCAGTTGCGGCGCGATCGTGGCAAACCTCTATTACGCGCAACCGATCACCGAACTGATCGGCCCGTCGCTCCATATGTCTGCCGGTTCGGCGAGTCTCATCGTCTCGCTCACGCAGATCGGCTACGCGCTGGGTCTGTTCTTCATCGTGCCGCTCGGCGACCTGCTCGAAAACCGCAAGCTCATGATCACGACCGCCCTGGTGTCGATCGCGAGCCTCGCGGCCGCCTCGCTCGCGCATTCGCCTGGCTGGTTCCTTGCCCTCTCGTTGCTGATCGGCTTTAGCTCGGTCGCCGTGCAGATTCTCGTCCCGCTCGCCGCGCACCTCGCGCCCGATCACGCGCGCGGGCGTATCGTCGGCACGATCATGAGCGGCCTGCTGCTCGGGATCCTGCTTTCGCGTCCCCTTTCGAGCCTCGTTGCCGATCACTTCGGCTGGCGCTTCGTTTTCGCTGCGGCCGCCGCGCTCATGGCGCTCGTCACCGCCGTTCTCGCGCTCACCATTCCGCGGCGGCAGCCCGAGCATCAGGCAACGTATTTCGAGCTCATCGGCTCGCTGGTGCAGCTCGTACGCACCATGCCGGTTCTGCGCCATCGCGCGCTCTATCAGGGCATGGTGTTCGCCTCGTTCAGCCTCTTCTGGACCGCGGTGCCCATCGAGCTCACGCGCCACTACGGCCTCTCGCAGTCAGCCATCGCGCTCTTCGCGCTGGTGGGCGCAATCGGCGCCACGTCCGCGCCGGTCGCGGGGCGCCTCGCAGACGCTGGCCACTCCGTGCGGGCCACCATCGTCGCACTCGCCGCGGCCACGCTGGCCTATACGCCGGCGCTCGTCCATCCGGCCTTCGGCGTCTATGGCCTCGTCGTGACGGGCATCGTGCTGGACTTCGCCACGCAGATGAACATGGTCCTCGGCCAGCGCGAAATCTACGCGCTCCACGCCGCGAGCCGCGGCCGCCTCAACGCGCTCTACATGACGAGCATCTTCGTGGGCGGGGCGTTCGGCTCGGCGCTGGCAAGCCCGCTGTACGAGCATGGCGGCTGGACGCTCGTGGCCGGGGTCGCCCTTGCGTTCCCGCTCATTGCCTTCGTCCATTACTGGTTCATCGGCCGTGCACGTGCGCACGGCGGAACGTGAGCGCGCATCGCCAGCACGGCTGCGCGTCGGGCATGGCGTGCAGCAGGTGATCACCTCGGGTCACAACCGTTGCATCAGCACCAGGTATCCGACCATGTCCCACTCGCACTGCCCTCCAGATCTTCAGGTCGCCGCCAACGCGCCCGGGACCGTGCGCTTGATCTCGCATCGGGAACACGCATGAATCGCAAACGCATCTGGATCGGCGTAACAGGCGCCGTCATGGCGGCCATTGCAATCGCCGTTGCCATCCTGTACGAGCCCGCGATCGCCCCCGTCGCGCCGCCCGCGCCGGACAGCTTCGATGCACAACTCAAGCGCGACGGCGCGCGCGTGGTCGCGCTCGGCGACTGCGTGGTCTGCCACACGGCGAAGGACGGCCGCCCGTTCGCGGGCGGCTTGCCGCTCGTCACGCCGTTCGGCACGATCTACGCGACCAACATCACGCCCGACCCGCAGACGGGCATCGGCGCCTGGTCCGAGGCTGCCTTTGCGCGCGCGGTGCGCCATGGGATTTCGCGCGACGGCCATCTGCTCTATCCCGCCTTCCGGTATGTGCATTTCACGCGCATGTCCGACCACGACATCGCCGCGGCCTATGCCTACCTGATGAGCCGCGAACCCGTTCACGCAATCGCGCCCGCGAACCGGCTGATCTTCCCGCTGAACTTCCGGCCGCCGGTGGCCTTCTGGAACCTGCTCTTCCTGCGCCCGGGGCCGCGCGAGGCGGACGCCTCGCACGACGCACGGTGGAATCGCGGCAAGCTGCTCGTCGATGGCCTCGGGCACTGCGCCTCGTGCCATTCGCCGCTGAACGCGATTGGCGCAGAGAAAGCCGGTCACGCGTTCGACGGCGGCATCGTGGACGGCTGGGAAGCGCCGCCGCTGAACGCGCTCGACGGGGCGGCGAGGCCATGGACCCAGGCGCAGCTCGTCACCTACCTGCGCACGGGCCGCGCCTCCGAACACGGCGCCGCGGCAGGCCCGATGCTTCCCGTCACGCGCGATCTCGCAACCGTACCGCGTGAAGACGTCGAGGCAATCGCGACCTACGTCCTCTCGCTTCAGAAGGGCGCGCCGCGCGCCGTCGAGCCAGTCGCGAGCCGCGCAGCGTCACCGGCCGCGCAACGCGGCGCCGTGCTCTTCAACGCTTCGTGCGCGCAATGCCACGGCACCGGCTCGCCGATGCAGACGATCGGCGAGCGCCCCACGCTCGCGTTCAGCACGGCGGTCAACGCGGGAACGCCGCGCAACGCCATTCAGATGATCCTCAACGGCATTGCGTGGCACGGCGAGGACGCCGCGAACTACATGCCCGCGTTTTCCGGCGTCTACGACGACCGCCAGATTGCCGACCTCGTCGCCTGGGTGCGGGGCGCCTGGTCGACGAAGCCGGCCTGGCCCGACGCCGAACCGCTCGTCGCCAGGCTCAGAAAGGAGAACAGTGCGCGATGATTTCACTCAACGTCAACGGCGTCCAGCACGCGCTCGACATCGACCCTTCCACGCCGCTGCTCTACGCGCTGCGCAACGACCTCGAGCTGCACGGCGCCAGGTTCGGCTGCGGGCTCGGCCAATGCGGCGCCTGCACGGTGATCGTCGACGGCGAGGCGACCTTCTCGTGCCTCGTCCCCGTCGGCGCGATCGGCACGCGGCGCGTGCGCACGCTCGAAAGCCTGGGCAGCGCGGAACATCCCGGCGCGCTGCAGCAGTCGTTCATCAAGCATCAGGCGGCGCAGTGCGGGTACTGCATCGCGGGCATGATCATGCGCGCGCAGGCGCTGCTCGAACGCAACCCGCATCCGACCGAGCACGAAATGCGCTCGCACATGGAGCCCAACCTGTGCCGCTGCGGCACGCACATGCGCATTCTCGCGGCCATCCGCGAAGTCGCGGGCCTGCCTGCGCCGAAGTCCGGCGCCCCGGCCGCGCAACCCGTCCCCGCCGCGAAGACCGCATCATGAGCCACCACGACGATCCGATCGACGAGAGCCGCCGCCACTTCATGATTTCGGGCGCGCTCTTCGTCGCGTTCAGCCTGGTCAAGGGCACCGATGCGCTCGCCCAGGAAGTCATCGCCGATGAAGGCGCCGCCGTGCACATTGGCAAGGACACCCAGGCACTTGCCGGCAGCCTCAAGACCAATCCGTTCCTCGACGCGTGGATCAAGATCACGCCCGAAGGCAAGGTCACGGTGTTCACCGGCAAGGTGGAGCTCGGCACCGGCGTGCGCACGGCGCTGCTCCAGGTGGCCGCCGAAGAGCTGGACATGGCCCCCTCGCTCATTACGTTCCTCATGGCCGATACGGGTGCGTCGCCGGACGAGGGGCTCACAGCCGGCAGCCATACCATGGCCGACAGCGGCAGCGCGCTGCTCAATGCCGCCGCGCAGGTGCGCGGCCTGCTGGTCGATGCCGCTGCGAAGCACTTCGGCGTCGATGCCAGTGCGCTCGCTGCCAGCGACGCCGTCATTCACGCCCGGGACGGCCGCACGATGACCTTCGGCGAGGCCGTCGGCCTCGTGGATCTGCATCGCAGTGCGAGCTCCAGCTCTCCGCTCAAGGACCCGAAGACGTTCCGGACCATCGGCACGGCGTTGCCGCGGCTCGACATCCCGTCGAAAGTCACGGGCGGCGCGAGCTACGTCCAGGACATGCAATTGCCCGGCATGCTGCATGCACGCGTGGTGATGCCGCCCGTGTACGACGCGAAGCTCCTCGCGTACGACGAAGCCGCGATCACGAAGATGCCCGGCGTCGTGCGGATCGTGCGCAACGGCAGCATGCTGGCCGTGGTCGCGCAAGGCGAATGGCAGGCCGTGGTCGCGCAGCGCGCGCTCTCGGCCAGCGCGCAGTGGTCGCCGGGGCGCGCGTTGCCGGACCCGGCAACGGTGCATCGCGACCTCAAGCAGATCGCTACCCAGCAGATCAAGATCGCGGATCACCATGCGCCGATGGCGCCCGCCGCGAAAACGGTCAACGCACGCTTCATCAAGCGCTATCTGCTGCACGGCTCGATCGGCCCTTCCTGTGCCGTTGCGCATCTCGATGGGAACCAGCTCACCGTCTGGACCCATTCGCAGGGCGTCTATCCGCTGCGCGACGCGCTGGCCGAAATGCTGTCGATGCAAAAGGAGAACGTGCGCTGCATCCACGCCGAAGGCTCCGGCTGCTACGGCCACAACGCCGCGGACGACGCCGCCGCCCATGCCGCGCTGATCGCGGCCGCCATGCCTGGGCATCCCGTGCGAGTGCAATGGATGCGCGAGCAGGAACACACGTGGGATCACTTCACGCCGGCCATGGTGACGGAAGTGAAGGCGTCCATCGACGCGAGCGGCAAGATCGTGGACTGGCATTATGCGCTGTGGAGCAGCTCGCACAACGAGCGCATCGTCAACGCTGGGCGCCTGCTGCCGGCGCGCATGCTCGAAAAGCCTTTCGTTTCCGCGCCGTCCACGCCCATGCTGCAACCCGAGGGCGGCGGCGACCGCAACGCGATTCCGCTGTACACGCTGCCGAACATCGAGGTGATGAACCACTTTTCGCCGACCATGCCTTTGCAGACTTCGGCAATGCGTTCGCTCGGCGCTCATACCAACGTGTTCGCCATCGAGAGCGTGATGGACGAACTGGCGCATATGGCCGGCATCGACCCGGTCGAGTTCCGGCTGCGCCATCTCGACGATCCGCGCGCCGGGGACGTGATCCGGCTTGCGGCGAAGCAGTTCGGCTGGCCGCGTGCGCCGCGCGCGCGCAATCGCGGCGTGGGTTTTGCGTTCGCGAAGTACAAGAACCTGATGGGCTATGTCGCCATTGCCGTCGAAGTTTCAGTGGAGCCCGAGACGGGGCTCGTGAAGCTTGAGCAGGCGGTGGCCGCCGTGGATTGCGGCCAGGTCGTGAACCCCGATGGCGTGCGCAACCAGATCGAAGGCGGCATCGTGCAGTCGGCAAGCTGGACGCTCCATGAAGAACTGCGCTACGACACGCACCGCATTCGCAGCTTCGACTGGGGCACCTATCCGATCCTGCGCTTTTCGTCCGTGCCGGCGCGCATCGACGTCCATCTGATCGACCGGCCAGGCGCGCCATTCCTCGGCACGGCGGAGGCGTCGATGGGCCCCACGGCGGGGGCGCTCGTCAACGCGCTGTTCGACGCCACGGGCAAGCGCGTGCGCGAAATGCCGCTCGCCGGCGACACGCTGAGAAAGCTCATCGAGGTCTGACGCGTGGATTTCCGCCCGCACGGCGCGGCGCGGGCGACACGGCTAGCGCTTGCCGTCCAGCGTGCAAACGCCGCACGATCCATTCGAGCTGCGCGGCGAGGCGCCTTTTCGCCACACTTCCCGCACGAAAGGTTGACGCGCGCGATGCACGCCGATTACCCTTGCGCGCTGATGGTTCCCGGCGACGGGATCAAAAGGGAACGCAGTGAAAGACTGCGGCTGCCCCCGCAACTGTGAGCGGCGAGTCCATGCCAGACAGGGCCACTGGGAAACCGGGAAGGCCGGCAACGGACGGCGACCCGCGAGCCAGGAGACCTGCCATCAGCCGAGTCCAGCAGCCGCAGCGGGCGGGGTGCCCCAATGCGCAAGCACCGCCATGAAGCGGCGGTCGCCCGTTGCGAGGACAGCCCGTGTTCAGGAGCTGTTTCCAGCCATCGCCTCATGAAGTTCCAGCAATTCGTCTTTACCTCCGCCGTGCTCGCGTGCGCATGGCAAGCCGCGCATGCCGCAGGCGTTGCATCGCCCACGCAGGTGCAGCAGCAAGAGCAGCCAGGCGACGACGCCACGCTGCCCAACATCCTTGTCGTCGGCGACGCACAGCATCTGCCGCAATCGTTCGACCAGCGCTACGCGAGCACCCAGGTGCTCACGCGCGAAGATCTCGACCGGCTCTCCCCCATCGAGCCGAGCATCACGCAGGCGCTCGCCACGCTCCCCAACGTCACCGTCTCCCAAAGCGGCGGCCCGGGCGCCTATACGGGCGTGAGCATACGCGGGTCGTCGGCGAGCCAGGTCCCTGTGTTCATCGACGGCATACGCGTGGGCTCGCCCACCACGGGCATCGCGGAATGGGCCGATCTGCCGACCGCCTCGTTCGACCGTGTCGAGGTGATTTCGGGTCCCGCGGCCGCTTCGTTCGGCGCCGACGCCGTGGGCGGCGTCGTGCAGCTTTTCACGCGCCACGCGTCGAATCAGCCGAATCAGACCACGGTCTCGTTCGGCGGCGGCACGAACAGCACCTTCGACACGCAGTTGCGCACCTCGGGCACGATCCCCTCTACCGTGCCGCTTTCCGCGTTGAGCGGCCTCACGTATTCGCTGGGCCTGCACGACTACAACACGGCCGGGATCGACGCGACGCAGCCCTGGGCCTTCGGCCACGAAGACGGCCGTAACCCGTACCACGCGCAGAACCTGGACGCGCGCCTCGGCTACGCGCACGACAACTGGTCGGTCTCGACTTTCGCGCTCTACCACCGCTCCGATCTCTCGTACGACAACCTGGGCGGCAATAACCGCCAGCGCGACAACCAGCTCACGACCGGCCTCGCGTTCCATCTCGACATCACGCCGACCACGCAGTTCGATCAGTCCGTGGGCTACGCGACGGATCGTCAGTTCCTCTATTCGAACGACCCGACGATCCCGACCGACGAGATCGACTCGACGCGCTTTTCCACCTCGACGTCGGTCACGCACCAGGAGAGGGGGCACACGCTCTTCGGCATGCCGCTGGAAGGCGAGACGAAGCTCGCCTACGACTACACGCGCGAGATGGCGTTCCTGCCGGTGGATATACCGGGCGGCCTGCCCGCGCGCAACGATTCCGCCGTGTCGATGCACCAGTCCACCACGCTCGGGGCGCTCACGCTGTTTCTCGCGGGGCGCCACGAGATCGTGCAGGGGCAGTCGGTGAATACGGGCAACGTCGCCCTCTCGTGGGCGATCACGCCCGTTTACACGGCGCGCGTTTCCTATGGCAACGCGTTCCGCCTGCCCACGTTCAACGACCTCTACTATCCGACCTACTCGAACCCCGACCTGCGGCCCGAGCGCAGCGATTCGGTCGAGGCCGCGCTCGACGCCGTCACCTCGATCGGCACCTTCACGGCGGCCGTCTACGACACGCGCGTGCACGACCTCATCACCTACAACTCGCAGACTTTCCTGCCCGTGAACGTGGGGCGCGCGCACATACAGGGCATCGACTTCTCGTACAAGGGCACGCTCGGGCAGTACACGCCGGTGAGCCTCACGGTCGGCATTCTGAATCCGCAGGACGTGACCGATCAGACCTGGCTCAATCGCCGCCCGCGCCAGACGGCGAGCCTGAGCGTCGATCACACGTGGGACGAGTTCCATCTCCACGCGCTCAGCACCGGCATTTCGCTGCTGTATAACGGCTCGACGTTCGACGACCAGCTCAACACGATCTACCTGCCCTCGTGGATGACCGTCGGCCTGCGCGCCTCGTACAAGGTCAACGCACATCTCGCGCTTTCGGCCACGCTAGCGAATGTGTTCAACCGGCAGTACGTGACGGCTTACGGGTACAACTCGCTGGGGCGGACGGCGTTCGGTAAGGTGACCTACACGTTTTGACGCTGAGCGCGAGCGGGCGAGTCCGCGCCGATGGCTCACTCGCCCGCTGAATTTGCTGCGTGCTCAGCTTTCGCGCTTTGGTCGCCGCACCGCACGAATCTTTCCGCTGTTCCCGCCGCCGCAGAAGAACTGCTCGCCGCCGTCGGACTCCAGCCCCGACACGGCCGTGCCCGGCGGCATGTCGAGCTGCTCCAGCACTTCGCCCGTGCCGGGGTCGATGCGGCGCAGGTCGCTTTCGTCGCCTTCCCAGGTGCCGTGCCACAACTCGCCATCCACCCACGTCACGCCCGTGACGAAGCGGTTCGATTCGAGGGTGCGCAAAATCGCGCCCGTCTGCGGGTCGACCTGATGGATCTTGCGCTCGCGATACACCCCGACCCAGAGCGTGCCGTCCGCCCATGCGAGCCCCGAGTCGCCGCCACCGCCCGGCGCGGGAATCGTGGCGAGCACGCGGCCCGTTTCGGGATCGATCTTCTGGATGCGGTCCTCGGCGATCTGGAACAGATGCCGCCCGTCGAAGGCCGTGCCCGCGTGGGCGGTGACGTCGATCGAGCGAAGCGTGTTGCCGCTCCCGGGATCGAGCGACGCGATGCGCTCGCCTGTGGCGAACCAGACCTGCTTGCCGTCGTACGTGACACCGCCCACCTTGTCGATGCCCGGAAACGGGCCGTACTCGCGGATCACCTCGGCGGTCGAACGTTTCATGATTCCCTCCTGGGTTGAAGGCTCAGGCGTCCATACTAATCGCCCGGCAGCGGGGCGGGGAGTAACAAGGTCGTCGCGAATCCGGGGACGGGCGGCGTGGTCCAGCGGCGCGCGCGGCCATAGCCGAACGACTGCACCTTGTCCGCCGCGGCGAGCGAATCGAGCGCGCGCTGCACGGTGCGCTGGCTCGCGCCGAGCGCCACCGCGAGCGCCGAGCTCGACCACGATTCGCCATCGGCGAGAAACGCCAGCACGGCCGCGTGCTTTTCCTCGACGGGGCGCGCCAGCACCACCACCTCGGTCGCGTTGCGCGGCGCCAGCGCGAAGCCTTGCTGGGTCGCGCGAATGTCGGCCACCTCGCGCAGCAGCGTGCGCAGCCGGCCGATTTCCACGCGCAGGCGCGCGCGATGCGTTTCGTCGGCATGCTTCGTGCGGAACGCGCTCGCGATGAGCGCGTCGCGCGGCACGTCGCCGGGCCACGCCTCGGCAAGCGCGCGTGCGAGCACGAACAGCACGGGGCGTCTTGCGAGTTCGATGACCGTCGCGCCTTCGCGCGCGACGTAGCGGCACGCGTCCACGACGAGCGAGCGCGAGGCGAGCAGCGCCTCGACATCCTCCAGCCGCAGCGCACGTTCCTCACCTCGCGCGATCAGGCGCGCCGCCGGCGCGCTCAGCAGCAGCGCGGCGCTCTCCACCTCCGCGATCAGCCCCGCAATGCCCGCCTCGCACGCCGCGCGCGCCGCCTCGGCCAGCGCCCGGCGGGCGTCCCGCGTGCGAATGCGCCGCATCGCGATGCCCGCCGCGATGAGTTCATGGGCCGCGCGCAAGGCAGGCGGCAGCGGCGCCGAAACGATTTCCGCAAGCATGCTCCCAGCCTCGTCGAGCCGCCCGATCAACAACAGACGGCGAATCTCGAGGTAGCGCGCGTGCGCGGCATTGAGGCGGTCGCCATGGGCTTCGAGCGTTTGCCGCGCCGCAGCGAGCGTATCGGTGGGCCAGCCGAGATCGCGCGAAGCGAGCGCGATTTCGGCCTCGGCGACGACGCAGCGCGCGCGGGCCACGGCCTCGCGCGAGCCGAAGGCGCGCGCCGCGCCGCGCAACAGCGCCTTTGCGCGCGCGAGATCGCCGAGCTGCGCCATGGCGATGCCGCGCAGCGCGAGCGCGGGCGCGTCCTCGCGCAACGCGACGCGGTTAAGGGCGCCGAGCGGGTCACCGGCCGCGAGCGCGTGCGCCGCAGCCGTGATCAGCGAATCCATGCTCATGCGAATCCCGCCACACTTGTCACTCCCCCTGCGTTGCCGACCGGACCTAATCTAACACGGCGATCAGTTGAATCATCGATCGCAAGACGGCCCCGAAGGTACTGCTTGACTAACGCGGCCACCACACTCAATGCATAGGAGCACCAGGCAATGGCAACCCATACCACAGGAACACGCGAAGACTGGCTTGCGGCACGTATCGAACTGCTCGCGGCCGAGAAGGAGCACACGCGGCGCGCGGACGCGCTCGCGCAACAGCGCCAGGCGCTGCCGTGGGTGCGGGTGGACAAGACGTATCGCTTCGAAACCGAGGATGGCGGCGCCACGCTCGCCGATCTCTTCAAGGGGCGCTCGCAACTGCTCGTGTATCACTTCATGTTCGGTCCGGACTACGCGGCGGGCTGTCCGTCGTGCTCCTCGATCGCGGATGGCTTCGACGGGATCGCCATCCACCTCGCGAATCACGACGTGAGGCTCATGGCCGTGTCGCGCGCGCCGCTCGCGAAGCTGCTGGCCTACCGCAAGCGCATGGGGTGGCGTTTTCCGTGGGCCTCTTCGAGCGGCAACGATTTCAACTTCGACTTCAACGTGGCGTTCACCACGGCGCAGCAGCGCGCGGGCGACATCGAATACAACTACGCGCGCAGCGGCCACGCAATGGACATGTCACCGGCGCCCGCGCCCGTCGCCGAGTTCGCGGCGAGCTGCGGCACCGACGCGGCCACCTACACGCGCGACCGTCCGGGCATGAGCGCGTTCGTGCTGGAAGACGGCGTGGTCTATCACACCTACTCCACGTATGCGCGAGGCCTGGACGGCCTGTGGGGCATGTATCAGTGGCTCGACCGCGCGCCCAGGGGGCGCAACGAGGCCGGTATCTGGTGGCACCGGCATGACGAGTACGCCGAGGCTTGAGGATCATCATGGATAACGTCGGCATGACGGTACGGCGGCGCGAAGGCGCGCCGCGTGCGGTTTTCTTCTGCGTCTCGTCGCTGCTATTCGCGGCGAGTGCGGCGGCAACGTATGTGTGGTGTGCGTCGATGGACGCGATGGGCGGCACGCCGATGCCTGGCGGCTGGACGCTGTCCGCGCTTTGGACACCCATGTGTGGACGCACCTGGTTCGACGCCGCCGTGTCGTTTGCCGGCATGTGGAACGTGATGATGGTCGCGATGATGCTGCCTGCCATGGCGCCGGCCTTGTGGCGGTGTTTCGAAGCGGCGGACGATGGAGGCGCGGCACGTGCGGGTGCGATGACCGTGATCGTGGGGGCGGGTTATTTCCTGGTCTGGCTCGCGGTTGGGGTGCTCGTGTTCGCGGTGGGGGCGCAGCTTGCCGCGCTAGCCGTAGAGGCGCCTGCGTTGGCGCATACCGCGCCAGCCCTGGCCGGTGTTGTGGTCGCAATTGCGGGCGTGTTGCAGTTCTCTGCATGGAAAGCGCGGTGGCTTGCATGCTGCGGCGGTGCGCCGTCGTGCGGGGATGCGCGGGTCGATTTACGCTCGGCACTGCATCACGGCTTGAGGCTGGGGAGGCATTGTGTGTGCTGCTGCGGAAATTTGATGGCGGCGCTTCTTGCAGCGGGCGTGATGGATCGGCCTGCGATGGCGTTGGTCGCTGCGGCTATTGCGGGGGAGCGGTGGGTGCCCTTGCGCGCCGGCGGGCGGTTCGCGCGGGGGATCGGGGTTGCTGCGGTTGCGTTGGGAGTAGCGATGGTCGTGCGGGCGGTGGCGGGATAAAAAAATCGCCGTTCCGCACCCACGAAACGGCGACAAAACGCTCCGACTCTACGGCCGAACCTCACGCCTCCAGACTCGCGCCTGCACACGAGCCTGATCGACGATCCGGACTGCGATTAGCAGTCCGGATAAAGCAGCGGGAGGCGAACTGGAAGACGCCTCCGCACTGTCAGGCGGAACACGGTTCGACCACAGCCCTGGCCTTGCCGTGCCCCGCGCTTTCTGTTGCAGCTCACATGCCGCCCAAAGGCTTTTGAACCGTCAGCTTGTTCGTCACCGAAGTCACGCCGGGAACGCCCCTGGCGATCTCGGCGACCCGGTCGACCTGCGCGGCATCCGTGACCGTGCCATACAGCGTGATCGCCCCATTCTTGGCGCTGACGCCGATACTGCCGCCCTGAATTTCCTTGTGCTTCACGATCGCCTTATACACCGCGCGCCGCAGCTTGGTGTTGCTGGGGGTAGCGGATGCCGGGTTGCTGGTCGCCGCCGCGGCTGCAGCGCTAGCCGCGCTGGCCTCGGGTTGGGCCGACGCGTTCAGGGACGCCGCGGTGAGCAGCGTGACGAGTGCAAGGCCGAGGGTCTTGGTAAGTGTGTTCATTCCGTACTCCAATGGTTACTGCTGCTCCGTGAAACGCTGTTATCCGACCGGCTATCACGCCGACAGACTGAAATTACCTGACTGAGCAGTAGACAACGCCGTCGGCAGACTGCGCCGGGGCGTGCCACTGCGGGAACGAGCGATATTCCGGCCGGACGCGATTTAGAAGGTATGGCGCAAGCCGATGTTGACCGCGGTAGTGTTCTTGCCCGGGGCCACAGGCGTCCCATAAATGAGCTCCTGGTTCATCTGGCCGCGGTTGGACACGTAACCGGCCTGGGCATAAACCATCGTGCGCCGCGAGATGCCGTAGTCGGCGCCGATTGCGTAGGCGGTCGACTGGTTCGAGTTGTTCCGGTTGTCCTTCAGGTAGTAGACACCCGACGTGACCTCGAGCGCCGGGGAGAACCGGTAGCCGAGGCCGCCCGTCCACATGTCGAAATCACCGGAGACAGCAAATGGCTTGGGCGCCCCATTCGTGTTGGCCGGATTGCGACCGTTGGCGAACGAGCCAGAAACCGAGAAACCGTGCCACGTGTATTTCGCGCCAAAGTAGACGAAGCGGTTGTTGTTCAGGCCGGTTGCCGGCGTGGCAGTCGGCGGGCTCGAGTACGCGTAGGGGTTCGCATCGTGACCGTTGTAGTAGACGGCATCGGCGTTCAGGCCAAAGCCCGCATACTTGAGGATGGCCGACTCGCGCGTACCGCCCTGCATCTGCCCTGCCACACCGCCGGGCGCGTACTCGAGTGCGGTAGAGAAACCGTAAAACGACGGCGAATTGTAGACGATCGCATTGTCGTCATAGAGCGCGCCAATCTGGGCGTTCGTGTTGTTTCCCGCCCAGCCCGACATCGTGTTCATGGTCAGCCACGCGGTCAGCGTGCTGCCGAAGTACTGCGCATTGCGCACGTCCGTTTCGGCCATCGCGTAGGCCATCGGTGCGAACTGGCGGCCGAAGTCGATCTTGCCGAACGGCCCCGACACACCAATGGTGGTGACCTGGTTGAAAATCGCGGCCGCAGTTGCTGAACTGTTTAATCCCGTCTGCCCGTTGGAGCTGTTATACGATCCCTGGAGCTTGAAGTTGGCCGCGTATCCGCCGCCAAGGTCTTCCGTGCCCTTCAAACCGAAGATGCTCGAGTAAATGCCGCCGTCCTTGAGCGCAAACAGATGCCCTGCATCTCCGTTGAACAGTTTGCCGCCCACGGTCTTCGGCGCGAAGGCATGCTGTGCCGACGTACTCTGGTAAAGCAAACCAGAGTCCACGACGCCATAGAGCGTCACCGACGATTGCGCATGCGCTGCGCTGGCGAACAGAACCAGCGCTGCCACGCTGCCGAACTTCAATTTCATTGTCTCTCTCCGTGTGGTGCCTGCCGGTGGTCCCGGCGGCTTTTGGTGTTACCTGTTGAGTCTTACCTGAATGAAACGCTGTGACCGGGTTGCCGTTTCAGCAAGCCGGCAAATAATGGCCGCCGAATTGATCGCGCAACTGGTTCTTGAGAACCTTGCCCGTCGCGCCGATCGGCACCGAATCGATGAACAGCACGGCGTCGGGTGTCCACCATTTCGCCACGCGACCCTCGAAAAACGCAAGCAGTTCCTTCGCTTCGAGCGCTGCGCCCGGCTTCTTCACGATCAGCAGCAGCGGGCGCTCGTCCCACTTCGGGTGGCGCGCGGCGATGCACACCGCCGTTGCGACCTCGGGGTGCAGGCTCGCGACGTTTTCAATGTCCGCTGAACTGATCCACTCGCCGCCCGACTTGATGACGTCCTTGCTGCGATCCACGATCTGCATGAAACCGTCCGGGTCGATCTTCGACACGTCGCCGGTCGGGAACCAGCCATCCTCCAGCGGCGATGCGTAATCTCCGCCAAAATAGCCGCGCGTGACCCAGTGACCGCGCACCAGCAGGTCGCCAGCCGCGATGCCGTCCCACGGCAGTTCGTTGCCCGCCGCGTCGACGATCTTCATATCGATGCCGAATACCGAGCGCCCCTGCTTCGCCTGAAGCGCATAGCGCGCATCCTCGGGCAGTTCCGACTGGTGCGCCTTGAAACTGCACACCGTGCCCACCGGGCTCAGCTCCGTCATGCCCCACGCGTGCAGCACGTCGACGTGATGGCGCTTCTGGAATGCCTGGGTCATCGCGGTCGGGCAAGGCGCGCCGCCGATGATCGTGCGCCGCATCGAGGAGAACGATCCCTCGATCGATTCGACGTGCGAGAGCAGCCCCTGCCAGACCGTCGGCACACCAGCGGAGAGCGTGACCTGCTCTTCCTCGATCAACTGATACAGCGACTTCCCATCGAGCGCCGGACCCGGAAAAACGAGTTTCGCGCCGACCATGCAGGCGATGTACGGCAGCCCCCAGGCGTTCACGTGGAACATCGGCACGACGGGCAGGATCGCGTCGCGCGCCGAGCAGTTCAGCGAATCGGGCAGCGCCGCCGCGTAGGTATGCAGCAGCGTCGAGCGGTGGCTGTAGAGCACGCCTTTCGGGTTGCCGGTCGTGCCGGACGTATAGCACAGCGAAGAGGCGCTGTTTTCGTCGAGCAGCGGCCACTCGAAATCCGCCTTGTGTCCTTCGATCAGGTCTTCATAACAGAGCAGCCGCGAGCCGAGGCCATGGTTGCGCGGCATGTGCTCGCGATCGGTCATCGCGACGAAGAATGTCGGGCTGCTCACGCGCGGGGCGACGGTCTCGATCAACGGCAGGAACGTGAGATCGAAGAAGATCACGCGATCCTGCGCATGCTCGATGATGTAGACGAGCTGATCGGCGTGCAGCCGCGGATTGAGCGTGTGGAGCACCGCGCCGGAGCCCGACACGGCGAAGTACAGCTCCATGTGCCGGTAGCCGTTCCATGCCAGCGTGCCCACGCGCTCGCCCGGCGCGATCGCGAGGCTCGAAAGCGCATTCGCCATGCGGCGCGCGCGCTGGGCGAGGTCCTGGTAGCGGTAGCGGTGAATATCGCCTTCCACCCGGCGCGAGACGATTTCCCGCGTGCCGTGATGGCGTTCTGCATGCTTGAGAAGCGAAGCGACCAGGAGCGGCTGCTCCATCATCAGACCTTGCATGGTTTGCTATCCTAAATGACTACTGTTTGTTCGCGTGCGAACCCAAATTCAATACCGTATTATGCCTGGCTGGAGGCCGCCGAATCCGCGACGCTCACAACCAGCTTGCCGCCCTCGGCCCGCACCGGGAATGTCGTCAGGCTGAGGCCACCGGCGCCGGGCATGCATCCCGTTCGCACATCGAAGCGCAGCCCGTGCGCGGGGCAGCGCAGCATGCATCCTTCGAGCGCGCCGCTCGCGAGCGAGGCGCCGTTGTGAGGGCACGAGTTGTCGACCGCGTGAATCTCGCCGGCGATGTTGAACAGTACGATGCTGCGGCCATCGACGAAGACCAGCTTGCGCTGGCCCGGCGCGAGTTCATCCAACGTGCCAACGGCTACTTCTCGTGACATTCCCTTCCCCTCCACTACCATCGGTCCACTTCCGTTCGCATCACCTGTCGACCGCCAGCGCCATCGCGCTCGCAATCGCCACAGGCGAGTACACCCCCGACAGCGAATACACCGTGTTGAACACGACATACGGCACGCCGCTCACGTGCGGGTTGGCTCGCGTCGCCTCTTCCACGCGCTGGCCCGTCGGGTCGGCCAGGCGCCTCGATGCGCTCAGTCGCGCCGCGAGGGCTTCGCGCTCAAGCCCGCATTCGAGCCCAAGGCGCTCGAGCACCGCGTAATCGCCGATGTTCTCGCCTTCCATGAAGTAGGCGGTGAGCAGGCGGTCGATCAGTGCCGCGCTCTGCACGCTCGTGCCGCGCCTCGCGGCGAACGCGACGAGATCATGCGCCGCGGCGGTGTTCGGCAGCACCTCGATGCGGTCGAACGCGAATGCCACGCCCGCGTCGCGGCCCGCTTGCTGCACTTGCGCGCGCCTTGCCGCCACTGCCTCGTCGCTGCCCAGCCGGTCGCGATAGAACGCCTGATACGGCATGCCGTCGAGCGGCGTCCACGGCAGCAGTTGATGTGAGCGCCACTGCACTTTCACCTTCACTTCGGGCCGCGACTGGGCGAAGCGCGATACGGCTGCGTCCAGATTGCGCTTGCCGATCAGGCACCACGGGCAGATGAAGTCGAAGAACGCTTCGATCGTCAGCGTGGGGCGCTCGCTCGTATCGCTCGCCTGCGCCACCCACTTTTGGTCAGACAAGTTCATCGATCAGCGTCTCGGCCATAGGCCACTCACCGAAACCCGCAGCGGGGTTCAGGTGACCGACTTCACCCAGATCGACGAGGCGGCTGCCCCAGTCCCTCGCCATCGTCTCGACGCGCTCGAAGCGCGCAAGCGGATCGTTGCGGCTCGCACCCACGATGCTCGGAAACGGCAGGGGCTTGCGCGGAATCGGAAGCCAACCGTTCCCGGCCAGCGATTCGAAGTCCGGGTAGCCTGCGGGCAGCGGCGTTTCGAGGTCGGCAGGCGCGGCGAGCAGCGCGCCGTGAATCTTGCGGCTATGCCGCTGCGCCCACTGCACCGTGATCATCACGCCCGCACTATGCGCGACGAGGATCACGGGACCGTCGATCTTCGCGAGCGCCGCGTCGAGCGCGGCCACGCGCGCCGCGCAACTGAGCTTGTCATGCTCCAGCGGCGGCACCGAGGCCGCGTTGGGCAGCTTGCGCTCCAGCAGCGTTTGCCAGTGTTCCGCCACATGATCGCGCAACCCCGGAACCATCAGGATGGTCGGCTTGTTCTCGTACGACATTGAATTTGGTCTCCTGCCTGTTTCAAAACGGCGTCAGTACGGCTTGTCGCCGATAATGCCGGCGCGTTCCATCTTGCGGTGGCATGGCGGGTAGTCCATCACCGCATAGTGCTGCGTGCTGCGGTTGTCCCAGATCGCGATGCTGTTCGGTTTCCAGCGCCAGCGTACCTGGTACTCCGGAATATAGGCCTGGCTCACGAGATAGCGCAGCAGGTCGCCCGCGCCCGGATTCGCGTCCTGCCCGTAACGCACGCGCTCCGGCGTATGAAAGTTCGTGAAGTGCGTCGTAAAGGCGCTCACGAACAGCACCTTCTCGCCCGTCTCCGGGTGCGTGCGCACCACCGGGTGTTCCGCGTCCGGATACTGCGCCTTGAGCGCAAGACGCTTCTCGATCGGCATGGCGGCGCCGAAGCTCGCCTCGATGCTGTGGCGCGCGCGCAAGTCGGCGATTTGCGCCTTCACGTATTCCGGCAGCTTCTCGTAGGCGAGCACCATGTTCGCCCACATCGTGTCGCCGCCCACGGGCGGGCACTCCACGCAGCGCAGCACGGCGCCGAACTGCGGCGCCTCGCGCCACGTGGCGTCCGCGTGCCATGCGTTTTCGTAGCGGTCGTTGGGCTGCTCGGGGTTCTTGTAGATGCGCACGAGGCCCGGGTGCTCCGGGTCGCTGCCCGCGACCGGATGGTCTTCCAGCTCGCCGAAGCGGCGCGCGAACGCCACATGCTCGGCGCGCGTGATGTTCTGGTCGCGCAGGAACAGCACGCGGTGCTTGAGCAGCGCGGCGCGAATCTCGGCAAAGAGCCCGTCGTCGTGAACGGCATCGGCGAGGTTCACACCGGTCAGTTCGGCGCCGATGGCATAAGTCAGTTGTTCGACTTGCATGCTGCGCTCCTCAGATGACGAAGACCGACGAGCCCGTCGTCTTGCGCGATTCGAGGTCGCGGTGCGCCTGCACCGCGTCCTCCAGCGCATAGCGCTGGTTCAGTTCGATCTTGATGCGGCCGGCGGCCACGTGGCCGAAGAGTTCGCCCGCAAGCTCGTTTTTCTCCGCCGGATCGGCGATATAGTCCGCCAGCGCCGGGCGCGTGAGATAGAGCGAGCCCTTCATCGCGAGGATCTGCGGATTGAACGGCGGAATCGGACCCGAAGCCGTGCCCACGCAAACCATCAGACCGCGGCGCTTGAGTGAATCGAGCGAGGCTTCGAAGGTATCCTTGCCCACGCTGTCGAACACCACGCTCACGCCCACGCCGTTCGTGAGCTCGCGCACGCGCTTCGCCACGTCTTCGCGGTTGTAATAGACGATGTGGTCGCAACCATGTGCACGGGCAACCTCGCCCTTCGCCTCGCTCGACACGGTGCCGATCACCGTGAGGCCGAGCAGCTTCGCCCACTGCGAGACGATCAGGCCGACACCGCCGGCCGCGGCGTGCAGCAGGATCGTGTCGCCGGCCTTGAAGTCGTGGATGCGGCGCATCAGGTACGACGAGGTGAGACCGCGCATCGTCATGCCGGCTGCCGTTTCGCACGAAATCGCGTCGGGCAGCTTGATGAGCGGTGCCGCCGGGATCAGGCGTTCGGTGCTGTAGGCGCCGAGTGTGTTGATGAAGCCCGTGTAGGTCACGCGGTCGCCCACCGCGACGTTGGTCACATCCGCGCCGACCGCCTCGACCACGCCCGCGGCCTCCACGCCCATGCCCGCAGGCAGCGGCACGGGGTACAGGCCCGAGCGGAAGTACGTGTCGGCGAAATTCAGACCGACTGCCTCATGGCGCAGGCGAACCTGACCGGGGCCCGGCTCGCCCACTTCCACGCTTTCGTAGCGCAAGACTTCGGGACCGCCGGTTTCGTAAAAGCGCACTGCTTTCGCCATGTTCAATCTCCTATCCTTTACTCAAGCTGAGCCAGACTGGCTCAGAACTAAATCCGATTCATCGTTGCGCTGGCGCGCCCGCTTCCTCGCGCAGGGCGTTCACGCGGTCCAGATCTGCGGCGTAGTTGCGCCGGCCGATCAGGAAGACGATTGCGGCCACGAGCGGCGCGAACGGCACCAGTTGCAGCGCGCCGAGCAGGCCGATGCGGTCGGCGACCACACCCGTCAGCACCGCGGCAGGGGCGAGGCCGAGCAGGTTGTTCGCCAGCGTGAGCGTGGCGAACGCCGAAGCGTGGATCGCGGGCGGCGTGAGATTCGCCACCATCGCGCCCGAAGGGCCCGCCGCGCCTGCGCAGAAGAACATGCCCGCGCCGATCACGACGAGTTGCGCCGGGCCAGCAGGCATGCGAAAGCCGATCACGAGGAACGCGAAGCAGAGCAGGCAGTACACGATCGCAATGCTCCATTTCCGCGCGCCGTTTTCCTTGCTGAAGCGGTCCGCGAGGTTGCCGCACACCACCATGCCCACGCCCGTGACGAGGACGAACAACGCTGCGGTTACGGCGGCCTTGCCCGTGGCCATGCCGTAGTAACGGTTCAGGAAGCTCGGCAGCCAGCTCCACACGGCCGCCGGCACGAGCAGATGCACGCCGCTGCCCACATACGCGCAAACGACCGAACGCGTGGAAAACAGGCCCTTCAGCAGCGTGCGCAGGCTAATACGCATGCCAAGACCTTGCGCCTCGCGGCTCACGCTCGCCGGCTGAAGCGCCGCGATCCGCTTCTCGGTAACGACGACGCGATAGATCACGACGAGCACAATCCCCATGATCGCCATCGCGCCGAACGCCGCGCGCCAGCCCAGGTGCGCCGCCACCGCGCCGCCCAGCGCCATGCCGAGCACGGAACCGAACGCGCCGCCCGCCATGAAGGCGCCGGTGATCGTCGAGCGCAGCCGCACCGGGAAAATGCTCAGGACAACTGCGATTCCCACGCTCCCATAGGCGGCTTCACCGATCCCGACGAAGGCCCGTGCAAGCAGCATTTCGCCGTAGTTCGTCGAGAGCGCGCAGCCGAGCGTAGCGATGCTCCACATCGCCGCCATCAGGACGATGCTCTTCACACGGCCCCAGCGGTCGGCGAGCACCGAGAGCGGGAACGTGAGCACGCCGACCATCAGCGCGACCACACTGCTCAGCGAGCCCAGCTGCGTATCGGAAAGATTCCACGTGGTCTTGAGCAGCGGAAAAACCGCATTCAGGACCTGTCGCGACATGTAGTCCGAAAGCAGCAAGCCCACCGTCAAAGCGAACACGACCCACGCATAAACGCGCACGTTCGATTCGCTCTTCGTCAATTCGCCCGCAGTGGGCGCGGCATGCATGTGCATGTCTTGTCTCCTTGGCACCCCGATCTGCGTCGGGTTCGTTGTTCTCTCAGGTCCGCCGGCAAGCGCCAACCACCCGTTTCGAGGTCCGGCACGCGCCGGACCCGTTCGTCGCTACGCCGCGCGTCGTTACGCCGCGCGCAGCGGCAGGTTCTTCACACCGGCGGCGCGGTTCGGCGCCATGCCGTTCGCAGCCAGCGTCTCCTCGACCGTTTCGTACTGCACACCAATGCGGTAGATCTCGCGCGCTTCCTTGCCCGTGGCGATCTCGCGGCCCAGCTCGCGCGCCACGCGCACGCACTGCTCGATCTGCTGCACCGAGGTGAAGCGGTTGCCGTGCTGGTCGATGATCGTGTCTTCGATGCCGCAACGCGGGTGCAGGCCCATCGACATGGCCATCATGTTGAACGGCAGCACGTTCTTGAGCAGCGACTCGGCCGTGAGCGTGCAGCCATCGGGGGCGCGGTGCACGAAGTTGAAGAAGTTGAACGGGTTCGGACCGTCGAAGCCGCCGCCGATGCCGATCCACGTAAGGTTCAGCGGGCCCTTGTAGACACCCTTGCGCACGAGGCGGTCAAGCGTTTCGAGCGCGTGGATGCCCGTGAGCTGGAAGTGCGGCTGGATGCCCGAAGCCTGCAGGCGACGCAGATGCTCTTCGACCCATGCCGGGCCGGCCGGCACCGTCATTTCGCTATACGCGGCCATGAACGCCGGGTTGGAGAGCGACGTGCCCGCGAGGTATTCGGGGTAGAGCAGCTCCATGATGTTCATCTGCGTGGTGTTGATCGCCACGGTCACCTGGTCCGGCTTCGGATCGAGATCGGCCAGCATGTGGCGTGTGTCGTCCGAAAGCCACTTTGCGGCCTGGCCTTCGTCTTCCGGCGCGAACGAGATCGAGCCGCCCACCTGGATGATCATGTCCGGCACCGCGGCGCGCACGCCGGCGATCAGCTCGTTGAACTTCGAGAGGCGCTTGGAGCCCTTGCCGTCGAGTTCGCGCACGTGCAGATGCAGCACCGTCGCGCCCGCGTTGTAGCAGTCCACGGCCTTCTGGATCTGTTCATCCATCGTGACCGGAATGTCTTCCGGGAAATCTTCGGGCATCCACTCAGGGCCGTACGGCGCCGTGGTGATCACCACCTTGTCCTGGTTCTCGGGGTGCAGCGAATCGTCGAGGAATTGCATCGTGTTCTCCAATATAGATGACGGTATTCCGATGGTCGGCCGGGCGCAGCACGCCTGGAATACCGCTCGGGACATGGTTGATCCGTTGAGATGCACGATACGGCAATCCTGCGCTAAACTTTTCTGATTGAGCGCCATCGTTTTATCTTTTGGCGCCACCAGGCGTTAACACCAATATAGGCCCAAGCCCATGTATTCCGGGCTGACGGGTCGCCGCGGCGCAGCGACATGAAGGAGACACGACCATGCAAACGACCATCAGCTCGGTCTCGATGAGCGGCTATTTCGACGTGGCGAGGCGCGTGGGCCTGAACCCGGTCGAGCTTGCGCACGAGGTGGGAATCGACGCCGCGTCGCTCGCCAACCCGGAGGAACGCATTCCCGCCGCCGCCGCCTGCCTGCTGCTGGAACGCTCCGCCGAAAAGGCATCGTGCCCGACTTTTGCGCTGCAAATGGCCGAGACCCGGCACAAGTTCGGCAGCGGCGTGGTCAACATCCTGCTCGCCCACAAGCGCACGCTGCGCGAGGTGCTGCTCGCCGCCGCCGAATACCGGCACCTGCTCAACGAAGCGCTCGCGGTACATGTCGAGGACACGGGCGCGACGGTCACCATCCGCGAGGAACTGGTGGTCGATCCCGGCATTCCCACGAACCAGGCCATCGAGCTCGCGGTTGCCGTGCTCGCGCGCCACTCCGGCGCGCTTCTTGGCGAACACTGGAAACCGCGAGCCGTGCACTTCGTTCATCGGGCACCGCCAAGCCTCACGTTTCACCGGCGTTTCTTCGGCTGTCCGCTGGAGTTCGGCAGCGACTTCAACGGCATCGTATGCACGGCCGCCGATCTCGACTACCCGAACCCCGCCGCCGACCCGGAGCTGGTGCGCTATGCGGAAAGCCTCGCCGATTCGCTCAACGCCGCGGGCGTCGAATCGACCGCGCTGGAGGTGCGCAAGGCGATTTACCTGCTGCTGCCGCTGGAACGGGCCACCGTCGAGCTGGTGGCCGATCATCTGCACCTGAGCGTTCGCACCATGCAGCGCCAGCTGGGCCTCGCCAACACGAGCTTCACGCGGCTCGTGGAAGAAGTGCGCAGCGAGCTTGCCGTGCGCTACATGAGCAACCCGCGCTATCCGATCGGGCGCGTTTCCGATTTGCTCGGCTATGCGCAGCAGGGCTCGTTCACGAACTGGTTCAGCGCACGCTTTGGCATGACGCCGCGCGACTGGCGCAATGGTCAGTTGAAATGACGTAGCGGAAGCGCCACGTGTGGGCGCCGGCGTCGTTGCGGGGTTGCCGATGCGCAGGGCGCGCGAGCCGTCACCCGGTATGAGGAAGGGGCTCGGCGTGTCTTCGCGCGCCGCGCGTTCGCGACGGCTCCGGCGACAGCAGTTCCTGCAACTCGAAGTCGAACGTGGTCATGAGCCGCACGAGATCGGCAAGCGAGTTCGCTTGCATCTTTTCCATGACGCGCGCCCGGTGAATCTTGATCGTCTTCTCGGCGGCGCCCAGTTCGTCGGCCACGAGCTTGTTCGGCCGGCCCGTCACCACGAGCGCCATGACCTCGCGCTCGCGCGGCGTCAGCTTTTCGACGCGGCGCTGGATCTCCGCGCGCTGCTCGCGCTGTTCGAACAGCTGCCGCGCGCGCTCCAGCGCCTTCGACGTGGCGTCGAACAGCACGCGCGCATCGATCGGCTTCGTCAGAAAGTCGGACGCGCCGGCTTTCATCGCTTCCACCGCCGTCGTCATGTCGCCGTGAGCGGAGACGAAGACGATCGGCACGATGCCATCGAGCCGCCGCTGCAGTTCGATACCGCTCAGGTCGGGCAGCTGAAGATCGAGCAGCAGACAGGCAGGCGCGCTCGCCAGATCTGCCTCGTCAAGGAACGCGCTCGCGCTGCCATAGGCCTCGGCGGTGTAACCACCCGACCTCAGCAACCGGCACAACGCGTTGCGCACGTGTTCGTCGTCGTCCACGACGAACACGGTGGAAGTGGACGAATTCATGGTAATAAACGCGCAGCCGTGTGCATGGACGCGCCCTCCGCGGGAAGTTCGATATGGAACGTCAGGCCATGGTCGGCGTTGCGCTCGGCCCATAGCTGGCCGCCGTGCGCCATGACGATGGTGCGGCTGATGGACAGGCCCAGACCCAGCCCTTGCGGCTTGGAGGTCATGAAAGGCTTGAACAGTGTGGCGAACCGGCCGGCATCGACACCCGGGCCGTCGTCGCGCAGGGCAATGTGCACCTTCGCGCGATCCTCGGTGGCGGTGACGGCGATGGAAACCGTGCGCTCGTCGGCGCTGCATTCATGCACGGCATCGAGCGCATTCAGCAGCAGATTGACGAGCACCTGCTGCAGCTGCACCGCGTCGCCGCGCAATTGCGGCAGCCCGTCTTCGATGCGCGCCCCCACCGCCGCGCCGCAGCTTTGCGTTTCGCGCCGCACAAGGCGAATGACATCGCGCACGAGGCTGCCTACGTCCACGGCATCCCGTTCGGCGGGCTCGCATTTCGCGGACTGGCGCATCTTGCGGATGATCGCGTGCGCGCGCGTGCTGTCCGCCACCACCTCGCCCAGCAGCTCACGCAGGTCGCTCAGGGCCGGCGGGTTCTGCGCGAGAAAGCGCTGCGCCGCCTGGGCGTTGCTGAGAATGGCCGTGAGCGGCTGATCGACTTCATGCGCGAGCGCCGCTGCCATGTCGCCGATCTCGGAAGCCCTTTCGCGTTGCAAGCGGCGTGGCTCGTTTGCGCGCGCCGCGCTCGCGGCATCGTCAACCGGCTCGACGACCACCACCATTCGCGCCGCTGCGCCCGCCGCCAGCGACGCGGAAGCGGTCACATGCACATCGATTTGCGCGCCATGCTTCGCACGCGCCACGGCGACGCGCGTGACGCTTTGCGTCAGTCCTTGCGCCGTATTCAGTTCAGCGAACGAGAAAGCGCGCTCGTCGCTGCGCCAGGCCACGAGCACCTCTTCCAGACGCATGCTCATCATCTCGCCCAGCGTGTAACCGAGCACACGAGTGGCGCGGCCGTTTGTCCAGACGATGCGCCCCGCGTCGTCGATCACGAGCGCCGCCGTGGGCACGACTTCGAGCACGCTTTGCAGACTTCGCACCACGTCCTGCGCGGTGCGTGACGATGCACGGCTGCGTTGCGGCGGTGCAAACGCCTTCCCGTTCGGGAAGGCGTACGGCCTTACCTTTTCCAACCACGCGAACATGCTGGCCACTGCATGTTCTGCTTTCGATCTGCTCAGACCTGTGTTTTTGTTCCCCAAATGCGCCCTGATCACGGTCTCCTCCGACAACTGCCCCGTTCGAGCCTGAGAAACGTTGATCACGTTTCGATGCCGAACGTGGCGGGTTTGACGAGCACCAGAATTCCGGTCGTGTGCGGGACCAGCTTCGCCCCCCTGCCGACTGCGCCTGCAGTTCAATGAATCAAGGACGATCCTGCTCTAACGGAGAATGAGTCAGTCACTAAAGAAAACGGATGAATGGATTCAATGATCGTACAACAAGGCGACTCCCAACTCTCTCCGCCTGTCAATTATATGAAAGAAATTCCGGATGCTAGCGCTCATTGCAATTCTTTTCGATAATTCTTTCCGCGCGCCGGGTTCGGCAATGCGACAGACGGCTTGCCGAGGCGCATTGCGCCTGAATTGCGACCGACAATTGTCATCCGATATTTGCGAACGTTCTGTTTGAACGAGCCGTTTCGGCTCACGGCGTCGGCCGGATGATCCATCCGATATGAACGAGCCTCATCGCGCGAAATAGCTATTATGTTTTTTACGAAATAGAAGCGTCCACTATTTCGAACCGTGCATTCATCAGGCCGATTATTCAATAATGGGCGCTGTCATTTCATTTCTGCGCAATTGTCGATCAGGGTACCGAAGCCGGAGCCGCTGTTGCCGCTGCAGGGGCGCTCGCCGCCTGATGTTGTGTCGCAGTCTGCTGAGACTGGTTTGCGCGCGCTTTTTGCTCCGCTTTGCGCTGCACGTGGCGCAGTTGTTGAGTGCCCGGCGTTCCCGTTTGCGCATAGACCGCCGGCATGAAATGCGGCACGCAACACACGAGCGCGATCACGCATGGCGCAGTCATACGCATCTTCATTTGTGACCTCCCGGTATCGACGGTGCCCGCTCCGAAGCGTCGCTCGGCCACAGCCGCGACGAGGCGCGCTGCCCCCGAGCCGACGAGCGAACAGATTCGTTCCACCCACTATTCGGTGTCAATAGGACTCTGGTCCGATTGCCAGCACAAAGGCGCTTACCGGACTATAGGCTTGGGCCATCCCGCCCGGGCGCCCTCGAAAACGACACCAAGGCTCCCGGCGGTCTGCTCACGATGCAACGCGCTCGCACGCGCACGCCCCTTCACGTTGTCGCTATCCGTCCCGTAGTCCGGTTGGAGCAAACGAATGGAAGGTACGGCCATGACATCCTCGATCAAACAACGCACGTACGCGGTCTGCCTGCTGATGCTCGCGTTGCTGTTTGCAGGCGCGGTGCGCGCACAAGACGCACCGCAGCCCGCTCCGTACAAACCCGAAGAACTCGAGGCGCTCGTCGCGCCCATTGCCCTGTACCCCGATTCCGTGCTCGCCCAGGTCCTCATGGCCTCCACTTACCCGCTGGAGATCGTGCAGGCGGCGCGCTGGGTGAAGGAACATCCGAAGGTCAAAGGCGACGATGCCGTGAAGGCAGTCCAGGACCAGCCGTGGGACACGAGCGTCAAATCCCTCGTTGCCTTCCCGCAGGCGCTCGAACCGATGAACGAAAAGCTCGACTGGACACAGAAACTCGGCGACGCGTTCCTCGCCCAGGAAAAGGACGTGCTCGCCGCCGTCCAACGCTTGCGTGCGCGCGCACAGGATGCGGGCAACCTGAAGAGCAACGAGCAGCAGCAGGTCGTGGTCGAACAGCCGCCCGCGCAGGGGGGGCAGACCATTGTGAAGATCGAGCCCGCCAACCCCGAGGTGATCTACGTGCCCGCGTACAACCCCACGGTCGTCTACGGCGCATGGAGCTACCCCGCCTACCCGCCGTACTCCTGGCCGCCCTCACCGGCCTATTATCCCGGCGGCGCGTTGATGACGGGCTTCGCATGGGGCGTCGGCCTCGCGGCCGCGGGCGCGATCTTCAGCAACTGCAACTGGGGCGGAGGCGACGTCAACATCAACGTGAACAAGGCGAGGAACGTCAATCGCAACTTCGACAGCACGAAGGTTCAGGGCGGTAAATGGCAGCATGATGCGAGCCATCGGCAGGGCGTTGCCTATCGCGACAACGCCACGCGCCAAAAATACGGCAACAACGTGGGCGGCGCCGACGCACGCCGTGACTACCGTGGCCGCGAAGGCCAGCAAGGCGCCAACGTCGCCGATCGCAGTGGCAACCGCGCGGGCGGCTCAGACCGCCAGGGGCTTGGCGGCGCGGGCAACAACGCTAACGCAGGCAATCGCGCGAACTTCGCCGATAACGCGGGTGCGGGCAATCGCGGCAACGTCGGCAACAACGCGGGCAACGGCAATCGCGCCAACGCGGGCAACAACGCGGGCACCGGCAATCGCGCCAGCGTCGGCAACAACGCAGGCACCGGCAATCGCGCCAGCGTCGGCAACAACGCGGGCACCGGCAATCGCGCCAGCGTCGGCAACAACGCAGGCACCGGCAATCGCGCCAGCGTCGGCAACAACGCAGGCACCGGCAATCGCGCCAGCGTCGGCAACAACGCAGGCACCGGCAATCGCGCCAGCGTCGGCAACAACGCGGGCACCGGCAATCGCGCGGCGGCCGGCAATAACGCCGCTGTGAGCAATCGCGTGAGCACGGGTGCCGGTGGCGGCGGCGGCGGTGGCGGATACGGAGGCGGCGGCGGCCGCGACAGCGCGTTCCAGGGCGTGGGCGGCGGCGCGGCCACGCAGCGCGACGCGAGCCGCGGGCGCTCGAGCATGCAGTCTTCGGGATTCAATCGTCCAAGCGGCGGCGGCGGCGGGATGCGCGCCGGTGGCGGCGGCGGACGCGGCGGCGGCAGGCGCTAGAGGAGAACGGCCATGAACAAACACATGTTTCTCCGTCCGGTCGCCTCGGCAGCGCTGGCTGCGGCCCTCGTCATCGCGCTCGCCGTGCTTGCGGCCTTCACGCCGCGGCTTTGCGCGGCCGCCGGACAAAGGTACTTCGCATCGCCCGACGCCGCGATGACCGCGTTCGGCGACGCCGTAGCCGGCAACGACGAGCCCGAACTGAAGACGCTGCTCGGCGCAGACTTCCGCCATCTCTTGCCGCCGGTCGGTGCGGAATTGCGCGAGAAATTCCTGAGCGAATGGAAGGTCTCGCACACCATTCAGGATACCGATGCAAATCATGCGGTCATCGCGGTTGGCGACGACGGCTGGACCTTGCCGATCCCGCTGGTCAAGAGTGCGCAAGGCTGGCATTTCGACACCGCCGCCGGTGCCGAGGAAATGCGCGCGCGCCGTATCGGCCGCAACGAACTGGCCGTGATGCAAGCGCTGCTCGCGGTCTACGACGCGCAGGACGAATATGCGCAGACATATCACGACGGCAACACGATGCTCGTCTATGCGAGCAGGCTCGCGAGTTCGCCCGGCAAGCACGACGGCCTGTACTGGCCGACCGGCCCCGACGAAGCGCCCAGCCCGCTAGGCGTAGCATTTCTCACCGCGGGCAAGCGTAGCACCGAAAGCGCCGGCTACTATGGCTACCATTACAAGCTGCTGACCTCGCAGGGACCGCACGCGCCGGGCGGCGCGTATAACTACCTCGTGCACGACAAGCTGTTCGGCGGCTTCGGCGTCGTCGCCTGGCCGGTGCGCTACGGCGACACGGGCATCAAGACCTTCATGGTGAACCACGACGGCCAGGTGTACGAGCGCGATCTGGGCCCGGACAGCGCGGCCAAGGCCGAAGCCATGACGTCGTTCGATCCGGGCCCGGGCTGGTCGAAGTCGTCGCCTTGATGCCATGCGCCGCCGCACGGCCGTTGTCTTCAAGGCGCGGGCGCGGCGTTCGGGGATTGCCTCTGCACAGGCGCGCCGTCACCGAGCATGTAGAGCAGCAGCGCGTCGCGGTCGGGCCCGTCCATCGCGGCCGTCGAACGCATGAGCAGCGCGCTCGCCCAGCAGATGTCGGCAATCGTGGCGCCTGGGGCGCCGCCCGTCACACGCTTGAGCCGCGCCACCGCCTGCGCATCGCCCGCAAGTTGGCCATTGACCGCCTCGTCGAGATGCCGCAGCGCGGCTTCGTACTGCATGGGCGTGGGCAATCTCAGCGGCGCGCCGAGCACGGAGCGGATCACGATGAGGTGAAGCAATGAGAAGTATTGGACCGCGTCGGCATCGCTCATGCTCCCTGGCGAAATGCGATCCGCGATGTCCTGCACGCTCGCGACCCCATGACAATCGCCGCTCGCCGCCTGCCCGATGTACTTCGCGAGCAACGTGAAGTAAGCGAGCCGCTCTTGCGGCGTCAAACGGGCAATGCCGCTTCGGATCAGGCGATCGCGCGCCGCGTCGTCGCGCAGCCGCGCCTCGAGGCCCGCCGCGCCGCCGGGCATGGCGAAGGCAATGACGGGGTCGGCGTGCAGCCGGTCGAACCAGGCTTCGACAATGCGCGCCTTGACCGTGTCCGGCTCCACGCCCGCCAGCTGCAAATGGCGCATGCCCGGCCCGGCGGGAGCAGGCGCGAGAACGAAGGCGAGAATACCCAGAAGGCCCGCTGGCGTGTTCCCGGGCGGCGGCACGTTGGCGAGCGCATCGCGGTCCGCCCATGCCAGCGCCGCGATCAGCGCGAGCACCACCCACCGCGACCCCGATCTCTTCATAGGATGAACGGGCCGTGTATCAATCCGTCGCACTGCGAACGGATGTGTGGTCTGCGCGAATCGCGGCGGCAATATCCGTGCTGATGATGGCAAGGGCGCGGTCATGCGCATCCACGATTGCACCGTAGTCGCGGCTCGTCACGGGCGCGTGCGCGAGCGTGTGCCCCACGACCGGCGCGCGGTGACCTGGGGGGCGCGCGACCCATTGCGCCTCGACCGTCACCGAGTCGCCCGCCACGCTGTCGATGCGCACGATATCCACGCGCACGCGCCATACCGGCGGCGAGCTCATGCCGAGATCGACCGTCGACACGCGAGCCGTGTCCAGCCGCAACGCGAGGTCCGCGGCGATCACGCGGCCGATATCCAGTTTCAGCGGCGTGGCCCAGCGGGCGAACTCGTTCATCTCGATCGTGTTGTCGGGATTGCGCGTCACGATTTGCGGCCGGTCGACCATGTCGGGCACGGTGACCGGGCCGACGACGACAGCGAGCGCCGCGTCGCCCGCCGGGCCGGCAGTCGAGGCAGCGGGGGCCGTCGCGCCACCATCGTCGGCGCGCAAAGCGTAGAACGTCGGCGAGGGCGACGAACATCCGGCAAGACTCCCCATGATGCAGATCCACGCCGCCGCAGCGGCGCGCGCGATTGGCACGGTCGGCACGGTCACGATGCGGCTCACTGCTTGCCTCCCGGTTTGCCCTGAACCACGGCTTCAGGATGACGCTCGAGATAGTCCGTGAGCATGCGCACCGAAGCCGCCGTGCGCGCCAGCTCGCGCATGGCGTCGCTCGCGTTCTGCTGCAACTGCGTGTCGGGCTGCAACGCATCGTTGGCCGAGTCGAGCGCCGAGTGCGCCGCGGAGAGGGTATCGTGCGCCTGCGGCACGACGTCGGTGCCGAGCTTCGCCATCACGTCGTTCGCGCTCTGCAGCGTGCGTTGCGCGTTGGTGCCGATCGCTTCGAACGGGATGCCGTTGAGCTTCGCCAGCAGCCGCGTGAGCGAGTCCTGCAGCGACTGTAGCGTGCGCGGCACCGTGGGCAATTCGGCCGGCGTTCTCGTCCAGTCGATTTTCGCCTTCGGCGCGTCCGGGAAGATGTCGAAGGCGACGTAGAGCTGCCCCGTCAGCGGATTGCCCGAGCGCAGCTGGAACCGGAAGCCATTGGCGACGAGGAAATCGGCAAGCTCGTGCGGCTGCTCGCTGAGACGTCCGGCCGTTCTGTCATGCTGGAAGCGCGATGTGAACCGCTCCGGATACAGATTGATTTCGACAGGAATACTGAACTGCTTCTTCACCGGGTCGAAACGCGTGTAGATTCGCGTCACCTCGCCCACGACGACGCCGCGAAAATCAACGGGAGCGCCGATCGTCAGCCCGCGCACCGAATCGTAGAAGTTCACGACGTAGGTGTCGACGATGCGGTCATGCGTCTTCAGTGAATCGGCATGGGTTGGGTAGAGCTGGAACTTCGCATTGGCCTCGGCCTCGGTTGTATCGTCGCTATCGGGCGTTTCGAACGCCACACCGCCGATCAGCATCGACACCACCGACTGCGTGTTGATCTGCACCCCGTCCGGGCTCAGCGACACGTCGAGCCCGCTCGCATGCCAGAACCGCGTGTCGTTGCGCACGAAACGATCGTAGGGCGCATTCACGAACACGTGCAGCGTGACACCCTTGCCGTTCGGGTCCAGATCGTAGGACGAGATCTGCCCCACCTGAAGGCGGCGGAAGAACACCGGCGAGCCGACGTCGAGCGAGCCCATGTCATTGCTTCTCAATACGAATTCGCGCCCCGGTATGTCGCTCGGAAACACGGGTGGTACTTCGAGGCCGACGAAGTCGCGCCGCGTCTTGCTCGAATTGCCCTCGTCCATGCCGACATAGGAGCCCGAGAGCAGCGTGCCGAGGCCCGAGACGGTGCCGCCCGAAATGCGCGGACGCACGACCCAGAAGCGCGTGTTGTCGACCAGCATGCTGGTTGCGTCTTTCACGAGCTCGCCCGTTGCGATCACGCGCTTGTGGTCGTGAGAGAGCGTGACCGACTTCACCACGCCGATATCCACATCCTTGTACTTGATCTTCGTCTTGCCGGCCTCCAGGCCATCGCCGGTCTTGAAGCTGATGGTCACGGTCGGCCCTTCCTCGAGAATCGCCTTCGCGGCGAGCCAGCCGCCGATGAGCACCGCGACGATCGGCACGAGCCAAACGATCTGCATGCGCCAACGCGATCCCTGTACCGGCTTCGCCTCGGGCAGATCCGGCGGCAGACCGTCGTTACCGGGCGTCGCCATTACTGCGCTCCACGGCGTCCCAGATGAGACGCGGATCGAACATGTTCGCGGCGAACATCGTGAGGATCACGACGGCGCCGAAGGCGATCGCGGCGGGCCCCGCCTTGATGGTGGCAAGCGCCTTGAACTGCACCAGTGCGACGAGCATCGTGATGACGTAGATGTCGAGCATCGACCACCGGCCGATCAGCTCGATCAAGCGGTAGATGCGCGTGCGCTGCTCGGGCAGCCATCTCCAGCCGCGCTGCGTCGACCATGCGAGGTACGACAGCCCGAGGATCTTCACCATGGGCACGGTAATGCTGGCGATGAACACGAGCAGCGCGAGCGGCCAGGACCCCGAGGTCCACAGGTACACCACGCCGCTCATGATCGTGTCTTTCTGGGTGCCGAAGAGCGAACTCGTATCCATGACCGGCAGCACGTTCGCCGGCACGTACAGCACCACCGCCGCTGCGAGAAACGCCCAGGTGCGCGAGAGGCTCGCGACCTTGCGCAGATGCAGCGCGCTGCCGCAGCGCGGGCACGCCACCCCATGCGCGGCCCCCGGCATACGCGCGAGCAGCCCGCACGCGTGGCAGCGCGCGATGCCGCAGGCGGCGCCCGTGAGCGCGCCGCCGGCACGCGCACCGCTTGCGCCGGGCGCATAACGGAGTGCGCCGTTGAGCGCGACGCCATGTGCGCCGTTTGTCCCTGGCGCTGTCGCAGCGCCTGACGGCAGCGCGGCGCCCGCCACGCGTGCCCAGAACTGCCGCGTGTCGAAGGCCGCGCTCGCGCCCGCCAGCACGAGCATCAACGCGCCGAACGACCACAGCGCGACGCCGGCCACGACGGTGGCGATATGCGAGAGCTTCACGAGTGCAACCAGCAGCCCGAGAATCAGCACCTCGGTCATGCCCCAGGGCCGCGCGGCGTACATCGCGCGAAACAGGAGCGGCGCCTGCCATGGCGCGCGGTTCATGGCCAGCGGAACGAGCAGCGCGAGCAGACAAACGATCTGCATGGCGGGCATGAAGATCGTCGTGATGAACACCAGCACCGCGATCGGCCACATGCCGTCGAGATAGAGAATCCGGACCGAATGCCACAGCGTCGTGCGCACGATATTGCCGTTGACCGCGAGGCCGACGATCGGGTACAGGTTCGAGATGACGAAGAGCAGGAGCGCGCCCAGCGCGAGCGCGAGCGAGCGAGCGAGACCTTCCGGATGATCGCGCGCCAGTTCGGCGCCGCAGCGCAGGCAGCGCAGCGTGCCACGGGGCGGACAAGGCACGCCCTGCTGCATGAGATCGCAGTCGTGGCAAACCAGAAGCTCGGCGCGCTTCATCGCGGGGCCTCCTTTTACGGTCATGGCGCGGTGGCTCATTGTCGCTGCGCGTTGCTGCATGAGCACGGCATGTACACATGCGTGGTCACGGTACGCCCAGCACCGCATGCACCGCGCCGATGAGCGCCGAATCGTCGAACGGCTTGCGCAGGTACGCGACCGCGCCGGCCGCCTGCGCCTGTTCTCGCACGCGCGTATCGTCGTGCGCCGTGATGACGATGCACTTGATGCCCGTGCCGCCCAGCCGCCGCTGCACCTCGATACCGTTGATGCCCGGCATCTGGATATCGAGGACCACGCACGATGGCGCGTGAGGCGCCGAGGCTGCGAGCGCTTCGAGAAATGCCTCGCCGCTGGTGTATACGTCGGAGTCGATGCCGACCGACTTCAACAGGCGCTGGATCGCTCGCCCGACCGACTCCTCGTCGTCAACGACGGCCACAGATCGTGTCGCGTTGTTCATATGACCTTGCGTCCGTTTTACCAATGAGGACGGACAGACCGGCGCCGCGGTGCGCACCGGCCTGCTCCTCGCGCGTGGCTGCGCCCAGGCGCGACTACTTGTGCTGTGCGGGCTTGACGGATACGGCGAACGCTTCCGTATAGACCGCCTCGACCTGATCGCCAACCTGCACGCTTGCCAACTGTGCGGGATCTTCGACCCGCAGATCCATCGTCCCACCTTCAGGTCCTTTCAAGGTGACCGTCTGCGTTTTCTTGTCCACGGCCACCACGTCCGCCATCACCTTCACTTCGCGCCCGACCATGCCGCCGGGCTTGGCACCGCTGGCCGCGCGCTCGACCTGCGGCGTCTCCTGCACCGAGGTTGCACCACCGCCGCCCTTCTTCAGGCTGAGCGTAAGCGCTTCCTTGTAGGTCATCGTCACGACATCGCCAACCTTTAGTTGATCGAAGTTCCTGACTTTCTCCCCGAGCTCCACATCGACCATCTTGCCGTCATGACGCTTGAGCGTGACAGTGCGCGTATCGGCATCGATCTTCTCGATGGTGGCCGTCACCTTGTGCATCGCCGAGGCGGTCGCCTTCCCCGGCTCATGCGTCACATTGGCGCTCGTCTGCCCCTGCGCCGCGGCAAGCTGCGCCGCGGCGACCATGGCGGCTGTTGCTACCCACTTGAGGTACGCCATCGCGTTTCTCCGCTGTTTACAAATCGAGCTTCGTCACTTTGGTGCCGGCTACCGAGGCATCGGCCATGAGACCCGTATTGGTCATCACGATCGCCTCGACAGGCGCCGTTGCGGTTCTCGTGTCGATCGCGCCATTCGCTCCGACCTTCACGAGCGAAACCGCAACGTCGCCGCCCACCGCCCAGCCCGCCGAATTGCGGAACTTGTCGAGCGAATCCTGGGTCATGAAGAGAAAGATCAAGGCTGTGGACTGCGCGCCGGCCTGCAAGCCGAACGAACCGCCCGCCGTGCTGAAATAGCCCGCGGTCTTGCCGCCCACGCGCAACGCGCCCTGGCCATATGCCGCGCCGACGATGAATGCCGCCTTCACGACCGATGGAAACACCAGCACGCCTTGCGCCTTCGAGACCAGTTCACGCGAGCCGTCGACGGTCGAGAACAGCCGCGACAGCGTGCCGTCCACGGCGGCATCGATCTCCTGGCGTTTCGCTGCGTCCGTTTCAGCGCTTTGTCCGCTGCTCGTGGTTGTGCTGCACCCCGCAACGACGAGACCGGCCGCGGCCGCCGTCGTAAGCACAAAAATCCGTCGCTTCATTATCGTCCTCCATTGAGTTTTTACAGCCCGGACACCGCACTCACGCAAGCGGATCGAACGTGACGCGAGAATCAGAAGCTGCTCGCCCATCGTTGCTCACCGTTGTGCCACATGGTCTCAGACGCAGCGAGCAGGACAATCGGACCTTGGTCTTACGCCTCGCATACACACGGCACGCTATTGGACGGTGTAGCCGCGCCCTTGCATGCAGGCGGCGAACGCGCGGTTGAATGTGTCCATCGCACCCTGCGTCTGTGCCTGGGAATTGGCCTGCTGGGCGCGCCGGTTCTGCCTTGCGCGCGAGCCGCCCACCATCGTGCCGGCCGCCGCGCCGACCGCGGCGCCCTTGCCCGCGTCGCCCGTGATCGCGCCAATCACCGCGCCGCCAGCCGCGCCGCGCGCCGCACCCTGGACACGCTCGCCGCCGCCCACGGCCGGCCCCGAAGGCGGCGGTGGCTGCGACGCGACCTGCTGCGGGTCGATGCCCGTGTTTTGCTTCGCCCATGAGTAGCAGGCCGATTCGTCCGACTGCTGTTGCTGCGCGCTCTGCCCCTTCGATGGATAGGCAATCGGCGTGGCCTGCGCGGCGCTCGCGAACAGCAGCATGGCGGCGCACAGTGCGCCCGCTCGGCGATTTATGTAGGCATCCATATCAATTCCTTGCACGCGTGCGAGAGCGCGTCGATTGCGCCTGCTGCAATCGACGGGAAGTTGGGAAACGACAGGCCCGAGCGAGAGCACGAGGCCCGAAAGCGGGACAAGCACCGCACCGGGCGGCGCGGCGTTGTGTTCAATGATGTGTGCGGGCAGCGACGAGCACAATCGGACCATGGTCCTACCGTCATCCGCAGCACCGCGCCCGCCGGCGCCTGGCCGGGAGGGCCGGACGGTGCGGCGGGCGTGGGAGGGAAAACAGCGAGGGAGAACAGCGAGGGAATACGGCGAGGGAAACAGCGGGTAGCGACGGCGGATCAGAACTTGTGGCGTATGCCGAGGCTGACCATGATCTGCGAGCTCGAGCTTGCATTGAGCCCATAGTCGGCCACTGAAGCCACAGCCGTGGTCAGCACGGAACCGCCCCCTGCGACCGGGACGCGCTGCGTGCCGTTGGCATGTTGCCACGCACCGACCAGGTATACGTCGGTACGCTTGGACAGGTTGTAGTCGCCGCCCAGCGAAACCTGGTTGTAGGTTGCCGAAGTGTCGCCGGCGCTGTGTGTCCACGTATAGCCGATGCCGACCAGCGAAGCCGGGGTGAGCTGATAGTTCACGAAGCCGGCGGCAACGTTGTAGCGCTGGTTGGATGGGAAGAGCGACTGCGCGTCGGCCTTGTACTGTGCGTTGCTATACCGCCCGCCGAAGGTGAACGGACCGGCCACGTATTGCAGGGCAACGGAGCCGATTCCGACCCACTTGGCGGTTTCGTAGGCGAGGTTCTGATAGCCGCCGTCGAACGTTCCGTCCGAAGTGCTGGTCCACGTGGCGCGCGGCAGGGTGGAGTTGGCGTTATGCATGCGCACGTAACCGGCCGCGATGCTGAACGGACCATTCACATAGCTTGCCGCCGCCGACCATGTCTGCTGCGAGCCCGTCGCGCCCGCGACGCCGCCGAACGCGTACATGCCTTCGACCTGGAAACCGTAGAACTGCGGCGAAAGGTATTTGACGGCATTGTTCGTACGAGAGCTGTTGTCGTTGTTGTCGACGTCACCGGGCGTCGTGAAGGTGCTGCCCCAGTAATTGTCTGCCGTGAGTGGCTGCACCATGTCCACGACGGGATCGTACTGGCGACCCAGCGTCAACGTACCGTACTGCTCATGCGTCAAGCCTACGAACGCCTGACGGCCGAACAGGCGGCTGCCCTGTTGCAGGGTGCCGTTATTGACGTCGAACCCATTTTCCAGCTGGAAGATGGCTTTGAGCCCACCGCCTAGATCTTCCGTTCCCTTCAAACCCCAGCGGGATCCTTGCAGGTTGCCGCCCTGCAGCCTGTAGAGGTTGTTGCCCTGGGCGTTGGCGTTGTGGACAAACTGGAAGGCTTCGTCGATCACGCCATACAGGGTGACGCTGCTTTGCGCTTGAACGGCTGACGCCAGCAGGGAAAGAGGAACTGGAAGCAACATGAGCACATGTTTCTTCATCTTTGCGTCTCCTTCTCTCTCCGGGTAATCGGTATTCCTATGTTAGTCCCATGTTTATTCACATGCGTCGGCGTGAAAATGGTTCCGTTGTCGGCGTAATACAAATAACGTCGTTGTTATGCAGACTGCAGCGGGTTAAGTTCGGCTGTCACGCAATTCCGTTTTCAATCATCCCTTATTCGCCGTTGATAAGAGCGACAGGTTAATTAACGGCTCGCAGCCAGGCACGTTTGCAAACGCCTCGCGAACGAAAACCCGGCGTTGGGCACGCTCCGGCAATCAAGCGAAAATTGCCACGCGCCGCAAACGGCCCATGGAACGCTATCAGGTGCTCGTTAATGTGATTAGCAAGCCTTACCAAATGCCGCGTGGGCGAGCCGTCAATCGCGATCGGGCGCGCCGAGCGGAAAGAGCGCACGGTATGGCCGCGCCTCTTCCACGGCCCGCGCGAACGAAGGCCGGGCGAGCAGGCGTTCGCGATATGCGCGCAGCAAGGGATACGTTCCGGGAATGCGATGTGTCCAGTCGGCATAGAAAAGCGATGACGAAGCCGCGCAATCCGCCATCGTATAGTTCTCGCCCGTGGCCCAGTTCCTGCCCGCGAGATGGCCTTCGAGCCACGCATAGGCGAGTTCGAGTTTTTCCGTGGCAAACGCTCGCCCTTCATCGCGCATTGAAGGATCACCGGACAGCGCGCCGTCCACCGCGCGTTGCACGGGCGTCATGACATGGAGGTCGAAGAAGCGGTCGAGAAAGCGCACCTCGAGCGCGTCCATGGCGTCGGCGGGCAGCAGACGCACCGGGCCGGGATGCGCGAGTTGCAGGTATTCGATGATGATGCTTGTTTCCGCCACGTTGCGTTCGCCATCCACGAGCAGCGGGAACTTGCGCAGCGGCCAGCGCCGCAGCCACTCTGCCGTGTGCCCCGGCGTTTCGGGGCCGATGCTGCGAAATTCGAAGGGCGTGCGGTTCTCGTACAGCGCGATCAGCACCTTTTGCGTGTACGAAGAGAACGGATGGCCATATAGCGCTAGCGACATCGTCGAGTCTCCTTTCGTGCCGGCTGCCGCCGGCAAGTCGTTGAACCATGCACGGATTGCGAGCGGATTGCAAGCGCCGGCGAGAACTGCAACGGCACGCGCGCCAAGAAGTGTATATGGCGTGGGCCGCACGCGTGACGTATCCTGGACTCGCATGTTCCTCCTCTCTTTCCATTCGATATGCTGAAGATCCTCGGAAAAGCGTCGTCCATCAATGTTCGCAAGGTGCTGTGGACCTGTGTCGAACTGAATCTTCCCTTCGAGCGAGAGGATTGGGGAACCGGCTTTCGCTCGACGCATGACCCGGAATTCCTCGCGTTGAATCCCAATGCGCTCGTGCCGGTCATCAAGGATGGTGATTTTGTTCTTTGGGAGTCGAATACCATCATCCGCTATCTGGCGTCGCGCTACGGCGGCGCACATCTCTATCCGGCCGCCCCGATGCTGCGTGCGCGTGTCGATCAGTGGATGGACTGGCAAGCGACCGACCTGAACCGTTCGTGGAGCTATGCATTTCCCGGGCTGGTGCGAGCGTCGCCCGCTCACCAGGCGCCGAGCGAGATTGCGCTTTCGATCGAGAACTGGACCCGGCATATGCGCATTCTCGACGCGCAGTTGCAGGGAACCGGCGCGTTCGTTGCCGGCGAGCAGTTTTCGCTCGCGGATATTCCCATTGGATTGTCGGTGAACCGCTGGTTCGGCACGCCGTTCGATCACCCGCACTTGCCTGCCGTTTCCCGGTATTTCGATCGCCTGGCCGAACGGCCCGGCTTCGCCGCGCATTGCAGAAACGGGACGCCCTGACGAGGGGTGCGTTCGGGACCGCTCGCCTTCCGTTCGCGATTGCGATAGCAGTTTCGAAAAAAAAACGCCGGGCTGAAAGCCCGGCGCGCAATTCGTAGGAGAGGCTAGAGAGCCCGGCACTCCCACGACGTGTAGACGGTGCTCATTGTCGATGCGCGCGGCCAGGCGCGCCGTGATCGAAGTCAAAGGCCATGACGCGAGAGCGCTTGCGGGCGCGCAAGCGACTTTCGCTTTGTTTCAACCGTCGCGGAAGATAAAGCTGTAAGCGCTCAGCGCCGGCACGCCGCCCAAATGGGCATAAAGCACCTTCGAGCCCGGCTCGAATTCACCGCGGCGCACCTTGTCGATCATTCCATGCATCGACTTGCCTTCGTACACGGGATCGGTGAGCACGCCTTCCAGCCGCGCGCACAGGCGAATCGCCTCCAGCGTGCCATCGTTGGGAAGACCGTATTCGGGGCCGCCGTAACGCGTGTCGAGAATCACGTCTTTCCCGGTGATATCGCGGTTCAGCTCGACGAGGCCCGCAGTATGCCGCGCGATGCGCGTGATTTGCACGTGCGTCTTTTCCGGCGTGGCCGAAGCGTCGATGCCGATCACCCGCTCCGCGCGCCCGTCCGCCGCGAAGCCGACGACCATGCCCGCCTGCGTGCTGCCCGTCACGGAGCACACCACGATGTAGTCGAACTTGAAGCCGAGTTGCGCCTCCTGCGCGCGCACTTCCTCGGCAAAGCCCACGAAACCCAGGCCGCCGAGCGGATGCTCGGAGCAACCCGCCGGTATCGCATACGGTTTGCCGCCCGCCGCACGCACGCTTTCGAGCGCCTCTTCCCAGCTCGGCCGGATGCCGATATCGAAGCCGTCCGGCACGAGCCGCACGTCCGCGCCCATCATGCGCGACATCTGGATGTTACCGACGCGGTCATAAACAGCATCGGAATAGTTGACCCAGTTCTCCTGAACCAGCACGCACTTCATGCCGAGATGCGCGGCGACGGCCGCAACCTGGCGCGTCTGGTTCGACTGGATGCCGCCGATCGAGACCAGCGTGTCGCAGCCTTGCGCGAGTGCGTCGGGAATCAGGTATTCGAGCTTGCGCGTCTTGTTGCCGCCGAACGCAAGGCCGCTATTGCAGTCCTCACGCTTCGCATAGAGCTCGACCTTGCCGCCGAGATGCTGGCTCAGGCGCTGGAGCGGCTGGATTGGCGTGGGCCCGAACGTCAGTGGATAGCGGGGGAAGCGCTGGAGGTTCATCGGATGGCTCCGGAAGGTCGGTTCACACAGGGCGTAATCAACGGTCGGGGCGCCTCGCAAGCGCAACCCGATGGAGGAATGGTAGGCGGATTGCGGCGAAATGAGCTTGCGAAAACAATTCCATCGACCTACGTTTAGATCGACGATCACCATCGTCGTAAATCTTTAATTCGCTAAACCAGGAAAGGACGCAATGAAATTATGCAGACACCCATCCGCGGCGCCGAATGAGCCAGCCGCCCTCGATCGCATCGATCGCGCGATCCTCCGGCATTTGCAGCAGGACGCCTCGATCTCGAACGTCAGCCTCGCCGCGAAGGTGAAGCTCAGCGCCCCCGCGTGCCTGCGGCGCGTGGAACGGCTCAAGGAGATGGGACTGATACGAGGAATCGTCGCGCTGCTCGACCCGAAGGCGCTCGGGGCGGGCATGCTGGTGGTGATCGGCTTCGTGCTGGATCGCTCGACGCCCGAAGCGTTCGCCGCGTTCGAAAAAGCGGCCCAGAAGGTGTCAGGCTGCGTGGAATGTCACGTCGTGACTGGCGAATTCGACTACTTCATGCTCGTGCGCACGCGCGACAACGAGAGCTTCAACCAGCTGCATGCGGAGCAGCTGTTGTACTTGCCGGGCGTGCGCCAGGTGCGCAGCTTCATGGTGTTGAAGGAGATTCTTTCGACGCACGCTTTGCCGCTGTGACCACAGAGGCGCGGAGTCGATCATTTGCAGAGGACGACTAAGTTTCGATGGAACGTAGCGGAAGCGAAACAGGATGATGATGCTGCTGTGGAGTTATCCAAAGAATGTCGTCCGGTAGCATCAAATAATGTCGTTTAAAGACCGTATAGCGGCCTCCAGCGGCGGCTTGCGTCGCCCCAGAACCACCAAATCGTGTCGCAAACCCATGTATGGAACATGGGTAAGCGCCATAGCGCCCCTATTTTTCACAATGTGGAAAACGACTTTGGACGTGCCGATTATAGACACGTGCGGGCGGGCGGAGTCAGAGGTTGGCGACCGTAGTCATAGCACTCTGACCGGTCCCGAATAGGTCGGGCTTGTGCGGTCCTCGCTACACCGATGCAGCGCGCTTCTCCGAACCAAGTCAAACCGGCACAACCGGACACAGCCCGATGTAAGCACAACGCCCACAATGTCTTCCCGGCTTCGGGCCTCGGTCGTTGGCATTAAAACGCAGCGCAGCCTTGTACGCGCCGGTTCGCTCCAACCACTTGCTCTGTTCGACTTCGATTTCTTTCTGAGCGACCAAGGTGTGGAGAACCAACGGCCCAGAGTCCCGGTCGACCAAGTCGAGCAGAAGTGGCCGCAAGGTATCTCTGGTAGCGGTTGCCCCTCGGGACGAGAATCGAATCATGTGGTATTCCGGCCCCAAGCTTTCGATAATCCAAGGCAGCTCAACTTCAATTCCACCTATTCTCGCGACGAGAGACTCGTGCAGCAGTCCGTCGTTGTTCCGCAGAACATTCAGACCTCGTTGACAGGCGATGACAGCGTCTCGCTGAAGCGCCGCATCCTCTGTTTTCGGCGGAAGCTGTTGGCTCTCCCAAGCGGCAGCAAACGCGTCCTTTGGCTTTGCACCACCTTGCGCGATGGCATGGAGCGTCGCCATAACCGCCCAACGAGCTCTTATCGAAATGTCCGTATCCTGTTCACGCCTAAGTCCAAGGCGATAGCGATAGTGATGTTGCAGTGGGCAGCGGATATACGCTTCGAATTCATCCAGCGAAATGCGCTCTCGTGCCTGCGCCTGAAGCGTATTCGCTTTGCCCTTAACCTCAGGAGCGGCTGCGCTCGCATTGAACTTTCGGAGCTGGTACTTCACTCCGCAATTGCGAAGCTGCGCCAGCCTCTCCGACGACTTGCGCACGCCGCTTTCGTAAAGCTGCAGACGAAGCTTCGCCCTGGACAAAGCCACGTAGAAAAGATTGTTTCTCTCTATTGCCGACTCGAACGCAAACTCTTGGTCAGAGCTGCCTAGCACTGCTGGTGGAACGAGATGGGTAATCGACTCAGAGGCTCCCCACCTCGGAGGTTCGGACCCAAAAAATGCGGGGTCCACATACCCGACATGGACCGATGTGAATTCGAGTCCTTTGCTGCCGTGGACGGTTAGCAGACGTACCGCATCCATTTCAGAAGCCTCTGGCGGAAGCTCTCTGTCTGAATAAGTCTCTCCGATACGCTGCCGCAGCTGTTCTCGCAGCAAAAACCGCGATAGTCGTGCCTGTCGGACGTCGCCATCTCCATTGCGAACCGAGTACGCGAACTGCCACAAAGCGATACGAATAGTCTGTGCTTCGAGAGAAACATCATCAGGATGCGGAACCGAAAACCGACGTTCCAAAAGCAAGTCACAGACGAATTGCCACGGATTTGTGTTACGGGTGAAGCCACGCAGCAATGTCTGCAAGTTCTCACTGGCAGCGCATCCCAGTGCCGACATACCCTCAAACGTCTTTCCGAGCCACCGACCTCTCTGCCACGCTACATCGCCGTGCGCGCACTCGAGCAGTCTGTGAATGTCCACCCACGGCATCGAAAGACCGGGTACGTTCGCCAGACCCACGAGAGCCCGAGGTTCGCGCTCACAATAGAGCTGCATAAGGCAGACCAGCCGCTTCACTTCAGGACGCTGCGCCAGCTCGCCGATGTGCAGAACAGGAATTTTGGACCGGCGCAGGTAGTCCGACATAAACTCAATGTCAGCACTACGCTTACAGAGAATAGCCTGATTTCGGAATGCTATACCTTTACCTTCTTCGTTCTGCCTCAGCACCTCCTGAGCGATTGCCTCAGCGATATCAATTCTCTCAACGCACGAAACTAGTTGTGGCAAGTAAGCGCTCTTACCGTTGACTGCGTGCATCTCATCTAGCGCCAGTTCATCCTGCAATGTGTGAACTCGGCCGGCTTCGGAGAAAAGGTCTAAGATTTCCAGAGAGCTTCTGCGATTTGAGTCTAACGAATACTTCCTAGCACTCGACGTGTCTCCACTTCCCTTGAAGGACTGCTCGAACTTCATCAGGCTTCTTACGGACGCACCCCGCCAGTGATGTATTGCCTGACGCACATCTCCCACAACCCATAGCGATTTTGCACGCATGGCGAGCTGGCGAACGAGCATCACCATTGCCTCGGTGACGTCCTGATATTCGTCTACGAGCACATGCTCGAAATGATTTGCAAACTCTGCGACGCTATCTCTATCCTCTCGAATCCGAAGCGCCGGCTTCGCAACCAGGTCAACGAAGTCGACCATTCTCGCCTCTGAGAGCAAACGCTCGTGAAGCTCATACAGTGCGGCAATGTCTTCGCGTTCCCGCTGGAGCTCTTCCGAAGCCGGGCCGAGTGACGTCAGTCTTTTCCTATACTCGTCTGGGCTAACCAGTTCTTCCTTAAGGCGCTGGATACATTTGAGGACAGTCTGAAGCCAGTCATAAGGGTCTTCAACTCGTAGGTAATACTGCAAATCGACGGTCGGAAGATTGCGCACAAGAAGCGTTATCTCGTGCAACCTGTCTGCGACCAGCACGTCCTGGTCAAGGCCAAAATGCTGATGGTATTTCCTCAGAAATTCTAAGCCAAAGGCATGGAACGTCCCCGCCCAGATGTCAGCGGCACGCTGGATACCCGCGACACGAAGCCTCTCGACGAGTTCGAATGCTGCTTTGTTTGTGAAGGTGAGGACCAGAATGCGACTTGGGTCTACATTTTGCTGCTCAATGAGGTACTTGACTCTGTGTACAAGCGTAGTCGTCTTGCCAGTTCCGGGACCAGCGACGACGTTCACGAATCTCTCACGAGCCTCGGCTGCGACCTTTTGGTCCTCGCTCGGAACTGGCAAATCCCGAGGGACAACCGACGCTGCCTTTGGCAGTAACACGCCGTCCAGCATCTGCTGCCTGACCAATTCCAAAGGAAGCACCAAGGCGTGCGCAATCTCACGAGGGCCTTTGCCTTGACGCCACAGACTTGCTGCAACCTCCCGAGGCAGCAGCAGTTCCCGGGCGAAGACATTCGCTTGCAGTTCCTGACGCTCGCGGGCACCGTAGGCTTCAACCTTTATTGCTGCGGGAGTGCCTTCGCTTCCCATCAATGCTTTGAGGTCGGCGATAGTCAATTCGGGCTTATCAGCGTCTAGCTTCCAGTGCCCTAGTTCATGAGCAACCAAGTACGAATATTCATCGTCGCTGACGGTGTTCCGAACGTAGATGAAGCATTCCTTTCTCTTGAGGACAGCACCGCCGCCACCCAAGGCAGCAAAAGCTGCCGGAACCTTTTCAATACAGAGCTCAAGCTCATCCTCGACGGACGAGAGCAGTTCAAGGCTGTTTGGCAGACCTTTTGTACAGCGATTCAACAATAGCTGCCGAAGGTTGTTTGCTTCGGTACGTGCCCGCTCGAATGGGTTCATCAGTGACGTTAGTCTTTGAACTTCATCAGTCTGGTAGTTTCGTCATCGGACAATGCCAATGACCTGACTGCATCTTCCCATTTCTGAGGTTCCAAGTGTACGTGTGGCTTCACATCTTCGGACTTGAATGCCGGCACAGTGGACTCTTCAAACGACTCTGTGAGCACTTGCTGGAGTGCAATGCGGGACACTTCCAGTTTTGCCGATATTGCCTCAAGCAGCTTTGGAGGCGTCTCAATAGTTCCCGCGAGCATTCCACTGACAAGCGGGGCGTAATTGCCAATTCCGACATCCACCGCCAATCGCCGCACTTTTGGTCCCTTGACTCCTGCGACAGCGGCGCGTGCCAAGACAAGTTCTGCCTCAGTGGCAGCTGATTCAACCAAGCGCTGTTGCCGAGAGAGCGAATCAGCCATGCACATTGCAACAAGCTGGGACGAGGATTTCCCATACTCCTTGGCAGTTAGCTTCAGTCGGATAGACAAATGGCGGCTCAACCTGACCATCCATTGAACAGTGTCATCACCGTCAAGCGCAGTCAATCTCGACTCATAGTTCGTGAGCAGCTTAGTGGGACTCTCCTTTCGACTCCGCCTCTGAAATTCCTCAAAGCCATCTGCCACAAGTTCCCGTGCAATCGCTGCAACTGAATCTCCCCGAAGGTCTGCTAATTCTCCGACAGCCAATTGCAGTGCCTTCTTGCTGCTGACACCAATGGTGTCTTGGCGCTCCTTCGTACGGCTCGTTTCGCTGGCGCGGTGCTGAGATTCGCTATGCATAACTGCCTCCGTGGGCTCATGACCTTTATCGAGTATTTTTTGGTATTCAGTGTCCCAGCCGGTGTCGCTGTGTGCCTCCAGAACTCTCGAGTTGAGCGTACTCATCATTTCCAATGCCGCTGCTTCAGCGGAGCCAGCTGACACATCTAGCACCTCTTCATTCGGGAGAGTGACGGTACATCTCACAGCTGAGTCCTGAGCATCCGCACGAAATTTCGCATTCGCAGACAGGACGCAAATCAGATGCGCCCATTGGGCAAACAAATGGGCCGCGCGCGTGGCATCAGTTTGGGGCAGAATCTTCGGTCGCATGCTGGACAGTATGATGGTTTGTCTTTAGTATAAGCATGTATCAACAATATATCAAACTTGGGGGCCACCCTGATTCACGCTGAATTTTCCGCCGCTGTCCGAGCAGCCGTGCACCAATGGCGTGCAGGAATGACATTTGAAGAAGCGTGCGAATGCCTCGCGGACCCGGTGAGCACGGGCGAACAGCTGAGCAAGGTGGTTCGTGACGAGCTAGCGCGAACGGGCACGGACGTGAACGCTCTTTGGGAGCAGGCATGGACGGAGGCGTACATCCACCTGCCCAACGCCTTTGACGCGGCAAGCCTCCCTGCGACGCCAGAAGATTTTTTGCCGCTCCCCAACGCGGAAGGTACGCTTCTCGCCCGGGCATCGTCGATTGGGGCAATTGCAACGCTCGGACTCGATACGGTTTCGTATGGCTCCGAGAACGACGGCGAGTTGTTTGTCAACCTCGTCATCATCCCGGGTGAAGGCGATTTCTCCGTAAAATCCCGCAAGTCGATGCAGGGTCATACGGACGCGGTGAGCTTTCCGGTGCGTGGACGCCTCGATAGCGAGGAGGTTCGTATCGCTCCTTCGCCGGATTTTGTTTGCCTCTCAGGTCTGCGAAACCCGACGAATGCAGAGACGACTGTGATGCCGCTCTCGCAGATTCTCCCGCATCTTACCGCTGGCCAGATTGCAGAACTCAAACAGCCGCAGTTCATCATCTGGGCACAAAAGACCTTCCGAGGGGGGACGCAGCGCATCCTTGGAGAGGAACACGTGGTCGACGGCGGCGAGTTTCTCTTCGATGTCAACGGCCAATTGTGGGTCCGCTACAGCCACAGCAGCGCCGGCGCAGACAACGAAGGGGCGGCAGCAGACGCTGTCGCGGCGTTCGAAGCGGCGTGCAAAACCTGCGCGATTGGCATCGCAATCGCGCCAGGCGACATTTTGCTCGTCAACAATCGAATCGGTCTCCATGGCCGAACGACCGTCGACGGTGAACCCGGTGGCGAATCACGCTGGCTTCTGCGGACATACGGGCTGGACACCTCCGGTCTGAATCCTCAGCAGCGCTACGAAGATTCCGTCCACAAGCTGTTCCCCTGACGTGCCAAGCCACGATTCGCGGTTTGCGCGGTTCCGAGCAGCATCGATTGCACGCTGCTCGATTGAATATCGAACCCCACCGCAGTAAGCCTCGAATCACGAGGCCGCAAGCGCCTTTGACGACTTCCTGACTGCGCCTTCAACCTTTTGCCCAACAGTCGCTTCGCTCGTGGCCGCAATCAAAAATTTCTTCCTGACCGTGGCTTCGGCTAAAGGCCGCGCTTGCTAGCGGATTATGAATTGAAGCTCTTTGGTCGCGCTTGGCGCTTCGGCTTCGCAGTCGTGGCCACAACCTTGCGAAAGGTAATCGAAACTCGCCGACCACGTACGACTGAACCTTCTTTCTTCAACCTCGGAATCTCGTGCGTCCAACTACTGCGGACCTCACCATCCAGAACCGTCGCACTGCAGCGCGGCAAGAGCTTGCCGACCTTTCCACTCCCGCTGCGCTCTACGAACTGCATGGTCCAAGCTTCTCCGAGGCTTATAGTTACGATTGCTCCGTCAAAACATTCGGGACAATCAACGTGCTTTCCTATTCCTTGGTTCCCGACGTACTCGTTAACAATGACTTGGTCGGGCCTCTGGGTGACGAGCCCAGTTTTCACCAGCCTATCGGCCAGTTCAGCGGCCCAATTCGGAAGAGGCCCAATGTAAGCACTTGACTCTACGCTCCTGGCCTTGTAGTCGTACTTCCAACCATAATGTTGTACACGACGGGAGAGGACCGTAAGCCAAGAGTTGCTGTCAATCTGCTCGAGTAGTGACTGCTCTTCAGCTTGCGAGATGAAATCCGGAATCATTGACAACCCTGGCGGGTCGTCTGGATGTCGCAGCACTTGTTTTTGGATTCTGTTCTGCGATAAAGAGTCTTCTGTGCGCTCAGTCGCAACCCTCTGGCTCACTGCGGACAGGCCAGACGCGGGTACAGACGGCAGCGACTCAGCAACGCTTCCAACGACAATCCAGTCTCTGAATTGGTCTACATCAAGCTCGTCTTCAATGGACACTGTGTCGCTCACGGCGATGCTTACGGAGCCTTTTACCTTCAGCTTGGTACCCGCCTTATCGACGCTCACCTTCCCCTCTCCTGAGAAGGGAAGCTCAGCATCCGAAATTCGGACACAGCGGCGCAAAGCGGCTGGCTGCATACGTCTCGAAAGCGCAAGTGCGGCCTGATACGTAGGCGCATCGTCGAAGTTCGCGCGGAACCATTCCCCACGGCGCGTCTGCTTTCGCTCTGCCCATGCGTGCGTATCATCCGCGAACTGAATCTTCTCACCGGACAACGTCCATGTCTGTTTCGCACCGTACGAGTCCGGCCAGGTTGCCGCCGCCCCATCGCCACCGAACAACCGCCATGTACGCACTGCCATAAATTCCCGAGCAGTTCTCGGACCTCTATATTGCGGGTCAAGGTCGCGCATCCCGGTTAACAGACCAGAGAGCATTGCTCCACTCCACCAAACGGCGGGAGGCATTGACCGCTGGTCTTCCAGCCAGGTAACAAACTGGTCTACCGTCGGGCGAAGCAACACAAGTTGCAGCACTAAACCCAGCGGGTCGTGCTGCGCCCGCCGTGCATCGATAGAGACTCTGTCGAGCAAAAGTGCATGTGTGTGCTCCCGGAGCTCGCCTAGCTTCGCTGCGTTTGCTCCCAGGTCAACAGCGGTTTCGACAATCGTGTCGAGTAGCTCTGACGGCCGCCACTCTTCCCTGTAATTGACGGCACCAAGAATTTCGCACATCGACGCCCAGAGCGGCATTGTCGCCACATTTCTCGACGACCTCTCCCAAATCGGTGCTGCAAGCCATGGCGCTCCCAAGGCTGTAGCAGCATTTTCACGTGCACCTTCAGTCGAAAGCGACTCACAGAAGACATCCAGCCATGGGTCAATGAGAGGCACTGCGTACAGCGACATCGCGGCTGCCCCTCGAATGGCGTTCCATTTGCGAGGTGGACAATAGCGGTCGCTGACCACCGGCTCGCCGGAGGCCGGCGACCGGACGACGGTCGCTCGCACATCGATGGGATGCGGAGAGGCTCCGACATTGCTGTAGCTTTGGCTCATTGCGACCAAGCGAGCTCGGTCTCTTTCGCTTGCCACGGAAAAGGCCGCCACAGCAGCTAGCGGAATTGGACCGGCGAAGAGAATTTCAGTGTCTCCATCCACAATGTCCTCAATGGTCCCCGCGCGCCATCCACCCTTGCCATGTATGGTGACAGCCAACTTCGGAAGACGCTGTGCGTCAACCCAGACCACAACGAACGTGCCTTCCCTCGTTGATTCTTCGCAGATGCCCTCAACCCCCAGACGGATAGCGTCATCGCTAACGGGTGGCACCCACCATTCATCGGCCAGAAAGCTCAACCAGTCCATGCTAGCGAGCGTAAACGCCAAACGCGGGTGCGCGTCCTCTCTCCGGCGGGAGCCAGCATGGCCTTCGCCGTCGACAGGGAGCAGGTCCAATTGAGCGTCAGTTTGTCTTGTCATCTGGAGAGTAAATCTGGACCTGGAAGTTGCGATATCTGATTGGGGCTCAACGCTTCTGGCCCATTGACCAAAACTAGGCTATCACGTGCCCGCGCGCACAGCATGTACATGCGACGAAAATCCTCAGGGACGTGGCACGGCAACGACCTATGCAAATCCTGCAAATATACAACATCGAACTCCAACCCAATCGCGGATTCGCTGCTGATGACGGTTACACCCGGCTCAAGCAAGCGAAAACTATTGGGTAGGTCGGGCCCATTACTTACATATGCTTCGACACGTGCATCGTCCGGGAGCGCAGCCTTCAGCATGTCACGTAAGAGCTGTACCTCGTCACGACGAAATACGATGACCCCAATCACTTGAGCGCGGTTGACAAGACGTCGCGACACCTGAGCGACGAGGTCATCCCAGCTTTGATAGCGCTCTAGGCGGGGAACTTCACCTCCTCGACGCCGCTGAACAATCGCAGGCGGAAGTGACTTCGAACGATGAAAGTGCTCCGCAACTGCCGCAATCTCCGCTGTATTGCGGTGATTCATGGTCAATCTTTCTGGAAGGGGCATACCTGCATTGCAGATATCCGAGAACGAAGAGCGTTCAGAATCGGTAGTCTGGTCCTCGTCCGCAAAAATCGTCAGGTTCTTTGCCCCATAGCGAACTGCCCAGTTGAAGAACGCTGCTGGAAGATTTTGACCTTCATCAACGATAAGATGGTCGAGGTCCGGAACCTCGTCGACCTCAGCCGAGGCATCCATGATGGCTGCCCAGTTATAAACAAACGGAGCGAACTGAGGCAACGATTTTTTGGTCCGTGCATAGAAGACGGTCCCCACAAACTGATTCATCGTATACGTCTTCAATCCATCGCCGTCGAGCTGAGTTGTCAACGCCGCCAACATTTTGTTGCGCGTTACAACGGCTACACTCTTCCCGAGATTCTTTAGGAATTTAGCTCGAAAAACTGCGAGACTTGTTTTCCCTGAACCCGGGGGGCCAGCAACGAAGAGATTCTTGTCCTCTTCCCAGAACTGCACCTTTTTTTGTTCGTTAAACAGCTCGTCCAACTTTGGCAACTTCATCACAAAATTCCTGGGACAGCAATCGTTGTCTGTGCTGGCCTACACAGCAGAGCGTAGTGCAAGCGCTTTGGTTCCTTAGATGTGTCCGTAAACCACTCGATTTCGTCAACCTCTACGGTGAATCCAGCTTCGACGAAGGAATCGCGGAACTGCGGATATTTGGCATCCGCGTATTCGTGGGCACTATTGGTGTACAGGACGGCGACAGGTCCGGGACCTACCCGCTGGAGTGCATCAACGATTTCACGCACAAGTTCACTGGCATCAACCGTCGGGCTCGCAAGCAAGTATGACGCAACGACAATCGTCCACTCACCCCGCGCATACCCGAAATCGAGGTCCCCAAGGTTCTGCTCGAAATTCAATGTTGTCTGAGAATGCATCGCATCGCGGGCTTTCGCCTCTTGCGCGAGCGAGTAACCTAATCGCAACATACTCTGAGCGCGGTCTACACCAAAGTAGCGAAATGGCCCTTGCGTACCAAAGCACTCCGCAAAAGAAAGGCCTGCAGTAAAAGGACCGCAGCCGACATCAATCAATGTCGGTCTATGGATTTTTTCGCTTTGTCCCAGCAAACGTCTGAAGGCATGCGAAAGCTCATCAAGGTGTCGTATTTGGTTGTATTTTGCGTATAAGAGCGCGCGGTCGTCTGGAGTCAAATGTCCAACGCCAGTATCAAAGTCCGCCTGACCACTGCCAATCACATCTCGAAAAATTTGATTGCGCGGCCAGCCCAAATACGTGGCACTCGTAGTTCGGGCATCGTCATTTAATCGTTGATTGATAACCTCAGATATCGAAACCCGTAGCCAATTATTCACAAATCACCATTCGCTTTTCTTGTTTGCCCAGCTTTGTAGCCGGACGTCCGATGTGGCAACTGAACCAATCATATAGCATAAATTGCTATACGGCCTAATTCCACTGTGCCGTTTTTAAACGGCAACTTTTCGCAAAACTTTAGATGAACCGTGAATTTTATGCTACTTGCATTAAATTGCGCGGCCAAAACCTTTTCGAAGCATGTGGATTCCTCAGTGCGCTTGCCTCAGTACTACGTTCGCGATGCGGTCTCATGCTGCGCCTACTTGCGTCAGAAGAGGCTGGCGTTCAAACTAGGGCTTGGATTGGAGCTGCGCCCTTCGTCTCTCGTTCGCTGTCACAGAAACGAACGTTCGAAGGTCAATGAACGGCGACTGGCTGACGTGGCAAGCGCGAGAACAATAGCCGCCTCATGAGGTGGCTGTTGTTCTTTCCATCTGGTGTAGTTTTAGTCCGAATCCCTTGTGCTTTCGCTGCCTCGTAGTTCCCGCCTACGCGCCAACCCAAGCTGACGAAAGTGATTCTGCCTGCGACAACACGGTGTCAGTCGCCTCCTCCTGCCGGTCCGGTGGGTACTTATAGCGTTTGAGCAGCGTCTTGACCATGACGCGCAACCTGGCGCGCACGGTTTCACGCTTCGCCCAATCAACCGTGACGGAGCCTCGCAGCTTCACGACCAGCTCGACCGCGATTTTCTTGAGCGTGTCGTCGCCCAGTTCACGCACGGCGGCTTCGTTGGTCGCCAGTGCATCGTAGAACGCTATTTCGTCAGGGCTCAAGCCCAATTCCATGCCGCGCTGTGCCTCGGACTGGAACTTCTTCGCCATCGCTATCAGCTCTTCGATGACTTGGGCGGTCTCGACGGCGCGATTGCGATACCGCGTCAGACTCTGTTGCAGCAACTCAGAGAACTTCGCACTCTGCACGACGTTGGTTTTGAAGCGTGATTTGATTTGGTCCTTCAGCAGGCGCTCCAGCAACTCGACGGCCAAGTTGCGTTGCTGCATGTGCCGCACATCTTCGAGGAAGCCATCAGAGAGCACGCTGATGTCGGGGCGTTTCAGGCCCGCCGCAGAGAAGATGTCTATAACCTGGTCGCTAACCACGGCGCGGCTGATGATTTGCCGCAGCGCGTGCTCCTTCTGCTCGTCCGTTAACGCCTTGTCCGCGCCATCATGCTTGACGAGCGCGGCCTTCACGGCTTGCAGGAAAGCCAGCTCGTCGCGGTGGGCAAGCGCTTCTTCGAGCGTGCAGCACAACGCGAACGCCTTGCTCGCGGCAAGCACGGTGTCGGCGAAACGTTTCTTGCCGTCGTCCTGACCGAGTACATGGTTCGCCACGGCGGGCAGAAGTTGCCACGCCTGTATACGGAACGCCGCGTAATCGACTCCATGCAGCATGTCGTGCAGCACGTCCATCTTTTCGGCGAGGATGGCCAGAGCCTCGTGAGCGTCGATAGTCGGTCTGCCACGCCCGTGTGCTTGGGTGTATGTGGCGAGCGCCGCTTTCAGCTCATTCGCGATGCCGATGTAATCGACCACAAGGCCACCAGGCTTGTCTTTGAACACCCGGTTCACGCGCGCAATGGCCTGCATCAGGTTGTGGCCACGCATCGGCTTGTCGATGTACATGGTGTGCAGACACGGCGCATCGAAGCCGGTCAGCCACATATCGCGGACGATGACGAGCTTGAACGGGTCTGCTGGGTCCTTGAAGCGTTTTTCGAGGTCGTCGCGCACCTTCTTCGGGTAAATGTGCGGCTTGAGCATTGCCTTGTCTGACGCCGAACCGGTCATCACAATCTTGATGGCACCTTGCGTTGGGTCGTCGCTATGCCATTCCGGGCGAAGCTGAGTAATCGCGTTGTAGAGGTGCACGCAGATGTCGCGGCTCATTGCGACAATCATCGCCTTACCGTCCATCACGGATTGGCGGTTCTCGAAGTGGTTGACGATGTCGGCGGCGATTTTCTGGATGCGCGGCGGTGCGCCGACGATTTTCTCCAACGCGGCCCAGCGGCGCAGCGTGGCGACTTTCGCTTCGTCGCTTTCCTCGTCCTCGGTCAGTTCGTCCACCTCGTCATCGAGTTCGCTGGCGTCGTCCTCTTTCAGCTCCAGGCTAGCGAGGCGGCCTTCGTAATAGATGGGCACCGTAGCGCCATCCTTCACAGCCTGCTCGATGTCGTAGATATGGACGTAGTCGCCGAATACGGCGCGCGTGTCGCGGTCATCGAGCGATACCGGCGTGCCGGTGAACGCGACGAACGTGGCTTCCGGCAGCGCATCGCGCAGGTATTGTGCGTAGCCGTAGCGGACAGCCGTGCTTTCACCCTTGCTATCCGTGTTCGGCAGGCGGGCGTCGAAACCGTACTGGCTGCGGTGTGCCTCGTCGCAAATCACGACGATATTGCGGCGGTCGGACAGCACAGGGAAGGTATCCTCGTCAGCGCCAGGTGTGAACTTCTGGATAGTCGTGAAGATGATGCCACCCGATGGGCGGTTTGCCAGAAGCTCGCGCAGCTTAGGCCGGGTGTCAGCTTGTACCGGAGTTTCTCGCAACAGCTCGCTGGCCCCCGCGAACACCCCGAATAGCTGGTTGTCGAGGTCATTGCGGTCGGTCACGACCACGAGCGTTGGGTTCCCCATGCCTTCGTGGGCCATCAGCGCACCTGCCAGACAGGTCATTTCGATGCTCTTGCCCGCGCCCTGCGTATGCCAGACCACGCCACCCTTGCGCGAGCCACCAGGGGCTGAGGCTTGCAGCACGCTTTGCACGACCGCGCGCACAGCGTGGAACTGGTGATAAGCAGAAACCTTTTTGACGAGCTGGCCGTCGTCCTCGAACAGAATGAAGTGGCGCAGGTAGTCGAGCAGGTAGTCGCGCCGGAACAGACCCCGCGTCAGGGTCTCCAGCTCGTGCATCGCCCCAAGCGGGTCGGTTTCACGACCGTCGATGGTGCGCCAAGCCAGAAAGCGTTCCTTGTTCGACGTGAGAGAGCCCATGCGCGCAGTGGTGCCGTCCGAGATGACCTCTAGCGCGTTGGCGTTGAACAGGTCGGGGATGTCTTGGTGATAGGTCTGGAGCTGGTTCCAGGCGGCCCAGATGTCGGCGTTCTCATCGCCGGGGTTTTTTAGCTCGACCACGACAATTGGCAGGCCGTTCAGATACAGCACGACGTCTGGGCGACGAAGCTGCTTCGGCCCCTGAATGGCGAGCTGGTTGACGGCGAGCCAGTCATTCGCGGCAACGTCGGTGAAGTCAACCAGGCGCACGCGGTCGCCGCGTGTTTCACCGTCTTTCTGGAACTCGACCGGCACGCCGTCCACGAGCCAGCGGTAAAGCTGGCGATTGGCGTTGACGAGGCCGGGTACGTTCGGACTCAATACATGTCGCAGTGCGTCGTCGCGCGCGATAGGGGGAATGTGCGGGTTCAGCTTCGCGATGGCGGCAGCCAGGCGGTGGCGTAGCACCACGTCGCGATAGGTGTCGCGCTCGGTGCCTGGCGTCTTGGCGTCCGGGGGCGAAATGTCGGGGCCGTGGGCGGTCTGCCAACCAAGAGCGGCAAGCCATTCAAGCATTGCCTGTTCGACTGCGTCCTCGGTGATGCCGCTCATGCAAGCGCCTCGTTTAGTTGGGCCTCGGCTTCGGGGAGGCGGAGTTTGCCAGAGATTAGGCGGGGGAGAAGCGTGTCACGCAGGGCTACAAGCTCGGCGATTGGTGCTGAGTAAGCCCGGTCAATCAAAGGGCGAACAATATCGAAAAAAGCTTTCCGGACGGGGGGCGGCGGCATGACGACTATCTCCGCGTCCAGAAAATGCTGGGTTTGAAAATTTGCCAAACCCGTACTCTGAACTTGGTAATTCCACATCTTTCCTGTTTGATAGATAGCGGCTAGATGTTGGCGTAGCAGCAGTGCCGTATGAGCATCAACCGCTCGAAATAGTCGGCAAAAACTTGTGGGTACGGCTGTCGAACCCAATTTAGCTAACATACCGTCTGTCACATACAACGAGCGCCCCGTTGGTTGCGTCTTGCTGCCACCAGAAACCTCAATTACCAAATCACCGTCTTGGAGTGTGCGTTTTTCTGATTTCTTCGGGCTAACGAATCGTCGTGGTACTTCGTCGAACTGACCCGCCGCAATATCTGGGATGTCAGTGCCGCGAATAATGGTCGCCGGTTGGGTACACGTATCCGTTGGACCTTCGGCTCCCCAATCGCCACCAATAGCAAAGCTCAAAAGCTCGCCGAAAGGAATGCCTGTCCACCCTCGCGGAATCTCTCCCAGCGCCGAATCCTCGAATGCATCAGGAAACAACTCAGCTGTTTTCGCATCCATGCCTTCCGGCTCGCGGCCTTCGGCCTTCGCGCGCACCGGGTCGAAGTCGATGAACCAGCTTTTGAATAGGGCGTGGGCGATGGATTCGAGCGTGGCGTTGGTCTGGCGCAGGAGGTCAATGCGCTCATCCAGCTTCTTCAGGGTTTCGACCATCGCAATTTGAGTCTCGACCGGGGGTAGCGGAATCTCTATTGCGGCAATGGCCTTTCCAGTCAGATGCTTGATTGTTGTGCCGGTGAAGTGCGGCTCAAGAAGTCCCGCCTTCGCTGCATGGCGGAACCAGTAAAAAAGGTAGTAATTGTTGAGAGTGGCCTTCGGTCTGATTCGATGAAGGGCCTTCTGAATCTTCATGCCCGGCGCAGCGGTCCAGATTGCGCATCGCCCAGGTTCCCCTCCCTCACAAACGACAAGGTCTCCTGGCTCCAGTCCGTAGCGCGCCTCTTCGTGAGACTCAAATCGCATCTCAGCTAGGTCAGCGAGGTTAAATGCTCCCCATCGAACATTGCTATTACCCAAATACGGTTGAGGCGACCCTTTGTTCTTCTTGGCGTCCAGCATCTTGCCAAGGCAAGCGTCCACATGGTCACCTAGGCGCACCATTGGCCAATTAGACCGCATACCCGAGCCCCCCGAGCTTCTCCCGAATCACGGCATCCAGCTCCGCTCCCTTTGCCATTTGCTCGGCAAGCTGCGCGGTCAGTAGCTCCATCTTTTCATCAAACGTTTCGTCGTTGTCTTCGGTTGCCTCCGTGCCGACATAACGGCCCGGTGTCAGTACGTGCCCATGCTCGGCAATCTCGGCCAGCTTCACCGACCGGCAGAAGCCCGGCACATCGGCATACGGTTCATCGGTGCCATCCTCGCCATCGGCGCGCCAGCGATGCACCGTCGCGGCAATTTTCCCGATGTCTTCGTCATCGAACACACGCACTACGCGCGACTCCATGCGTCCGACCTTGCGCGCGTCAATGAACAATACCTCGCCGCGCCGGTCACGCCCTGGCTTGGCCCCGGCAATCGGTGCGCCGCTCTTGTCTTTGGTGAGGAACCAAAGACACGCCGGAATCTGCGTGTTCAGGAACAATTGTGGTGGCAGGGCGACCATCACATCAACGACATCGGCCTCGACCATAGCCCGGCGAATGTCACCTTCACTGTTCTGGCTAGTGCTCATGCTGCCGTTCGCAAGCACTACGCCCGCCTGTCCACGCGGGCTCAGGTGGTGCAGGATGTGCTGAAGCCAGGCATAGTTCGCGTTACCGGCAGGCGGCGTGCCATGTGCCCAGCGCCGGTCATCGGCCAGGCGCTCGCCCCCCCAATCGCTGATGTTGAACGGCGGATTCGCGAGCACATAGTCGGCGCGCAAGTCCGGGTGCTGGTCACGGTGGAACGTGTCAGCTGGCTCCTTGCCCAAGTCCGCAGCAAAGCCGCGAATCGCGAGATTCATGGCAACCAAGCGCCAGGTCGTCGGGTTGGCTTCCTGGCCGTAAATGCTGATGTCGTCCATCCGTCCGCCGTGGGACTCGATGAACTTCTCGCTCTGCACGAACATCCCGCCCGAGCCACAGCAGGGGTCATAGACGCGCCCCTGATGCGGAGCCAACACCTCGACCAGCACGCGCACCACTGAGGCGGGCGTGTAGAACTGTCCGCCCTTCTTGCCTTCGGCGGTAGCGAACTGTCCGAGAAAGTATTCGTACACCTCGCCGAGCAAATCTTTCGCGTGGTGGCCTTCGCCGAAGCCAATCTTCGAAATCAGGTCTACCAGTTCGCCGAGCTTGCCCGGTTCGAGCTGTGTGCGGCCGAAACGTTTGTCGAGAATGCCTTTCAGGCGAGGGTTGTCGGCTTCGATGGCTTCAAGCGCGGCATCAATCCGCACGCCAATGTCGGCCTGCTTTGCCTGCGCGCGCAGCGCCTCCCAGCGTGCTGCCGCAGGCACCCAGAAGACGTTAGCCATCGTGTAATAGTCGCGCTCTTCCAGCGCCTCGGCATGGTCCAACGCATCGGGCAGATACAGGTCGTCATTGTCGTCGGCAAATGCCGCAGAAAGCTGCGCGCGCCGCTCATCAAACGCGTCCGAAATGTATTTGAGGAAAATCAGGCCGAGGACAATATGCTTGTACTCTGCGGCATCCATGGAAGCGCGCAGCTTGTCGGCTGCGGCCCATAGGGTCTTTTTCAGGTCTTGATTCATGTGATGCCGAATGACGGGGCAAAGATAAGATGATACCTCCGCCTGTCTCGAAACCGGACTCATGGGTCTCCGCTGTGAGGAAAAAAACTCGCGCGATGCTTCCAATATCCCATCCGGTGCTTCCCACGGCCCCATAGCATCGTCTGACGGAGCTGTAACTCTCAGATTCTGGGTCTCCCTACAAATTGGCAACAAGGAGATACCCAAGACGCATACCAATCCCGGGTAGATTTGCAGTGGAACAGCAGGCCGCGAGGCACCCCCAGGGTAGCAACAGGCCTGAAGCTCGGGTCTGCTTCGCCCACGCACTGCACTTCAGCTGGCTAGGAGGGCAACGCTAAGCGCATGAATTTCCTGAACGACCGGCTTCCGATAATCGAGAAACCAGCCCCTATTCAGGTTAAACAACTGCACCAGGTCGGCTTCGAGTTGCGGGAATGGCAAGTCAAGCGCTTTGACCGCGAGTACCCGGCACGCTGCGATGAGTCGAGCTCGCTCCATCCAGTCGCACTGAGCGCCGCTCGAGCTAAGCCACATCTGAGACGACTCAATGAGATGGTCAGTGCGCAACCATTCGCCGGTGCGCGCAAACGCGAACAGCTGCCCGACCACGAGGAACGTGAGCAGTTCCGCCTTCGTTTCGTCATCTAGCTTCTTCATTTCTCGGCTTCCGCTTTCGACGCAGTTGTACTGCTCTTCAGCGCACGCGGCGGTGCGGGGCACGCCTCGGCATGCATCAGCTCTGCAGGGAAGAGATTCAGGAACGAACGCGCCTCGTCCGTCGACCGGCTGTTGAGCCACCCCTCATAGTCCGTAGGCCGCACTATGACGACCGAGCGCTTCTCGTCGCCAGGTTTATGGAAACGACGCATAAGCGGATGCTCATTTGAGTTGACAGTGAGCATGGTGAACGAGAGAGCCTTGCCATCGTTGCCGTCGTCCCACTCGCGCCACAGGCCGGCTATCGCGAACGGCTCACCCGATGCCAAGTCGACACGCCAGCGCACCGATTTGCCGGTCTCATAGTTCGGTTCGTAGAACGCCTCGCAGGGGATGAGGCACAGCTGCAGACGTTTCCACGCACCACTGAAGCTGCGCTTCTCGCCGACGGTCTCCGAGCGCGCGTTCATCGTGTCGAAAACGCGCACACCCGGTGGGATGTGCTTGCGCGGCACCATCCCGAACGTTGCGACATTCGCCGTCTGGCCGTCCGTAGTGCGCTGAATAATTGGGGCCATATAGTCTTTGTACACCTCGTCACGCCAAGGACTGTCAGGAGGTTCGACTCCGAAGTGACGAAACAGCCGGTCGCGGCGCGCCGCTGCATAGTTCGTGCACATAGCTTCCTCCGTCGTGGGCTGGGCGGGCGCGGGAGATTATGGTACTTTTCCACACCTGTACATTTATACAGTATTTTGCCAACAAATGGAGCCGCTCTGGGAATACAAATGGGCCGTCTGGAACGAGGTCACCGCTTGCTTTGTCCCCACGCCGATATGGCTGACTGACGAGGAGGCACGCTCCGACTGGTACGCGTATGACATGTGCATATACCGGCTGGAACACACAAAGCGCGACAGAACGTGCGGCGTTGGCCCGGTAGTCGACCCGCCGGCCGCCGATTTGCCCTGGAAGCGCGAGCGCAGGCTGCGCGCGGAGCGCTGCCGGTACGGACTGCCCCCGTTCGTTACACCGCTCGATGACGAGTTGCGACGCATCTGGAACCTGCATCCACGAGATGAGGTAGGCCGGCTCGCGCTCGAGGTGCAAACGGGCCGATATGCGTTATCTGAACTGGAGGCAATGGCTGGTGAGGCCTATTGGCATCTGCAGAAGGACTACGCGACGGTGGACGAAGCGCGAAAGTCCCTGGGACGCATACGTCGCCGTTTGATGCAGGAGCTGCAGAGAATTGGACCCATTACCTGGGAGCGACGCTGACGCCAAGCCTGCCGTGCGGAATGTCGCGAGGCCCGTAGTTCAATTTCAGCGAGATTGGTTTCTTGGGTATCGCTACCGCTGCTGTCCCTGCGAGGTCATGACATGCTAGCAGGGGGCTTTCCGTGCGATGTCAGCAGATTCTGTCCCGTACACGGGCGTCCCGGTTATGTCAACTGTCACCCTAACGATACTGAGCCCAGCGTGGGCACAAACTCAGTAGGAAAGCACGATTTCAAAAGCAAGTGTCCATAGTTGCCGAATCGTCTTAGTTCACTACCCCAGACACCCAACATGGTCGGAGTTGCCCCTTGGCGAGGACAGCCCAAAGATTGTCCTTGCACTAACGCTGCCCTTCAAGAAAGTCTTGCCAGTCATGCGCGTACGCACAGCCATTGCCGGGTATTCCAGAGCCGTCGAGGTTCTTCTCGAAAAAAGTTTTCGCCGGCTCTGGGATTTCGCTAAGTTTGACATAGTGAACGCCGTCGCCACGCACGTGAACGGTCACTTCTGGCAACACGGGGCGCGGCGGCAACTCCTCCTTTCCGTTATTCAATGCAGCGGCCAGGCATCGCGCGACCAAATCAAAAACGCTAGCGGACCAGCGTGGGTAGTCGCGAAGCAGTGCCGTGTCACCAACGTCGCCAATCAATGCCTCCTTTAGTTCCGCTTCGTAGTCCGCCAGCGCCCCGTCTCGCACGCGCGCAATGTCGGCCGTTGCTATCACGCGTTTTCCGCTTTCGCGGCCGCCAGGCAAAAGCTCCACCGTCACTTTAAGCATTTTTGTTTCCCCCTCGTAGGGACGTATGCACTTGCATCGCCCAGAACTGTGATTGCAAAGGAGTTCGGGTAGGTGAGCGCGAACTATGGTCAGCCGCTGTCGAAGATAGGCGATGACTTTCTTGGCGACATCGCCCACGTTTGGTGGAACCAGGTGCCGTCGGTGATACGGACGGGCAATGTTCGCTGCTGATGTGGTGGCGGCCCATTACTCGTTGATGTCATCTGTCGACGCTCCTGAGAAAAACTGCTGCAAACGCTGTCGAAATAGTTCAACGACCACAGGGTCCCCAAGCCCAGCATCCGTCTGACAATGCACGAGCCGGTCACGGTGCGACTCGAATCCGTCCTCGCGGTCGTCGACAGCTAACCACGTCAAAGGTGAGTTTCTGCTCACGTAATCCATGACCTGAGCACCTCGTGGAACCACGAACCAGAAGTACTCGTTAAATATGGAGTCTTCGTACGTCGCTCCAACAACACGTTCTCGCAATGTGGACAACGGAAGCGCTGCAACTGTATATTGAGTCCCCAAAACGATAGCCCAGTCTGAGGACAAGACGATTTCGACATCAGGATACGGTCGGAGTAGTTCATCTAGAACCCGCGCGAACTCAAATAATTCTATGAATTCTGGCGCACTACTCACTACAAGGTTGCCAGACCTGCGAGCGATTCCACGATGCAGAACACCGTCGATATCAAGAAATAGCACCTTTCGCGTCGTCATTTAATATCTTTCCCTGCGCGTCGGGGTCACTGGAGCCACATCGTCTCCCCCGCCACGAATCGAATCATCACGTCGTCTACCTTTGCATCAAAGCCTCGCTCGTTGTCGAGGTCTATGCGTCGCCGGTCTATCAACAATGAGAATTCAAAATCGGAATGCGCCAAAACAACATACGGGTCTGAGCGACACGACACAAAATCTAAAACTGCGTCCTCCTTGGTCCCGCGCTCGTTACTCCCCATTGCCGTTGTCAATTTTTCGACGCACCGGGAGGTCCTCAATCTCAGCGTCGTAAAGCCCTGCGCGCTGCGATGCGTCCATCATTCGCTCCATCCCCTCCCGCTGGTCCTTGCGCATTTTCTCGCGATACGCCTGCGCAACCGCTTTGGGTATACGTTGAATTCCTTCTTCGTCCGTGCGAGCAGGCAGCTTGCCCTCGTCGATGAGCCTCCGCACATGAAAAGGCGAAACAAAGAGGAGCCGCGCGGTTGCATCGAGCGTGAGTTCCGCCGGGTTGTCAGTCTCACGGTTTCTTACGCGACAATCAGGAATCAACTCTTCAGTGACGTCGCGCCATGCGCCGCCCTCGCAGAGGATTTCAGCAACGCAACTGAGCACGTATTCGCCGTCGCTGCTCCAGCCGCTCGGGCCTACTAGATGATAAATGCGGCCGCTGGCTGTGCGGCCTCTACGTGCCTCGGCATCTAGTTCAACTACCGGAGTGCTCACTCGTCCATCTCGCGTTTCCCTGCTATATCCTACGAAGCGCCGCTCGCCATTGGCGGACTCGCGTATCGACCAGCGCTCCAAGTACACTGTTTCCGAGCCTTCACCCGGGAAATGCAAGTAGATGGACATATCTCCCCTCCAGATGCAAGACGAAAGGGTCCTTCACCTTCGGATGTCATTGCCCGACGAATCGGAGATTCGTCGGGCCATCTGACAGGACCACGACCCGAACGGCTTCATACTTGACATCGTGGTAGCCGTCTTCGCGCGGTACCGGACCTCGTGGGTACCACACGTCGTACGGGTCGCCTCTATACGCACCCCGTTCGTGCGTCCATACCATCTCCTGCATGCTCACCTGTCGGACTCCGTCCGCCTCTTCTACGTCGGCATAGTGCGTCATGAACAGCACGTAGCTATTCGGTTCCGCACATACCAACGCCTTCACCAGTTGTGCAACGGTCATGGGATTTGAGGCGAGCACTGCTCCCAGCTTGGCGACAAAGTCTGCCATGTCGTCCGCGCCGGACACACTCGCACCATCGTCTTCGGCTTGTGGCGCTGAAATTCCAGGGTCTCGCCACGGCCATTCGAGCCACGGCGACTGGGCAGCAATCAGCGATAGCATTCCGTCATCGGGATAATGACGTAGCACGGCGGCCGCTCGTTGTCGGAGCGCTTTGACATTCACTACCGACGTCATTTTCGAGGTGTCAGAAAGCAGCTCGCGCGCATTTATCAGCGCACGTGTGCGTTCATCCGGCATAGTCATGGCTTCACTCCTTTTGACATAACTGGCCGCTGTTCGTCTACGTTGTTCACGTCGTTTCCTTCACCTTGTGACCCTGTGGGTATCGGCCCGTCGTCCCTTTTCGCGATTTCGTTCGTACAGTTCGTCTCGCAGCGCCCGTTTGAACAGCAGTCCTAATTCGAACGACGACATTGTCCTCAGGTCTACGTACGTGCGCGGTCATTGCCTCCAGACTCCGTCGTATGCCCTTGTCAATTTTGGCGGCGAGCGCCCGCTCCAAACTTGCACGAGGAGTCTTGTCCCGCATTCATCGCCTCCAATGCTTGTGCAGTCGCGTCGATTCGACACGGCAGCGCCTGTCGCTATTGACTGGCAAGAGTTCTAGCCAAAGCGCTGCCTCCGAAGTTCGTCAGCAGGGTTGCTGCAATGGTGGGGTCATCTCGTCCTTTTGCGGGCTGGCATTTGAAAGCAGTGGGGTAAGGCGATGCAGATAAATTCGATATCACCCTAGTCCGGGTAATGCCGAAGTAGTGCTTCGGCACGGCGTCGGACCCTTGCGGGCAGACTAGGTTCGCTCATCCGAGAGTGCTGTTGCAGAAAATCCCGAGCATCCAGGATGGCCGACGCTCGCTCGAAAGGCATCGTCATGTGCGTGCTCCGTCTGAAAGCGTCGACGCCGTAACGTCCGAATAGGAGCGGATACCGTTGAATGCACACCACTGTAACCAAACATACGTTTCGTCCGGATTTACGGAGCTGTCGCCGACTAGTTGGTACACCCGCCCAGAGCGGGTTACTCCGCGTCGAGCGATTGCGTCAAAATCGCAAATTTCCGAACTCACCCTCGTATGCCCAGTCGCCTCGTTGCGTCCGACAAAATGTCGCGTGAGCAAATCTGTTTCAAGAATATGCCAGGCACTCAGTCGAACCATCGGCTGCTCAGACACGGAAGGTGTCAGCCACAATGACATTGCCGATTCCCAGTCGCAGACATTATCTCGTGTTGGAGATTCGGTGTGTGACCGCCAGCGAAGTACTTCCGCCGTCACGTCAGTCGGTGACGGCTGCCGGAACAAAGCGCACCACGCCGTCCACATCTGGAGCCAGTCGTCGGTCGACCCCGGAAGTCCAACTAGGCGATATGTACAGCCAGCGTTGGAAATTCCAACCATCGCGACTAGGTCAAGGTTGCGTATGGCCGGGCTGGCATGGCATCTTTTGTGCACAACGTCGATGCCGACGAAATGGCATCCATGGCCTGCTTGCAGGATGCGCCATTCGAGAAGAGCAACCTTGGGGCCGTTGAGACCAGAGTCACTAGAGAAAGTTTGAACTAGCGCACTCATGGCTATTTGCTTTGCATACCTAATCGATACACGGCAAGTTGCTGACCAGAATTCTCTGCTGACCATCGAGCAGCGTAGGCCGAACGCCAAGACTTCTGCCACAACATCTGACGGGCGGGTTAGGCAGCACCGGCCGGCCCAACGTGGGGGATGCGCGCCCAACGACAGAAAGGAAAATGAAATATTGCTTGTCCGTTAAATGTTGAGTCGGACCGCTCGGCGGCTCGGTCGCAGTCAAGCAGAGGCGTCTCCGGAGCCAGAACTCTAGCCAAGCACGAGAGCCATCGGTGAGATATTTATCTCACTTTTAGTCTAGTCGGCCATATGAAAAATGCAAGTTCAATCGGACGAGGCGTCGCCCATGGTATCTGCGGTTCGCAACGCTGCACGGCGGAGGTCGCCGAGGTCAATGTAGCGGTCGGCGCTGGGGCTACCGAGCACCGTCAGGCACTGAAGGAAAAAAGTGACGGTAAATTTTCCAGACGAAACGTGTCGCGCGACGGTCCTTGGTGTGGCGCGGACACCTACCAGCGCAAGTCGGCGCGTTAGCTCCGCCGAGGTTATCCAAGGCTGAGCCGCCAGTTCCGCACCAAGCGCGGCGGCCGCACGCTGCTCCCAGGACCCTTCTCGAGAGATTGCCGCCGACCATAACGGAGGTGGTTCTGAGTCTGTGATATGCAGAATTTGGAGGAGCAAGCTGAACTGTGCCGTGCCTCTCGATATACGCGATACGAGGGCGCGCTCGCTGTCATCCTCGCCCGCAGCGACTAGAGCCTCCGCCAACTGCGCGTAGGTTACGTCTTTCCTCGCTAGGGCCACGCGAAGAACGCGTGCCGCGAGGTTCGGCCATGAGTCACCCACAGCAGGAATTCCTTGCCACGAACACGCACGCCCCCTATACTAAAAGTGCGATAAAAATCTCATTTTTCGACAACTCGAAAATACGAGCCATAGCCGCAAGCGCGACAAAGCTTGTAAGTGTAAGACGGTAGCCCGGAAGAGACCAGCGATACCGAAAGAGGTCCCGGGGAGATATACGAACTCGTATGGCGATACTTTCGGCGGGCAAGCTTCCACACCGCTCGGCAACGCCCCCGTACCGAGCCTTTTTCAGCACGAGGAAAAGTCGGATTGCCACTTCGCTTGGCGCGTATGCGCCCTCGTCTCGCCAGAGCAAAAAGGCAGATGTCGCGACGTTCGGCGGGTCACATTGGACGACTAGGCCGCACAACGCGCCACAACGACGTCATCCTTGCCCGAAAACAACCCGCTATCCGATAGCAGAGACGGCGCTCGAGGACGCTTTCATTTCGTCGATTGCGCCCGCGCGGCCCACAACCGTCGCGTGGAACAAACTCTTCAGACATCTGAAGTGGGAAGGCGAATATGAATATCTATCTCAACTTCGATGGCGTGTTGCATCCTGACGAGGTCCATTTCAGTGAAGGTCGCATGCCAACTCTTGCGACGCGAGGTCACAAGCCGTTCGAGCACGCTAACGTTCTCTCCGACCTGCTGACTCCGTATCCCAAGGCGACAATTGTGTTGAACACATGGTGGACGTTCTTCCTTGGAGTAGACGATTGTCTAGCCATGCTGCCGTGGGCTCTGGCGCATCGAGTCATTGGAACAACGCTAAAACGAGCGTCCGCTTATACTCGCATGCCGACGCGCATGAGCGAGGCAGAACGCCACGTCGCTCAACGTCATGAACCATTCCCCCTCATCCTCGACCACAACAAGTCGCGCTACAGCCGCGAGCTTACGCCCAATATTGTACTTCTGAGGGCCGAAGAAGGACTTTCCAGCTCCCTGGCTCAGCAGTACATTGTTAGGCGACTTGCTGCCATACAATCGCTCTAAAATAAATCGCAGTCCTAGGTATACGTATCCGGCCGACCAAAGACCGACGTCTATAACCAGCGCCGAGGTGGCACATCTCATGCTGTCTACACTTGCTAAAGAGTTTAATATTTCTGCTTCTACACTTTTGTTGAAATATTCATCTTCACTTTCTGAACGTTCTGACCTATTATTCCTCCGGTGGGGCGTTGGCTCTGGTGCGATTTGTCAATCGCTTTGACACCTCTAAGGCTGTTTCATAGGACCGGCGTGGGGACCTTGCGGACTGGAGTTCAGCGAGCGCACCGCCGACACATCTCGACCGAACGAACGATGTTAACGTCCCGAAGCCGCCCTCACATTGCACTAGGAGGGTCACGTGGAAATTCGTCTACCGGTCTCTGCACTTCTTTCGAACCCTTCAACATCTAACGTCCCCTCAAAATTTGCGAAGTTGAGGGGCCCACTGTACACACGGGGTTCCAAACGCACGCAGCTGCACATAGTGTTCACAGTCGACAAAGGCTCCGAGTTCACGTGGAGGTACAAGAGCGACTTGTTCATGATTCTTCGCATCTCGGAAGGCACCATTCTCTATAGTTCAGCGTCGGAAGAGAGAATCTATTGCATGCCCCAGACTGAATTTGAGCACTGCGTACTGCGTCAGGAAATCTACCTTCTTTAGAAAGGCTCGCGGATAAGTCTTCGCAAGCCCGCGTCAAATCGTACAGAGCAATATGAAGGCAAAGAAGGCCATTGGGCGAAAGTCCTACCACACACCCGCGTAGCGCTCGGAAGTAGGCGACTCGTTGCGTGCTAGAGACCTCAAAGCACGACTCTCACTGGTACGAGAGCTATCGGAAAACTCCTAGCTCTCGGCGGTAAATGTAGCTGACAGGTAGCGCAGGTGAGCATTCAGTTACCAATCAAGCTGCCCCCGTTATCAAAGTGGCAGCTATGTGATAAAGAGTTGACGGAACATGCTCCGATAGGCCCAGCTCGGCCATACACGCACTCGGAGTTACTCGATGCGTTTGCTGAGTGGGGTACGCCAGACAGCGGAAAGAAGTACATTATTAGCTCGAGACTACATTCCCCTGTGCGAAAGGTTAGAGGCGGCGCGGGAAATTGCGTCACCTGCTATACGTCGCGCAAAATGAAGCGGCGCGTCGCAACCGAAAGCCGCAATGTGGAATTTCCGGCTGTTTACCGATACGACCTTGACGACGTCACGCGCGAGTTCTACTGCCAACCGGTCCAGGTCAGTATTCCAACGATAATAAGAAGAACCTTCGCGGACGGTCGCACGAGCGAGTACATCCAAGATGTTCCATACACGCCTGACATTCTGAGATTGACTGCAGCGGGCCCGTTTGTAGAAGAATGGAAGACTGAAAAACGCTTGCAAGAGCTTGCCACACGCTATCCATGGCGATATTACAAGTCAGAAAGTGATAACACCTGGCATTGCCCTGAAAAAGAGCAGTTTTTCGCCGAGATGGGCATCACTTTCTGCCTTCGGTCCTCCGTCGAGCACAATCCTCTCTTCATTTCAAACCTTCAACACCTCAGAGACTATCAAGGCGAAGGTTCAGAACCATTATCTGAAGATGCCCTTAATGCAATCAAGCCCCTCGTCGAAAAGCCCGGCGCATTGAGCCTTGCCGCTCTCTGTGCGAAAGCTTTCGATGATGTCACTCCATGGAATGAGCCTGTTGTCGCCCCCACGCCGCCGGGGAGGTTTAGGGTAGATGATGTGTGGAAGGCAATCGCCGAGCAGCGGCTTCACGTCGACCTCGAATTCGACGACCTTTCCGAACCTCATGATGTAGCGGTCTGCTCTAGTCGCGAGCAGCTCGAGTTGGTCAAGTGGAACCGGCCTCCGCAGCATGCCGTTACGGAGGCTTTCACATTTGACGTCGAGGTAGGCAGCGACTTTATGTTTCGAGGTGCGCCCGAAGTCTTCACGATTTCAGGAATGCCCACAGGGAAAGTCCTGTACTACAGCGATTCATCAGTGACTCTTGCGGCGGAAATGCCGGAAGTGCAGTTTCAATCCGCGTTGTACTCCGGCGACATCATCATGTTGTCCACTCCCAAGAGCACCGAAGAGCTTTTGGCTCAGCATGAGCACTATGAAGACGGACGCATTAAACAAGCTCGCGACCGCTTTCTACTACTGGAAGCGCTTGAACATGCTCCGCGCGGCACGCAGGTCGCGTTCGGCGTTGGGATTCGACAGGTTCAGCGCCTGAAGAAAAAAAAGCGAGAGGCCGGAGATTCGGCACCACTGCAGATGCTTGCACTGATTCGCCGGCGTCCCCCTGGGCGCGGGCGACAAATTAGTGAAGCGAAAGTCGACGTGATTCGTGAAATTGCTCGCAGGAACAACAATCCCACAAATCCCCTCACAAGCAACGCCTACGAAGATTGTAAAACCCTTTGCGCCGAGCGCGGTATAGAGTATCCGCCGTCCAAGAACACTTTCTACCGACACTATCGCGCATTTTTTAACATTCGCTCTCGTGAGGGAAGTCGTCGAGCATACAATGCCGAGCCCATCGTTTGGTATTTAAACCACGAAGATAAAGTTCACGGAGGTCGGCCATTTCATCGCGTCCACATCGACCATACGAAACTTGACATCATAATTTACATTCGCGGATACGGAGGGCGCGTATATAGAATTAGGCCGTGGCTCACAATCATCATGGATGCAACGTCGCGCGCCGTACTTGCATTTTATCTGGCCGCTCACGCCCCGAGCGCAACGAGCTGCATGATGGCTATACGCGAGATGATAAGGCTTCACCGGCGTATGCCAGAATTCATCGTCGTTGACGGCGGCAAAGACCTTCAGTCCCTTGCCTTCGAATCGCTTTGTCACCTTTACGACGTAACGCGCGAGACCCGTCCCTATCACGAGGCTCGCTTCGGTGCAGTCATCGAGCGGCTTTTTGGAATAACGAACCAGTTGCTTATCTACAAGCTCGTCGGCAACACAAAAGCAATGAAACACGTAAGGACGGTCACCCGGCAAGTTGACCCAGCGCGGGCAGACCATATGAGCTTCGCACAATTACATGGGCTTCTGGAAGATTTCTTCTATGTTCGTTACAACCGGGAGCGCGTGCATCCGGCGCACGACCACACTCCAGAAGATTACATGAACAAGGGGTTCATCCAGACTGGCCGCCGCCTTAGGCGGCTGTGTCCGTTTGACCGCCGGTTTATGATTCAAACCTGCATCCCCGTATCGCGTGGTGGAACGCGAACCGTTGACCCGCAGAGGGGCATCCAAATTGGGCCTTTGCATTACTGGACCGACGAGTTTTCGCGTCTGCGCAGTAGAGAACGGAACGTCCCGGTGCTCGTCGATATGTGGGACGTCAGCGTCGCGTGGGCCTCCATTCATGGACGTTGGGTTCGATGTGAATCGAAGCTGTTGATGCAATACCGTCGATTGACCGCCATTGAACTTCGTTATGCATTCTATGAGGTTTGGCTTCGCTTGCGGAAAGCGCCTGAGGAAGCGTTTGAGTCCTTGCTCGACGACGTACTGAACGACCACGTTCTCCCAGCTGTCGCAGACGCTACGGCTGCGACTCACCGTATATACGGCGCGGTAGGCATAGCCGACGTCATACCTCGCGAGACCGACGGCGAAACGCTCAAAGGTGACGACAAATCAGCGTCCGCTCAGACGGGAACCGAACAAGCGCCTACAACCGTCGATAGGCCACCATCGAAGCCTCAACCTGCGTCAAACACTTCGAACGCTGGCGAATCGTTGGTTCAGAAATTCAATTTGGATTACGAATCATTGCCAGTTTATCGCCCCCTCTAACGTTACCGGGAGTATGCCATGCTTACTCGTGAACAAGCGGCTGCGCGTGAACAAGCCATCGCGGGCAGTCCCGCCGACAAAGAAGCATACATGGATGCGCTCCGTTTCCCTCACGCGAACCAGGATAAGGTAATCAATGTAATACGCAACCAACCGAAGCCGGGTGCCGGGCTTTCTATCACTCTCGTGGTAGGCGGCACCGGTGCCGGTAAGTCGACCTTGGGTAAAATGCAATTAGCCGACTATATCGCTTCCAACGCGGTAGAAGTCGACAATGACTCAAGCCTTATTCCTGCAGTGATGTGTGAGGTGGATGCAGTCGATGCTAGTACTCGTGAACTCAATTGGCCACTACAGTACACACATTTGTGTCATGCCTTGCTCGCGCCCAGCATACTTGACGGCATCAACAACTATCAAGAACTCGGGAAGTCACGTGACCTTGTGCGTAACAGTAGACTTATGTTTGAAAAAGCGCTTATAGGGCGAGGAACGACATACCTAATCCTCGATGAGGCTGTCCATTTAACTCGCGCAAAGGGAGACCCTCGAGAGGGTGGGAATCTTTTGAAGTCTTTGGGGAATCGGGCAGGCTTTCACTTGCTGCTACTGGGCGCTTACGGCTCCGAGGAAATTGCCGTGGCGACCGACCAGCTCGCGCGCAGATTTGAGGTCGTTCACTACTCGCGATATAAACCGACAAAAGAAGATTTCACAGAATTCTGCAAGTTTGTGAAATCAGTCGCGGAGGCGCTGCCACTCGCTTGCAAGGTTGATATCGCGGGTCAAGTTGAGTACTTGTTTAATGGCACATTTGGTTTCTGTGGCCAAGCCGTCGACGTCTTGAGAAGAGCCGTGAAAAAATGCGATGCTGACGGTGGCCGACAATGGAAAGACGAATTTCTTTTTAGCTCGATGCCATCCGAGAGAGCTCACAGAAAGATTGTAAAGGATACGCTTGTCGGAGAGGATGCCGTCCAGTCTTACCTCCAGAAAGACAGTAAACACAACTACATTACCGAAAAGCAGGCTCGGGACGAGTTGTTGCTCGACGCGGAAGCGACCAATAGAAATACGCAGAGGCAGCAAGGATGAACTCCTCTCTTCGGTTGGCGTCTCGACCGGGAGGTTGGCCAGACGACGCGCCTCCTCGCTCAGCATGCTTCGGACTGTCTCCTGAGGGTTGCAGCGGAGATACTCTTGAAGACCTGCGAAGTTACTTCCGCCGTCTATCCGCACACCATGGGATGCTTCCTTGGACCTTCGCCTTCCGTGCCATTGCACCACTGCTTGGGGGTCGAGATTTCGATAGCCGCAGGCACATAGCCAAGGATTGCTACGGACTCGCAATATGCGGAATCACGGATTTGGCGGCGAGGTGGTCGAATGCGCTCAATCTTCTCACTCTGCGCCATGACCTAGAGCGTCATACGCTGCGGCCGCTCGGAAGCATGTTGTCGCCATATAAGCTGCTCTCTCGTTGTGAAAGATTTTGTCCAGCGTGCTATGCGCAGGACGACCGGGCAAATATTGCGAAATATAATCGGCTGCTCTGGTTAATTGACTGCGTAAAGGCATGCCCGATACACGGAATGCGATTGAAACAGATTCCGACACCAAAATTCGGTGACGGAGAAGCGTTCTGGTTGCCAGGTTCATCGCGAGTCGACGGCTCGAATGTGGCAAGGGACGTTGCCGAGGAGGCGTATCCGGAAGAAATAAAGTCCGCGTGGCTGGTTGTCGACCTACTGGAGGATTGCCAATTGCGTCCTGACGCTTTTCTTGGTTCCCCGGCTATTCCAACTTTTCTAAGCCATGCAAGCTCTAGCCTTTTCGGCGGAATTGCTGCCACGTTTGCGGCTGAACTTGGAATTAGTAAGGGTGAGCTCCATGGGTGGATGACTGGTGAAGTCCATCCGAGCCTCCACTGGATTGTTCTTATAGCCTACTGCTGTAGCTGCCGCGTTTCCGACGTCTTGCTAGGAAATACGCCGGCTATCGCTTGGAGAGGCCGGCCGCGCAATATCGATTATCGGCTCGTGAACAAGAAGCGGAAGGGCGCTTCAGCGCCGACGTCCGCGCTTGTCGCAAACTTCGAGCAATTAATCGCCTCGGGAAGAGTCCGATATTTGCAGGAGGCAGCGGACAGACTCGACGTTTCGGTCAAGTTCCTTCACAAAATTGCCCCCAACCAGTCTGCGGCGCTTATCGAAAACGGCAAGGAGCATAAGAAGGATTCAGCTAAAGCGACCGGAGATACCAAATTCGCGGAGTTTCTAAGTTCGCACAGAATGCTGGGAACCAAAGTCCCGTATCCATCGCGGCGGCTCGTTGTAGCCGACGTTCGCAAACGAACGGGCCTGACCTTTAATTTCCGCCAAGCATGCGAATTCCAGCGAAGGGCTAACCGTATGGCTGGGATTGCAGGAACCAGCAGAGCGGCATAGTCTCGGCTCGCACTCTTTTTCGAAAAAAATCCAACAAGAGATTGCGAGCGCCGCCCAGTCTAACCAAATCGTGTCGTTTACGACATTCTTTGGATAACTCCACAGCTGCGAAGTTGCCCTTGCTGCTGCCGTTCTGTTGGTGGAGGTAAGCGGGATCGAACCGCTGACCTCTTGCATGCCATGCAAGCGCTCTCCCAGCTGAGCTATACCCCCTTGCAGAACGGCTGCCGCACGAATCTACCGTTGCAGCAGATTCATACGCTTGCGACTGGTGCCCAGGGCGGGACTCGAACCCGCACGCCTTTCAGCGCTACCCCCTCAAGATAGTGCGTCTACCAATTTCGCCACCTGGGCTTGAAGGGTCGCCATTGTATCGAGTCCCCGCGCATTTTTGAAGGCCCTGCGTGAGGAATTTTTAACGCGCGGGCGCGGCGCTCAGAACTCCAGCGTGGACGTCAGCTCGAGCGTGCGTCCAAGCCCCACGGCAAGCTGATTCGACCCGGCCGCACTCCAGTAGCGCCGGTTGGCCGCATTCTCCAGATTCGCCTGCACCGAAACGCGTTTGCCGTACACGCGCGTCGCGTAACGCAGTCCCGCGGTCAACAGCGTGTAGCCGCCGATCTGCGCCTGGTTCGCGTTGTTCACCTGGCGCGGCCCGACGTAGTAGATGCCGCCGTTCACCGATAGACCCGCAAGCACCGGCACGCGATATTCGGCGAACACACTCGCCGTCACACGCGGCGTGTTTTCCGGAGTCTTGCCAACAAGCGTCGGATCGGAGGAGTCGATCTGCTTCGCGTCGAGATACACGGCCGACGCGCTCAGCGAAACGTTGTTCGTCACGTCGCCTTGCACCGAGAACTCCACGCCGCGATAACGCGCGTTGCCGTCCATCACATAGACGTTGTCGGCGTTCGTTCCGGCGCTGGCCTGCTTGAGATTGAAAAGCGCAAGCGATACGAGCGTGTTTCCGGGGAAGCGCGTGCGCACGCCCACTTCCTGCTGTCGGCTCACCGCCGCGGGCAGGATCTGGTTCGCGTTGACGGTCGTGGCCGGCGCGCTGCCCGCCGATTCGAGCGCCTCGACATAGCTCGCGTAGACGCTCGTCTGTGGCGTGATGCGGTACGTGATGCTGCCCGAGGGCGATGTGTGATTGATATCGCTGCCCGGCGTGCCCGCCTGCGAGGTCTTGTACTCAGAGCGGCGCACGCCGGCCACCACTTGCAAGCGCTGCGTGATGTCGATCTGGTCGAATAGATAAACGCCGCTGTTGCGCACGTGCTGCGCGTAGAACTGGCGCGCGCTGCCGCTCTGCTTGAGCGACGTGATGTCGACCGGATCGTAGAGATTTTGCGCCGCCGTATACGTATATGTCGTGAAGTCCGGCTGAAACAGCCAGTTCTGCACCGCGCCCGTCGTGACGGTGTGCATGAACGACCCCGTCCTGAAGTCTCCATTGACTTCGAGCCGCACGTTCTTGTTCTCGTACATCTGTCCGTACTGCTGGCTGCCTTGCAAAGTGCCCGCACCGGTCGCGACGTTGTACTTCTGGAACACCCAGGCCCAGCGGTCGCGCCGCGTGATTGACTGACCGAGCGAGAGCATCGCGCTCCAGTGATCGTTGAACGCATAGTCGGCGCGCACGAGCTGCGAGGTGGCGCTCGCAGTGGTGGGCTTGTCGTTCGGCACCAGCAGCTTCGATGGGTCGGGCATGGCCGGCAGCGCGATCTTGCCGTTCACAGCCGTGAGCGGCGCGATGCCGGCCTGCTCGACGACGCGCGTTTCGATGTGCTCGAGATCGTATTGCAGCTCGAGCTTGTCGCTCACGCGCCAGTCGAGCGCGGCGCTCACGAACTTGCGATAGCCGCGATCGCCGTCGATGGGGGTTTCGACGTGCTCGTCCATCGCGTTCACCCGTATGCCGAATTCGTTGTCCGAGCCGAAGCGGCGGGCGATGTCGGCGGCGGCGCCGATCGAGCCGTGCGAATCGCCGAGCACGGAAATGCTCGTCACCGGCTCGCTGCCCGCGCGCTTCAGCACCATGTTGACGATCCCCGCCGGCGCGCCGAAGCCGTAGTACAGCGCGGACGCGCCCTTGAGCACTTCCACGCGCTCCTTGTTTTGCATCGGCATCCAGATGTTGTTGTCGATGGGCAGCAGGCCGTCGAGATAGAAGCTGGAGCGGTTGTCGAGCGGGATGCCGCGGACCGAGAGATTGTCGTAGGCGAGTCCGTTGAGCTGCTGGCGCGTCACGCCCGCGACGTTGCGCAGCGCGTCGTAGAGGCCGGTGTCGCCCTGGGCGTCCATGACCGCGCGCGTGACGACGTTCACCGTGGCCGGCACGGCGAGCGCATCCATGCCGCGGTACTGGCCGGTTTCGACGGATTGCGGCGCGTAGCCCTGGGTCTTCGTGCCGGTGATCTTGACAGGCGCAAGCTGCGGGGCGTCGTCGGCGGGTGCGGTTGGGTTTTCCGCGGGGTTTGCCGCGGGGTTCGCAGCTGTGCTCGCCGCGTCGGCATCGGCTGCGTGCGCCGCGTGTGCAACGCCGGTGATGCTCGCCGCC
>NZ_JAYMRY010000023.1:0-126372 GCF_038900695.1 Paraburkholderia sp. JHI2823 | reverse complement strand
TCAGCAGCAGAGAAACGAGATTATGAAGACTGCCGGGCGATCTGTCAACAGGTTTTTTTACTTCGCTTAACCTGCCGCGCAACCTCGAACCACCCGCAGACCCAGACGCCACAAGGCTTTCGCCCGGACTTCCCGTCTCCCCGCGCCTTCATCGAAAGCGCGAAAGACCGGAATTCTAGTCACGCCCGCGACATCTTGCAAGCGGTTTTTTGACGCCCAGCAAATTCGCAAAACGCGGAAAAGGAATCGCCTCAGGCGTGGCGCTGCATCACGCGTTCGACAAGCTGCAGATAATGTTCGAGATCCGGCGTCGGCTTGCCCGCCACCTTCGCGAGATCGTCCCAGCGGCGCAGGCGCACCGCTTCTTCTGCATAAGGGAGCGCCGCGAAATCGCGCGCCTGATCCGCGCTAAAGATACCTCCTTGCAATTCGAGACTTCGCACTGAGTCGGCGGATAGGCAGCCGAAATACGCTTCGTCCACCGCGCAGAGATAGCGCTTGGCGTCGACGTGCAGGCGGATCGGTTCGAGCACGCTATCGGGCAGCACGGGGCGCAGAAACGGCAGCGCATAGTACTGGTGCAGATCGTCGATGCCGCGCTCTGTCGGCGTTTCGCCCTGCCGGTTGAGCAGGTGACCCAGATCGTGCAGGAACGCCGCGGCGATCAGCTCTTCGCTCGCACCGTCTTCTTCCGCCAGCGCGCCGCTTTGCAGCGCATGCTCCAGTTGCGTGACCGGCTCGCCGCTGTAGGCCAACGCGCCGTACTTCTCGAACAGCTCACGAATATCCGCGAGGCTCAGTGCCATCTTCTACCCCTCATTATGTGGACAGGGCGGCAGCGAGCCCGCCGCCCATCGTTCCTGATGCCCTCAATCGCCGCACGACTCGCGCATGCGTTTGGCCGCTTCATCGGCATCGCGCGAAGCGAGCGCGTTCAGCAGCGCACGGTATCCCGTATAGGAAGCATCCATCGCGCCATGCGCGGGCGCAGCCCGACGCGGCGAAAGCCGCAGCTCGCTTACCGTCCGCTCGTAGGTCTCGCGCAGCCTGGCATTGCCCGCCGCCGCGAGGAGCGTCCAGCGAAACGCATCGCGCGCCTGCAGAAATGCCTGGGCGTTCTCTCCGACCACAGCGTCGCGCATCGCGTTGAGATGCTCACGCAACGCCGCGACCTGTGCCGCATCGATGCGCCCCGCCAGCATCCGGCACGCCGCTTCACGCAGCGCCGCACACACCTCGCCCAGCTCCTGCGCCTCCGCCCCACCGACGCGGCGCACGAACACGCCCCGATGCTTTTCGTTGCGCACGAGGCCCGCCTGCTCCAGCGCACGAAAAGCTTCTCGAACGGGGCCGCGCGACACCGCGAGGCGAGCCGCCCAGTCGGCCTCGTTGAGCTTGTCGCCGGGCGCCAGCAGGCCCGCCGCGATGCGCCGCTCGATCTCATCGCGAACCAGCGCAGTCAGCGAATGCTGACGCACCATCTCGAGCGGCGTCGTGTCGGACGACGGCGCGGGAGTTGCCGGCACGGCACCCATCGCGCCGCTACCCGCGCGCGCTTCGGTCGCTGGCTCTTGCACGTTCTGCCCTGCCCGCCTGTTGCGCGCCTGCGGCGCATCGGACCGCATGGCCACCATCCGTTCAATCCGCACGCCGGCGCGGCACGCGCGCCGCGATCAGCAAAAGCGCCGCGAGTGAAACGAGCAGCAGGATCAGCGAGAGCGCCGAAGCCGGCAGGTAGTAACCGCGCTCGACCGCGCCCACGACGACGATCGGCACAGTCGCGAACCCCGGCGGATACACCGTTAGCGTCGCACCGAGTTCGCCGAGCGACAGCGCGAAGCCTAGTGCGAGACTCGCGCGGATGGCGGGCACGAGCTGCGGCAGCACCACGCGGCGCAGCACCATCGAAGGCGGCGCACCGAGACTCGCGGCCGCTTCGCGCAGCACGGTCAGCTCGGGACGCAACGCGGCGGCCGCGCATCGATAGCAAAACGGCAGCACCAGCGCGAGCTGCACGAACACGACGATCGCCGCAGAGCTCGACAGATCCACCGGCGCCTTGTGATAGGCGATCAGCACCGCGAGGCCGAGCACCACGCTCGGCACGCCGTTGGGCACCATCGCGAGCGTATCGACGATGGCGCCGAGGCCGCGCCGGTCGCGCCCTTCGAGTGCGAGGGCGAGCCAAAGGCCGAGCGCCGTGCCGAGCACCGCCACGCCGAATCCCACTTCGAGACTCGTTGCGAGCGCATCGAAATCGCTCGAGCCGAGGCGCTCGAACCAGCGCATGCTGAATCCGTCAGGCAGGATCGTGCCCGACCAATGCGACGCGACGCTCGACAATGCGACGACGCCCACTGGCAAGACGAAGAGCCAGAAGCACAACAGTGCTGCGAAGCCGAGCAGTGCCGCGCTGGCAATGCGAGCGACGAGGCTGCGCTCCACGGGCCGCGCGCGATGATGCTTCGGCGGCAGCGCGATGCGATCCGAATCCGCTGCGGGATTAGTTGACATTGCGCGCGCCTCCATAGCTGCGGCGATTCACGCGCCGATAGAGCGCATACAAGGAAAGCGACATCGCAAGCATGACGACGGCGCCTGCGGCGGCCGTCGGCAGATCGAGATCGACCGTCGCCGAACTGTAGATCGCCACCGGCAGGGTAACGAGGTGCGCGCTCCCAAGCACGAGCAAAATGCCGAACTCGTTGAAGGTAAGCAGGAAACAGAGGATCGTGCCCGCGGCGATACCGGGCCATGCCAGCGGCAGGATCACACGCAGGGCGACCATCCGCCCGTTCGCGCCGAGACTGCGCGCGGCTTCGATCAGGCGCATATCGAGCAGCGCGAACGCGGCGAGCGTCGGGCGCACGACGAACGGCGCGTAGAACACCACTTCGGCGAGCACCACTCCGCCTATGCCGAACAGGAAGTTGAGCGGCGGCGCCTGCAAGTGAAAGAGCCTTTGCAGCGCGATGCTCACCGAACCCTGTGAACCGTAAAGAAAGATGAGCGTGAACGCGACGAGAAACGACGGGAACGCCACGAACAGCTCGAGAAAGCGCGTGACGAGACGCGCACCCGGAAACGGCTTGAAAAACAAGAGCGCAGCCAGCGCGACGCCGAGCACCGAAGCGAGGCCCGCACTCAAGAACAGGATCCACAGCGTCGTGGCGATCACACCGCGCGAATCGGGGTTGCCGAAGAAGGCCCCGTAAGCGTGGAAGCTCAGGCCATGCGCGCCCGAAAGGCTCAACAGCACGAGTCGCACGAGCGGATAGATGACGAGCGGCCCGAGCGCGAACACGAGCAGAAACGCGATATGCCACTGCGCTCGCCGCTCGCGCCGGCGCACGGCGGCCGAGTGCGCTTCAGCGCCTGACAGCGGGAGTGCGGAATCAGGGGTTGATAAGGACGACATCGTCAGCCTCGTAGCGCAGGGACACACGCATGCCTTTCGCCGGCGTCATGCCGTGGCCGCGCTGCATGGTGACGAGCACCGGTTCGTTCGGCATCGCATCGAGCAGCACGGGCACCGAGAGCACCGAGCCATACCACTCGACCGATTCGATCGTGCCGTGCAGCGCGCCTTCGCCGAGCGGCACGATGCGCAGGCTTTCGGGGCGCAGGCACGCGAGCTTGTCACGCACGTCGTGGCGCGCGTCGCCCACGGCAAACGCGACGCCCGGCGGCAGCAGGTTCGCCGCGCCGAGGTAGCGAGCCACGTAGGCGTCGTTGGGCGTGTCGTAGAGCTCCTGCGGCGTGCCGAGCTGCGCGATGCGGCCATCGCGCATCAGCAGCGTGCGGTCGGAGAGCACGAGCGCGTCGTCCTGATCGTGCGTCACGCACACGATCGTCAGATCGGGCAGCCGCTCGTGCAGCGCCTTGAGTTCCGAGCGCACTGACGCGCGCAGATTGGCGTCGAGCGCCGAGAGCGGCTCGTCGAGCAGCAGCACGTCCGGCTCGATCACGAGCGCGCGAGCGAGCGCCACGCGCTGCTGCATGCCGCCTGAGAGCTGCGCGGGCATGACGTGGCCCGCGTCGCCGAGTTGCACGAGCTTGAGGGCGTCGGCCACGCGCCGCGCGATGTCGCGCGACGGCACGCGGCGCGCCTTGAGCCCGAACGCGACGTTCTCGAATACCGAGAGATGCGGAAAGAGCGCGTAGCTCTGAAACAGCAGACCCAGGTTGCGCTGATGCGGCGGCACATGGGTCAGATCGCGGCCCGCCACGGTGAGCGAGCCCGCGAGTCCATCGGCTTCGATGAAGCCCGCAATGAATCTCAGCAGCGTGGTCTTGCCGCAACCACTGCGGCCCAGCACGGTCAGTAGTTCGCCGCGGCGGATCGTGAGCGACAGATCGTCGAGCACGGTGCGCGCGCCGAAACGCACGCTCAGGTGCTCGATCTGCACGCCCGCCGCATCGCGCGCATCCGTGGCGTCGGTCAGTCCGGACACATCCGGCAGCGCGCGGGCCATGTCGGCCGACGCGAGGCTTGCGGTATTCACCGGGTTCATCTCCTCAGGCGACACTCTGGTAATGCTCGGGTATTGCCAAATGGCGCGCCGCGGCCGCTCTCGCGGGCCGCGGCGGGCGCCCGTTGCATGCCGCTTATTGCTTCGGCTTCACGACTTCCGTCTCTTTGCCCGACGAGCCGATCACTTCGTTCTTCCAGCGCGTCGTCCAGTCGGCCTTCTTCGTCATCACGTGGTTCCAGTCCACCGGAATCAGCTTCACGCCGGCGATCGCCTGCTTGACCGCTTCGCCGTTCTTGCCCGAGAGCGCCACGTCCGTACGGGCCGGAATACCGAAGATATCCGGCACCTTCGATTGCACGTCCGTCGACATCAGGTAGTCGATCAGCTTCTTGCCTTTGGCCTGGTTCGGGCCGTTCTTGATCAAGCCGATCGCATACGGCAGCTGGAACGTCGTGGGATGGCCACCCGGCTCGGCCGCGAGGAAGATCGGCTTGAGCGACAGGCCGCCGTTGGCTGCGTCGTCGAGATCCATCTGCAGGTCGCCGTTGGCCACCGAAATTTCGTTACGCGAGAGCAGCACGTCGAGGTAGCCCGTGCCCTTCGTGTGGAACTTCGCGCTCTGCTCGAGCTTCTTGAGGTAGTCGAACGCCTTGTCTTCGCCCATCAGCGAGGTCGTGAGGATGATCACGGCCATGCCGTCGCCGGCCGTTGCCGGGTTCGAGTAAGCGACCTTGCCCGTGTAGTCCGGGTGCAGCAGGTCAGCAAACGTCTTCGGCTCGGTCTTGACGACTTCGGGGTTGATCGCGAACGAGAAATAGTTGTTCACGAACGTGGCCCACGAGCCGTCCGTCGCCTTCGCGATGGCCGGCACGTTCTTGTAGTTCACGCTCTGGTACGGCTGCAGCAGGCCGTTTTGCTGCGCCTGCTGGATGAACGGCGGCAGCGTGACGATCACGTCGGCCTTCGGCGAATCCTTCTCGACGTTGGCGCGGTTCACCACTTCGCCGCTGCCCGCCGTCACGATATTGACCTTCACGCCTTCCTTCTTCTCGAAGGCCGGGAGCACATCCTTGTAGAGATTCTCGAGGCCGTCGGCCGTGTACAGCACGACTGCGTCTGCGGCGTGCGCGCTCATTGCTGCGCCCAGCAGCGCGGCGGCAGCCGCCATCGGCAGCAGCTTGCGTGCAAAACCCGCGCGATGGAATTTCGTGTGGTTCATGTCACTCTCCGAAGGCAAAAACCCGTTGCACGGGGTTACCCGATGCGTTGTGATTGGATGGATCGAACGATTCGAACTTCGGGCGGACTGCGCCGCCTGCCATTGCCCGCTGGGAATCGCAATCGCGCCGCGGATTGCAGATTGTCTACAATCCGGCGCTTCTCGCCTGAACCGGCCGCTGCGGCGGGGCACCGTGCTGCCGCCCGCTTCGCTCTACCGGCCCGTCCGGACGGGCCCCGCAAGAATCACAGGTTTTGATGACACCGGCATGACGATTTTGGCGTTTGTCAAGAAATTCCACAATTCGCCAATATTCGACAAGCCACATAACGGCACGAATTCCGTTCGCGGCACGCCGGCGGAAGGCTTGCAAACGGTTTGCGGAAAGCGCGGCGTACGCGGCCGCGCAGCGAGGTTCAGGCGATGACGAGTTCGGGGCCGCGGGCCGCGATGGCGCGAGCGATGTTTTTCTCGGGCGCAAGCTCGGTGATGACGTAGCGCGCGTGCTCGAAGCCGTTGATGCGCACGGGCGTCACGCGCCCGAACTTCGAATGGTCGGCGACGACGATTGCGCAGGCCGTGGCCGCGAGCATGCGGCTGCGCACCTCGGCGACCATGCGTGAGTAGTCGGTGAGCCAGCCGTCGGCGGTGATGCCGCCCGCGCCGACGAACGCGAAGTCGGCGTGGTATTGGGCGAGCTGCTGCACCGTATCGAGGCCGAAGGTCGCCTCCTCGTGGTCGGACAGTTCGCCGCCCAGCAGCGTCACGCGGTTCCCGTTGCGGCGGCCGAGCAAAAGCGCGATGCGCCAGTCATTGGTGTAGACCGTGAGCCGGTGGCGGTCGGTGAGCGCACGTGCTAGCGCATGCGTGGTACTGCCTGAATCGATGATGAGGGAGGCGCCATCGGGAACGAACTCTGCGGCGCGCTCGCCAATCGCGCGCTTGGCGCTCGCGTTGGCGGCCTCGCGCACATCGAGATCGGGCTCGCGGCGGTCGCTCGAAAGCGCGCCGCCGTGTGTCGTGACGAGCAGCCCGCGCTCGGCCAGCGTATTGAGGTCGCGCCGGATCGTCTCGCGCGAGACGCGCAGCTCGCGCACGAGATCCGCCACCGAGAGCGCGCCGGTCCGGTTCACTTGCGAGAGGATGTATTGGTGACGTTGTTCTGCAAGCATCTTGGTGGGTGCGGAGGGTGCGTGGGAAACGCGGGCAATGACATGAATCCGGAAAAGCCGCCGTATTGTATTACGCAGTCGCAGCACGAGCCTGTCCTGCCATCGTGCGCTCATCCCTGCTAATCTCGTGCGGATCGGGCGCTCACGCGGCGCTCGCTTCGCCGACACTCGAAACTCATGCGTTCACGACTTCGTCAACTGCGTCTGCTGTTTTGTGCACTGCGTTATGGCTTCCGGTTGATCTGGCTCGCCGCGCCCGAGCATCACAAGCTGCACTGGTTCGTCACGCTCGCCTCGCGCGTGCACGGCGACCCGCGCCTCGCCTCGCGCCTTCACGGTGCTCTGCCGCGCCTCGCGCCGCTGGCCGCGGCGTTCGCACAAACGCTCGCCACGCGCCCCGAGCTCGCAGGCGCGACGTTGCATGACGCCATCGACGCAATCGAGCAATACGAAGAACCTCTCGCCGGAGAAGCACTCGACGCCATCTTGCGGGCGGCGCTCGGAAAGCCGCCCGAATCGGTGTTCATGTGGATCGCGCCCACGCCGGCCAGCAACGGCTGGTGCGAGCAGACACACATCGCGCGGCTCGCGCTGCCGCTGAACGGCCACCAGACGATCACGCTGCGCGTGCTGCGCCCGAAGCAAGTCCAGGAAGTCGACGACGACGCAGTGCTTCTGTGCGCCGTGGCCCGCTGGGTGGAGCGTTTTTCGCGCGCCGCGCGCAAGCTCCAGCTGCACGCGCTCGCGCAGGCGCTGCGCGAAGACTTGCAACGCCGCTTCGATCTGCGCGCCCAGGCCGCGAACCTCAGCCAGAGCGGCCATCAGCTCGGCGACGACCCGCGCATCGTCGTCCCCGACGTAATCTGGGACCTCTGCACCGCGCAGATGATCGCCGTGCAACATATCGACACCGTGCGCGCAACCGATATCGCCGGGCTCGTCGAGCACCGCATCAACCCCACGCGAGTGGCGGCGCATCTGATCGAAGTGATCACGCGCCAGGCATTCGAGCATGGCTTCTTTCATAGCGCGCTCGATGCCCGGCGCGTAGCCGTGAGCGTCGAGCCTGAAACGCAGGGGCGCCTCGTCCTTGCGAGCGCAGCGCTGATGACGAGCCTTTCCTCGCCCGAGCGCGAATTCTTCGTGCACGGCGCGACAGCGTTGTTCGAGCAGGACTATGGGCGGCTCGCGACACTGCATCACATGGCGGGCCACGTGCCCACGCACACGCGCACCGAACAAGTCGAGGCCGAGTTGCGCACGCGCAGCGAGGCGCATTTTTCGGCTCACAACGACGAGCGCAGCGCCGGGGCGCTGTTCCATCATCTGCTGCATTCGGTGCAGCCTTTCGGGGGCGAAGTCTCGCCGCGCCTCGTGGCAGCGCAGCGGACGTTCAGCGAGGCGGAAGCGCTGGCGCGCTCGATTCATCCGGGCGTCGATGCGTGGGGCATTGCGCGGCACACGCTCGCCGATATCGCGCGGCGAGACCTTGGCCACCACGGATGGATCCGGCGGCTTTCGCAGGAGCTGCCGCACCTCGCGCAAATCGCGCCACGCGTGCCGCAGATGCTGTTTCGCTACTTCGAGCATCACGCGAAGCTCGGGCAGGCTCCTGCGGCAGGGCACGCCTCGCAGGGCGCCGTGCTCGATGCCTGGCGACGCGAGCATCGGCGCACGCGCGCGCTGCTGCTCGCTTGTGCGGTATGCGGCGGACTAATCGGCGTAACAGTGGTGCTATTTGGCGGCTAAGCCGCTGCGTGCGAGCTCGGCCAAATACTCTGCTTGCATTCGCGGATGCGGCGCGGATTTGGCTGTTAGTTGCATCTTGACCACTGTTCGCGCAACGACCTTTGCAGCCGCGCCACGCGAGTCCGCAAGTGCAGTCCCGAACAAGACCGCATGGCATGCGGCACGCGATACTCCGAGCCTTTCGCGTATCGCGCGCGCAGCGTCAACGCGCGCCCTCTTCGACTCCGATGCTCGCCACGTTCGCCCCATCCCTGTTCGTCGCCCTTTGGTCAACCGGTTTCGTCGTCGCGCGCGCGATAGCGCCGTACGCCGCCCCCAACCTGTTCCTGCTCGCCCGTTTCGGCGGCACGGCCGCGCTTTTCGCGGTCGTCGCCGTGGGCATGCGCGCACCGTGGCCGCGCGGCCGCGACATCGGCAAGCACCTCTTCGCCGGGGCGCTGCTTCAGGGCGTGTACCTGGGCGCGGGCTACTGGGCAGTCGCGCAAGGACTGAGCGCGGGCGTCATGGCGCTGCTCGGCGCGCTCCAGCCTTTGCTGACGGCCGCGATCGCGGCACGCTTGTTCGGCGACCGCCTGGCGCCGCGGCGCTGGACGGGCATGGCGCTCGGACTCGCCGGCGTCGTGCTGGTGCTGAGCCCGAAACTGTACGCCGCCATACACGCCGCGAGCGGCGCGCTCGCGGACACCGCAGCCGGGCAAGGTCACGCGCACCCGCTGCTGGTGGTGATCGTCGCGGTGGCGGCGGTCGGCTCGATCACAGCAGGCACGCTCTATCAGAAGACCTCGCTCGCCCAGGCGGATATCCGCAGCGCGAGCGCCGTGCAGAACGCCGGCGCGGCGATCGTCGCCGCTGCACTTGCGCTCGGGCTCGGCGAGACGCGCTGGGTCGCGTCGCCGACCTTGTGGTTCTCGCTGGCGTGGGGAATCGTCATGCTTTCGGGCGCGGGCGTGACCCTGCTAGTGTGGATGGTGCGCCACGGCGACGCCGCGCGCGCCACGGCGCTCTTCTTTCTCGCGCCGCCGCTCGCGGCGCTCGAGAGCTGGCTGCTGTTCGGCGAAACGCTCACGCCCACGCAGATGGCGGGCTTCGGCGTCGCGCTCGCGGGCGTGCTGATCGCGCGGCGCGCGTAGCCGCAGCGCATCCATCGCTGCGCTGCTCAGGCGCGGCTCCAGGCGGCCGCGCCCGGCGGCGCACATCGACTCAATCCGCGGTGTCGGCGCCGGCCGGCACCTTCGCGCGCGCCTTGCCCCCAGGCACGGGCGACCACGCGGGGCGCGTCTTGCGCTCCGAATCGATCACGACGATGAAGCGCCCCGCCCACGGCGTGATTTCGCGATCGGAGTGGAGCACCCACAGCGACTTGCCCTCGTCGACCAGCGCCTGATATTCGGCGTCGATGATGCCGTAGTGGTCGATGAACGCATTGAGCGTCGCCGGAATCCGCACGCACCCCTTCGAATGGCGGATGCCGAGCAGCGGCTCGAGGCGGTCGGGGTCGGTGGCGTGCATCTGGAAGCGCATCTGCGAATAGCCGCCTTTGCCCCAGCCGCGCTCGCCGTCCACCCAGCCGAGGTCGTAGATGCGCATGTCGCGCCGGCCGTAGCCGCGTATGTTGTTCTGGTTCATGGTCCCTTCCGCGCGGAAGTCCATGTTCTGCGGGGAGTGCTCGAACACGCCCAAGGGCGTGAGGAAATGGTCGAACTCGCCGGGGCGCCCCGTCGCGACCGGCGACGCGCCGATCATCAGCCACGGATCGTCCGGCAACGCGCGGAAGTAGATGAAGAGCGCCTGCACGTTCGCGCTGCGATCGACGAGGATGACGAACTCACCCGCCAGCGCCCCAAGGCCCTTCTCGTCGAGCGCGTCCTGCAATCGCGCGCCGTATGCCCGCTGGACGGCTAGCGGCACGCGCAGGCGCCTGTCGACGACGCGCGCGAAGCGCTTGCGCATGTCGAGCGCTTCGCGCGTTTGCTCGGCGGCCTGCTCGGGCGTAAGCACGGGGTGGACAGGGAGCGTGAGCGCAGGCGGCTCAGAAGCGGCCAGCGCAGCGGACGCGGACGAAGCCGCCGCGGCTCCCCAAGCCCCTGCCCCAACGGAAGCGGACACCGGCGCGGAAGCCGGCCCGGCCGCCGATGCACCTGACGCAGCAGACGTTGTGGAGATGCCCGAAGCTACCGACGCCGCATGCGCCGGCGCGCCACGCACCGCACCCGAGGTGGCATGCGCTGCCGAAGCGCCTGCGGCCGCAGGAGCGGCACTCGCGCCCCACGAGACGCAAGACCAGGCGCAGAGCACGGCCACCGCTGCGCCGCGCACCGTAGCGCCCCCGCGCGGCGTTTCATGAGGGGCGCGCTTCGGGGCGTCGCCCCGCACGCCGCCGTGGACGCGAACGCCCACGCGCCGCGAAAAAATGTCGTTCATCGTAAGTCCGGCTGATTTTGTGTCTTGTCTAGAGTCGGATAGGTCGGGCGCCGTCATGTGCGGCGTCGCCTGCGGCGCGACGACTACCCGCCATTAGACCAGACAACTCCGGCTAAGCACCGGTATGCAAGCGCGGCGCTGCTCAAAAAGCGCCGGGCGCCGATTGGAAGATCGCGGCGTGCCAGCCCACGGGAAGAAGACGCCAATGGAATCGGCAATGACCTGAGTCGGACGAATGTCGGGAAGGCAAGCCAGTGAGCGACTGGCATGGAAGACGATTTTGAGGTCTACGACGCGACGCGCCGCAAGCGGGTGCTGCGATAAGCACCGCACGACACCTTCGACGATGGGTGCGTTGAACCGGAACGCGAACGGCTCAGGTGCGCCGGGGCGGCTGTGCCTCGCCTTCGAACGGCGTTGCGCTCACCCTCAGCGCGACGCCGGCCAGGCGGCGGGTCTGAAGCTCGCGCGCCACGGCGTCGGCCACGTAGGGCACTTCGGAATCGAGTTCGAGGTCCGCGTGGGCGTTCGGCGTGCCGACGTCATAGACGGTGACGCCCTTCGCGTAATGGCCAAGCTCGCGCTCGAAAAAGCTGCGCACGTCCTGCTCGCTGCAGGTTTCGGGAACGTTCCAGACAGTCACATGCATCACGGCCCATCTCGCGAGATATTCGGATTCGACGTGCGACGTTCAGCGGAAGCGGCGGGGTTGCGACGCTCGCACGCGAATGGGCCGCAGGCTCGTGCGAGCGCGAGAACGGGCCAATGCGGCCTGACCGAGCAGGGCGGCGACGCCAAGCATCAAAAGGCTGGACATAAGCATTGTTGTGGCTCCCTCTTGTTGATGAATGTCAGCATAGTCGCATTTGCTAACCGGTGCGCTGCGGCATATTGTCTGCGAGCTGGGCACGCCAACGCGAACTGCAACCAGCGTGCCCGAAGACGAAAGGTGCCAGCCAAACGGCGCGTCATGGCCCCTCGTCGCGGCTCGCCGAGGTCGTCTCATCGGCTGCTCCGCCGCAGTCCATGCGAGTGAGGCGGTCGTACTCGCGGACCCAGTTGCCGGTGATCGCGGCCTGCGCCTGCGCCAGTGTCATTCGCCCCGCGCACACGCAGCGCTTCAGACGCACCGTAAGCAGCGACCTGCGGCGCGCGCCGGCGTGGCCGCCCCACGGCAGGAGGTCGAAGTTGGCCGTGGCGTCCGGCGAGCCGCCGAGGACGATCGGCACGCGGCGGTCGAGTGCGTAGCCCACGCCATCGTCGGCGTCGATGCCGCGCGCCGCGAGCATGCGCGCCTTCTGAGCCATCGTCTGGTCGAACGGCGGCGCGACGGTATCGGCGTAGCCCTGGCGGCAAATGGTTTCCGCCACCGACTCCTGCGTGACACGCGCGTCGAGAAGCCCCGGATCTTGCGCGAATACGATCTGCGCCGCGCCACCTGTTGCGAGCGCCACCAGCGCAAGGCGCAGCACTCGCATGCGCCAACCCGGCGCGCTGGCGCGACCAGCAATACCTTCTGCCATGCGTCGCGCGATGGGGCGTCTTGCTGCCATTTCTGCGTTCATGGTTGAGCGCATCGTGCGGCACGATGCGAAATGGAGGGTTGATGCCGGGTTATTAGACCACAATCAAATTGTGTCGTGGCGATTGCGCACATGGGCTTGCCAGCGCCATCTTGCGCCCGCCCGAACGAGCACGCACATCTCAGCCGGAGCCTCTCCGCTCCGCTTGTAACCGCACGGTTTCACGAGGAAATTTTGATCTGCATTCCCAGGCAATTTACCCGTGCGGCAAAACGGGCGACCGTCGCGCGCGCGACGTGCGATTCGGCCGATGGCAGCGCACCACGCGATGGCGCATAATGAGCCGCCCGATCAGCTCCGACGCGGAGCGCATCGCGCGCATTCGAAGAAACGAGGAAACCCCATGTCCATTTCCATGTATCAAGCATCGGTGCCCGTGCTGGTGCGCGGCCTCACCAACCTGCAAAACATCATTGGCAAGGCTCAGGCGCACGCGGCCGAAAAGCAGATCGACCCGTCCGTGCTGACGACCGCCCGGCTCTTCCCCGACATGCTGCCGCTCATGCGCCAGATCCACATCGCAACGGACACCGCAAAGGGCTGCGCCGCACGGCTCGCCGGCGTCGAGGCCCCGAAGTTCGACGATGTCGAAGTCACGTTCGACGAGCTGCACGCCCGCATCCAGAAGACCATCGACTATCTGAACGCGTTCAAGCCCGAGCAGATCGATGGCTCGGAAGCGCGCAGCATCACGCTCAAGATGCGCAGCGGCCCCATCGAGTTCACGGGTCAAAGCTATCTACTGGGCTTCGTGCTGCCCAACTTCTTTTTCCACGTCACGACGGCTTACGACATCCTGCGCCACAACGGCGTGGAGCTGGGCAAGCTCGACTATCTGGGCGCCCCTCGCTGAGCCTGTGCTTTCCGTCCGCTAAGGCGTGCGGCCTGCGCTCGCCGCGCGAGCATCAAACAAGTCGCGGCGCCTTGCGCGCCGCCACTTTCCTGGGGACCTCCCTCACACCGGCGTCAATCGAGCGACAGCCTCAGCGCGAAGCCGATCAACGCCGACGAGAACGCCCACTTCTGCAGCGTCTGCGCGAGCGGATGACGGCGCAGCCACACCGCAATGCGCGCGGCGCCCAGAACGTAAATCACGTCGAAGATCGCACAAACGGCAACCAGCATCACGCCCAGCACGGAAACTTGCAGCCAGACCGAGCCCGCTTCGGGCCGGATGAACTGCGGCAGCAGCACCGAGCAGAACAGCAGCGCCTTCGGGTTCAGCAGGTTCGTGAGCAGCCCCTTGGCGAAATCGGCCCGGCGCGGCCGCGCCACGGCCACGCCCGCCTGCTCGGGCATCGCGAACGCGGGTGCGCGGAAGATTTGCACGGCGATCCACGTGAGATACGCCGCGCCCACATAGCGCACGGCTTCGTACAGCCAGGGGGCATTGCGCAGCAAAGCGGCAAGCCCGCAGGCGGAAAGCGTCACGTGGGTCGCGCGGGCAAGGCCGAGCCCGCAGGCCGCCGCGAAGCCGCTGCGCGTTCCGCGGCTCATGCTGGTCTGCATCACGAGCGCCATGTCGGCGCCGGGCAGCGCGCACACAATGATCAGGGCGATGATGAACATCAACAGCAAGTGGGCGGAAATCATGTTGGCCTCGTGTGAAAGAGGCTCTATCTTGCCGCTCCGCGCGGAGCGATTGGTGGCGTTTTTATCGATCTTTTCGCCCGGGATTGGCGGAATGCGCTAGGATTCTGGAATTCATGAAGGAACTCCTCTCACCGCCATGACCGACCTCGATAAACTCGACCGGGCGATTCTCGGCGCGCTGCAAACCGACGGGCGCATGCCGAACGCAAGGCTCGCCGAAACGGTGGGCCTGACCGAAACCCCCTGCGCGCGGCGTCTCAAGCGTCTCGAACAGGAGGGCTATATCGAGCGCTACCGCGCCGTGCTCTCGCGCCGCGCGCTCGGCTATGGCGTGGTGGGTTTCGTCTCGGTGCGCTTCGCCGTGCATGACCGCGCGCTCGCCGACCGCTTCGAGCGCGAGGTTCTCGCTATCGAGCGCATCCTTTCCTGCCACAACGTGTCCGGCACGGCGGACTATATTTTGCAGGTGGTGGCCCGCGATCTCGACGACTACGGCACCTTCATGCGCGACCAGTTACGCAGTTTGCCCGGCGTCACGTCGGTCGAATCGGCGCTTTCCCTGCGTGAAGTGAAGGCCGAGCGCGGACTGCCCTTGCCTTGAGCGCAGTCACCACACACACGTACCAATGGAGCTTTCGATGACCCCAGAACAGGCACGAGCCGAAGAGGCCGCCGCAATGGAGCGCGTGCTGAGCGCGACCCAACGCGTCAAATCGGCGTTCACCTCCCTGCAGTCGCAGTTTCCTCCGGAAGGCGACGGCCGTCCGTCGCAGTTCGCGCTGCAGACCTTCGACGCCGCGCTCCAGGAACTCGAAGACGCCCAGGCCGCCTTCGATGAAATGCTCAACGATCTGCTCGACGGCGAGCGCTGATTCCGATTTTGGCCGCCTCGCCGGCAGACACGATTCGGATTCCAGATCAATATCGACGAGATATGGCAGACAAGCAAAGCGCTGCGCTCACCGTGCTCGGCGTGGGCATCGTCGTGCGTCATGGCGATGCGTGGCTGCTCGGGCTGCGCAAGAGCGCGTGGGGACGCGGCACGTGGGCCTTCCCGGGGGGCAAGGTAGAACCCGGCGAAGATCCGCTCGCCGCTGCCGCGCGCGAACTGCGCGAGGAAACCGGCCTCGAACTGATCGATGCGCAACCGGCCGGCTGGATCAGCGGCTGGCTCGAAAGCGGCCGCGTGCGCCATGTGACGCTGTTCGTCGAGGCCACCGCATCGGGCACGCCGGTTGTCGCCGAGCCCGACAAGTGCGAGCGCTGGGCGTGGTTCACGCGTGGCGCGTTGCCCGCCGACTTGTTCGAGCCCACGCGCCTCTACTTCGAGAACGACTAGCGCTCTTTGACGAACGCCGCGATCCGCTCGCACGCTTCGACCAGCCGCGGTTCCTCCACGACGAATCCAAGCCGCACGTAACCGTTGGCGGTTTCGCCGAACGCGCTCGCATCGAGCACGGAAACCTTTTGCGCCTCGAAAAGCTGCCAGGTGAACGCATGGGTGTCGAGCCCCGTGCCGCGAATGTCGATCATCATGAACATCCCGGCCTCCGGCAGCAGACACTTCAGCCCCGGCACGGCAGCCAGCCGCTCATAGACGATGTCGCGCCTGCGCCGGTAAATATCGCGCATCCGCGCCACGATCTGCGCGCGCTCTTCGAGCGCCGCGAGCGCCGCCTCCTGAATGAAGCCCGGCAAGCCGTAGAGCATGCAGAGCGCGAGCCGCGCCAGATGCGCGATCATCGTTTCCGGCGCGATCACCCAGCCGAGCCGCCAGCCCGGCATGGCATGCGACTTCGAGAGGCTGCCGAGCGTGACCGTGCGCTCCGCCATGCCGTCGAGCGCGGCGATGCTCACATGGTCGCACTCGAACGTGAGATCGGCGTAGACCTCGTCGGAGAGCACCCACAGGTCATGCCGCTTTGCCAGTTGCGCGACGCGTTCCAGGTGCGCGCGCGACATCACGGCGCCGGTCGGATTGCACGGCGTCGCGAAGAAAATTGCTCGCGTGCGCGGCGTGACGGCCGCGTCGAGCGCATCGCAATCGAGATGAAAACCGCTCTCGGGATCGACGGGCACCGGCACGAGCGTGGCGCCGGACGCCCGGATCGCGGCCTCGTAGGTCAGGTACATCGGCTCGGGCACGAGCACTTCATCGCCAGCTTCCAGCAAGCATAGCGCCGACGCGAACAGGCCGTTCTGCGCCCCCGCGCAAAGAATCACGTGCTGCGCGCCGACCGCGCGGCCGCTCGAGAGCGCATGCTCGCGTGCAATCGCCTCGCGCAGCGGCTCGCGGCCCATGATGGCCGTGTAATGCGTATCGCCTTCGCGCAGCGCGGCCACGGCGCGCTCGACGATGGGCGCTGGCGTGCCGAAGTCGGGATCCCCAACGCTCAGCACGATCACGTCTTCGCCGCGCGCCGCGGCCTGCACCGCTGCGTGATGAATCTCCCACGCCGTCGTGCGGCGGCCCTGCAAACGCTCGACCAGATTCGAATACTTCATCTCTCGCGACTCTCCCGAACACGCGGCGCGTCTCTGCACCACGGCATTCAAACCGTACCTGCTGCTCCGTGTGCGCAACGATACCAAGGAACGATGCCGCAGAGGAATGTCGATGCGCAGCGTGTCCAGCCCGAAGAAGCAACGGCGGCAATCGCATGCTTCGCGGCGTTCGTCGGCGTGACCGCGCTCGGCATGCGCGTGGCCGTACGCGTGAGTCTGCCGACGCGCGCCGGGAAAACCGGCTCGCGATCGCGGTGGTCGAGATGGCGCAACCCATCGGCAAGGCGTTCTAACGAGGCTCCCCGAACGCGGCGGCGCGCTTCGCCCACGTGCTCAAGCGCTTTCGCGCGGCACGACGGTGTAGTGAATGCGCGTTTTCGCGGGATGCTGAGGGCTCGCGCCGTCCGCGGCCGCGAGTGCGGCGAGGATGGCCTCGCCCGTGCGCTGGCCGATGCCATAGGCATCGACGGAGACCGTGGTGATCGCCGGATAGCAGCACGCCGCGATCTCGAAGTTGCCGAAACCCGCAACCGCGATATCGCGCGGCACGCTCAGTCCGCGCCGCTGGCACTCCATGATCGCGCCGAACGCCGACATGTCGCTCACGCACATGACGGCCTGGGTGTCGGGCCAGCGCTCGAGCAGCGCGGCCATGGCCGGACCGCCGTGGCTCATCGTGACCGGCGAATCGCCGAGTTGCACCACGCGGTGCCTTTCGAGTCCCAGCGCCTTCATTTCCATCTGGTAGCCCTTGAGGCGATCCAGGCCGCGCCGGTCCAACTCGCCCGCGCCGCCAAGAAAGCCGATGCGCCGATGGCCCTTGTCCGCGAGATAGCGCACGATCTCGCGCGCGGCGCTCACGTTGGAAAAGCCCACGGCCATGTCGATCGGCTCCGCGGGCATATCCCACATCTCGACGACGGGCACGCCCGAGCGCTGCAACAACGTGCGCGTGGCCTCCGTGTGCTGTGCACCGGTCAGGGCGATGCAACGCGGCTGGTGGCGCAGCATCTGGCGCACGAGACGCTCTTCGCGATCGAGAAAATAGTCCGTGTCGCCGATCAGCAGTTCGAGCCCTTGCGGTTCGAGCACGGCAGTGAGCCCGCTCACGGTGTCCGAGAAGTTCGAGCTGGAGAGCGAGGGCACGAGGACCGCCACGAATGACGAGCGCCCCGAGGAAAGCGCCCCGGCCGCGGCGTCGGCCACGTAGCCCAGTTCGTCGATGGCGCGCTGCACGCGCTCGCGCGTGGCCTCGGAGGCGCTGCGCCCCGCCATGACCCGGGACACCGTCATCTTCGAAACGCCCGCGAGACGAGCGACATCGGACATACGGGGCGGCGTGGCTTTCGGGGCGCTGGTTTTGGACATCGCGGCTGAACGGCAAAATAAAAAGAACGCATATGATAACGGCTGCGCCCTTCTTTCTCCGTTTCCACAGCGCCACATTTCCCGTCGTCGTAGGCGCTCATTTAATTCGCGATCCTTATTTTCCGCAAAGCCGCCGTGAGAACGGAAACCGTTCGATCCGGGATTCCACGATTTCAGTCACAATCTGGCGCAAGCGGACATCAGGCACCAGCCAAAGCCCGCACGACGCCGCTCGCATTCCGGCGGAGACACTCCGCCGCCCCCAATCAGCAACGAGGAGACGCTCCATGTCAGGACCCGCCCGCACCATTGCCGAGAAACGCGCCGACTTCCGCGCGTTGCATGCCGCCGGTTGCTTCGTGCTGCCAAACCCGTGGGACGTGGGCAGCGCGCGCTATCTCCAGGGCCTCGGCTTCAAGGCGCTCGCGACCACCAGTTCGGGATTCGCATGGTCGCGCGGCCATGCCGACAACGGCTTGCCGCGCGAGGCGATCCTCGCGCACCTGCGCGTGATCGTCGAGGCCACCGACCTGCCCGTGAACGCCGATTTCGAAAGCGGCTTCGGCGCCGATCCGGCCGCCGTTGGCGAGAGCGTAGGCCTCGCCGTCGACACCGGCGTGGCCGGCCTTTCCGTCGAAGACTCGACCGGCGACGACGCCGCGCCGCTATTGCCCGTCGAAGTGGCCGTCGAGCGCATGCGCGCGGCGCGGCGCGCAATCGACGAGCGCGGCGGCGACACCTTGCTCGTCGGCCGCGCGGAAAACTTCGTGGCGGGCGTGCCCGACCTCGACGACGCCATCGCGCGTTTGCAGGCCTACGCCCAGGCGGGCGCGGATTGCCTCTACGCGCCCGGCATCCAGACCCGCGAGCAGATCGCGGCCGTGGTCGCGGCAGTCGCGCCGAAGCCGGTGAATGTGCTGATCGGCGCGAACTCGGCTTTCACGCTGGACGATCTGGCCGCGCTGGGCGTGCGCCGTGTCAGCGTAGGCGGCGCGCTCGCGCGCACCGCGTGGGGCGGCTTCATGCATGCCGCGCAACGGCTGGCCGAAGGGCATTTCGACGGCTTCGAGGGTGCCGCATCCGGCGCGACACTCAACGCCTTTTTCCGCAGCCAAATGTGAGGTCGCCTCGACGCTAGCGCGCTGCCTGCCGCTTGCGCGCGGAACGACGAACGGGAGTCGACGCCGGCGCCGGGACACCCGGGCCAGCCACGCCAAAGCGCGCCAGCGCCCACGCCACGAAGGCCCGCTGTTTGGGCGCCTGCGAGCGGCGATCGGCGTAGAGAAGATGCATGGGCCGCACCGGCGCGGCATAGGCCCCGAGCAGCGGCACCAGCCGCCCCGCCGCGACCGACTGCGCAAGGTTCGGCTCGCCCGCCAGCACGATTCCCGCCCCCGCCTCCGCCGCCGCAATCAGCGCGCGGCTGTCATTGGCACGGAGCTGGCTGCGCGGCTCGACTTCGATCGACGTGTCGCCGTCCTTGAAAATCCATGTTTGCGGCGCCGGGAAGCTGTCGAACGCATAGGCGAGGCACACGTGCTTTTCCAGTTCGCGCGGATGCGCCGGTGTGCCGAACGTCGCGAGGTACCCAGGCGCCGCGCACAGCACGAGCCGGTATGGCGCGAGCGGCCGCGCGACCAGTTGCGAGTCGGGCAGCGTACCGATGCGAAAGGCGACATCGAAGCCGTCCTGCAGGAGATCGGCCTGCCGGTCACTGAGCACGAGATCGACGTTCACGTCCGGGCAATCGGCGAGAAAGGTCTTGATTTCATGCGCGAGCCGATAGGTGCCGAACGCGACCGGCGCTGTCACGCGCAAGGTGCCTTGCGGGTGGGCGGTCTGCGCGAGCGCGACGGCTTCGGCGGCGGCCGCTTCTTCGAGCACGCGCCGGCAGGCTTCGAAATAGGCGCGGCCCGCTTCCGTCAGCGCATGCCTGCGCGTGGAGCGCTGGAGCAGACGCACGCCAAGCGCCTTTTCCAGCGCATCGACGTGCTTGCCCGCCATCTGCGGCGTCATGGCGAGCATGCGTGCCGCCGCGCTGAACGAACCGGATTCCGCCGTCTTGACGAACACGGCCATGCTGGTCAATTTGTCCACGATTCCAAACCCGCCGTTTCAAGTGTTGCACCCGACCGACCGATTATCGCATGGGAGTTTCGTCGCTAAGCTCGGGTTTCCATTGTGAAAAACGGGAATTCCCATGAACGAACATCGCGAACTCCATTTTCGTGTCGGCATGCTTGGCGCGGGCGAGATCGGCTCCGCCTTGGGCAGGTTGCTCGCGCAGGCGGGCCATGACGTCATGCTCTCGTCGCGTCACCCAGAAGCGCGCGCGCAAGAGGCAGCGGCGCTGGGCTGCCGGATCGGCACGCTGGAAGAAGCCGCTGCGTTCGGCGAGGTCGTGATCGCCGCGCTGCCGCTGCTCGCGCTCGGCGAGATACCGGCACGCCCGCTCGCGGGCAAAGTCGTCATCGATACCATGAACTACTATCCGCCGCGTGATGGCGCGATTGCAGCCTTCGATGACCACCGCATGACCACGAGCGAATACGTCGCGCAGCACCTGAAGGGCGCGCGCGTGGTGAAGGCATTCAACGCGATCCTGGCGTACGACCTGCCGCGCGAGGAGCGGCCGCCGATCGAGGCCGGCCGCCGCGCGCTACCGGTCGCAGGAGATGATGACGTAGCGAAGGCGCTCGTGGCCGCGCTGCATGCGCAGCTCGATTTCGACGTGCTCGACGCAGGCTCGCTCGCCGAGAGCTGGCGTTTCGAGCGCGCGAAACCGGCCTATTGCATTCCGTTGAGTCACACACAACTGGGCGCGGCACTCGCCGCCGCCGAACGCGACAAGGAATTGCCACATGGGTCGTGGCGCCGCAAGCCGCGGCCGGATTGACGCAGCGGGAGCACCACGGCGCGCGAGGTGTGAGCCGCGTGCAGGTCGTTGTCACTCGCGGGAACCTGGAAAATCGCCTGGCATAACGAAACAAATTCGCCATGATCCGGCGCCTAACCGGAACCCATCGCGTTTAGAAGGCGAACGAAGCGCAACGGCGAGCGCCGCCGGACACGGCGGCGCGAAGACGATGCCGGGCAAGGCGGAGCGGCCTATGGCCGATCCGTCCTGGCAGGCGTCTTTAGTCGTAGTCGTGGTGCTTGTGGTGACGCTTGCCGTGATAGCCGTGCGAATAGTCGTGCGAATAGTCGTCGGCGTACGAGTTCGAGCGCGAGATGTTGCCGCCGAGCGCCGAGCCTGCGCCGCCGCCCACGGCCGCGCCGATCAGGCCGCCGGTGCGGCCGCCCATGGCGTTGCCCGCCGCCGTGCCCGCGCCGCCGCCGAGCGCGCCGCCGATGATGGCGCCCGTGCGCTCGCGGCGATTCGACGTGACCGCGCCACCCGCGCCGCCGCCCACTGCGCCGCCGATCACCGCGCCGGTGCTGCCGCCCACGGCGCCACCCACGGCCGCGCCCGCGACGCCGCCGAGCGCGCCACCCAGTGCGTTGTTCATATCGCCGGCCAGCGCCGGCAGCGAGGCCGCAGCGGTCAACGCAGCAACGGCAACCATCTGGATGATTTTCTTCGACATAGTTGTTCTCTTACGTTTTTGAGACGGACCTGAGTATAGCGGCCCAGCGAAAGCGCTTTGTAACGCCATAGGCCGAACGCCGTAAGAGGTGTAACAAATCGCTCAGCGAGCCCAGCGAAGATGCGGACGAGGCAATCGCACGATTTACAGGGTCGCGACGCCAAGCCGCTCAATCGAGCCTGAACACCTTCACCGCACTGGCGAGCAGTTCCGTTTGGCGATGCTGCTGCGCGACCTGCTCGACGGTATCGGCGACATGAGCGGCGTTTTCGCGTATTGCCGCGTCGATGCCGGCTATGTTGTCGCCCATCTGGTCGATGCCAGCGCGCTGCGCGCTCGTGGCCGTCGCCATCTCGTGCACGATGGATGACAAGCGCGTGACGCTCTCCAGCACCTCGCCCACCGTGTTGCCGGCGCTTTCTACGAGACCATTGCCCGAGCGCGCGCGCTCGACCGATTCGCCGATCAGCACCCGGATTTCCTTCGCCGCGGCGGCGCTGCGCTGGGCCAGCGTGCGCACTTCCGAAGCCACCACCGCAAATCCCCGCCCCTGATCGCCCGCGCGCGCGGCCTCGACCGAAGCGTTGAGCGCGAGAATGTTGGTCTGGAAAGCGATGCCGTCGATCACGCCGATGATGTCGGTGATGCGCTCGCAGGAGCGGTAGATGTCACCCATCGTGTCGATCACGGCCTTGATCGCGCTGCGCCCCTGCGTGGCGACCTCGCTCGCCGAGCCGGCCAGCGCGCTGGCGGCCGAGGCGTGATCGGCGTTTTCGTGCACGCTCTGCTTGAGCTGCTCCATCGCCGCGACCATGCCTTCGAGCGAGCGGCGCTGCTGCTCGGTGCGATCCGAGAGAACCACGTTGCGCGCGCTGGTTCCTGCTACGGACTCCGAAACTTCGACTACGCTGTCACGCACCTGCAGCAGCGTCTTGCGCACGGCCGCCAGCGTGGCATGGAACGCGCCGGCGACGTCACTGACGGGCCGGCTCGATTGTTCGCCGAGCGTGATGTAGCCGGACTCCTGCCCGATTCCCTCCGACATGGCGGCGAGTTCGCCCGCGATGTTGGCGTCGCGCTCCTGACGAGCGGAAATTGCCGCAATAAAAAAAGTCTGGAGCCAGAGAAACGCCCAGTGCTGGACCACGATGTCGAAGCCGGTCTGCGAAAAGACCCTGACCGGCCAGCCCCACGCCTGGAAATAGTTGAACGCGAATTGTTGAACGGAGATGAAGCCGCTGGCCACCAGCACGACCCGTACGTCGCGATAGGCCAGCAGCAATGAGAGCAGGATGAACACCACGAAGTGAAACTCGTCCTGGCCGCCTCCGATGTCGATCAAAAGCGCCGCGCCGCCCATGAAGGTCAGCGCGGACGCCATCCTGGTGAGCGCGAGGCCCGGCACGGCGAGCGCGAGCGTCGTGGAGACGAGTGCGAGCGGCAGCCCGACCACGAACACTGGCATGAGCGCATCGACGTGCCAGCCAATGCCGAACGAAGCCGCCAGAAGGATCCAGTTGACCAGCGCGCAAGCCCGATCGGCTCGTTTGCGTGCGTTCGTCAGCGGGCTGTCAATGACGGCTCCGCGGCGCGCGGCACTGGCTGAGGCGTTCGCCCCGCCAAACGGGGCTTGTGCGAGACTGCTTGTCATGAAAATTCCATCTCCTGATTGACAATGCAACTTATAACGCCGAGGCAGAACTTGGGCTGTTGCGAACCTTCTCAGTTATCGACGCACATTCATTCGTCTTAATAAGGGAAATCCATCTCTACTTTCTACTTGACTTATCAACCATATTATCGAGTCGTGGATGCGCCGCGTCGTCGCTAATGGCGCAATCCCCCTTTCCCGGTGCGATCCGGGGCCGCCGCAAGGCTGTGCGGGATGCCTTTCGCCGGGCCTTTAAGCCTTCGACGTTGCCTTGCCTTTCAAAAGAGGAACAACCCTCTTGAAATGAGTGCCATCGCCCATATCGTATAATTCCGATATATACTTCGGACAGTTGCGATTCAGCTGAAAATGAAGAAGCCCTCAACCACCCCGCCCCTGGACGTCGATGCGATCTGCAAGGCGCTCGCCAACCCCGTGCGCCGGGAGATCCTCGCCCGCCTGCGAGAGCCACAAGCGCACTTCGGCGACCAGGAGATTTCGTACGAGCATGGCGTGTGCGCCGGAAAGATCGACGCGCATTGCGAGCTTTCACAATCCACGGTTTCCGCGCATCTGGCCGTTCTGCAGAAGGCCGGGCTCATCACGTCCAGGCGTGTGGGGCAGTGGGTGTTCTTCAAGCGCAACGAGCCGGTCATCGAGGCGTTCATCGCCCACATGAACGCGCAGTTGTGAGCCCATTTCGGCTGTTTCGTTCCCCTAACCGTTTCAGCCCGCGGGCCGTGCCCGCCGACAAGGTAAAACTATGGCAACGCTTTTCGACCCCATCCAGATCGGCGCCCTCACCCTGCCGAACCGCATCATCATGGCTCCGCTCACGCGTCAGCGCGCCGGCGAAGTGCGCGTGCCCAACGCGCTCATGGCGAAGTACTACGCAGAACGCGCGACAGCGGGCCTCATCATCAGCGAGGCGACTTCGGTGACGCCGCAAGGCGTCGGCTATGCCGAAACGCCGGGCATCTGGTCGCAGGAGCAGGTGGAAGGCTGGAAGATCGTGACGGATGCCGTGCACGCCGCGGGCGGCCGCATCTTTCTGCAACTGTGGCATGTGGGCCGGGTGTCCGACCCGGTGTTCCTGAACGGCGAACTGCCCGTCGCGCCCAGCGCGATCGCGCCGCAAGGCCATGTGAGCCTCGTGCGCCCGCAGCGCGCCTACGTCACGCCGCGCGCGCTCGAAACGGATGAAATCGCTGGCGTGATCGCCGCATTCCGCCAGGGCGCCGTCAACGCGAAGGCAGCAGGCTTCGACGGCGTGGAAATCCACGGCGCGAACGGCTACCTGATCGACCAGTTCCTGCAAGACAGCACCAACCAGCGCACCGACGCCTATGGCGGCTCGATCGAGAACCGCGCGCGCCTGCTGCTCGAAATCACCGACGCGTGCATCGATGTGTGGGGCGCGGACCGCGTGGGCGTGCATATCGCGCCGCGCGGCGACGCTCACACGATGGGCGACTCGGACCCGGCAGCGACGTTCGGCTACGTCGCGCGCGAACTGGGCAAGCGCAAGATCGCGTTTCTCTTCGCGCGCGAAGCGCTGGGCGATAACCGCCTCGGGCCGCAGTTGAAGGCGCAATTCGGCGGTCCGTTCATTGCGAACGAGAAGTTCTCGCTCGAATCGGCGCAGGCCGTGCTCGCGGACGGCGAAGCCGACGCCGTCGCATGGGGCCAGTTGTTCATCGCGAACCCCGATCTGCCGCGCCGCTTCGAACTGAACGCGCCGCTCAATGCGCCGAATCCGTCGACGTATTACGCGCGCGGCGAAACAGGCTATACGGACTATCCGTCGCTCGAAACCGCGGCATAACACCCCGCATACAGGCCAGGCAATCGTAGAAAGACTGCGGCCTGTAGACGCACGTCACCGGCGGCCACGGCGAGGCAGAATGCCTGTACCGTGGCCGTTCTGCGCTGGAAAGGCCTGAAGGCCCGGGGGTTGCACGGGTATGGACGATTAACCTCAGACAGATCGCGTGCCCGCTCCCTCCCTTGGGAGCCGTTCGATAGCCGGATTCAATTGGCATCCCGTGCGCGCATATCCTTGAATTCAATACCCGGCCTCCCACCCCTTTTTCGCTGACCGGAGCCAAGTCATGCCGAAAGCCGACATCGCCAAAATCGTGCATACCATCGCCGAAGAAACGAATACACCCGAGGAAACCGTGGCGCGCATTTACGCCGACACCCTCGATGAATATCGCGCCGAAGCGCGCATCCACGACTACCTCACGCTCTTCGCCGAGCGCAAAGTGCGCGCGACGCTGCGGCAAAACAGCACGAAGCACTAGCCGCACACACTGTCGCGCCTGCTTTTTCGCCTGCCGCGTCCGGCCGGCTGTCTCCTGCCACGCTCCCTCCCGCTGCGCACCTCGATCGGGTTCGCGCGGCGTCCCCGCGGCGTCCTTTTCGCACGCAGCGGCGCGCGCATCGTCATCTCTTAAGGTTGGTTTAATTCTTTGCTGCAACCATAGGTTCAACCCCTGTTGAGCCGCCGGATCATCGGCGGCGTTTTTTTGCGCGGCAAATCTAGGAGGAGGAAGTCATGGTTGAAGACGACGTGCTGGTGCACCTGCAGTCCCTGCTGCGCGAGGGCGCCGCTTCGACGGTCGCGTCATGCCGTGTCTCCACGCCGCTCCAGCATCCGTGGGGCCGCGCCTACCGGCTCGTCGAATGGACGACGCCGCTCGACGACGGCGCCCGCCGCCAGGTCGTGCCCGCCGAGAGCACGGCGCTCGAAATCGCGCGCCTCGTCGCGCAGCACGTGCCCGGGCGCCGCATCCTGCTCAACGGCGAACCCGTCGCCGAAGAAGCCCCGCGCACGCGCCGCCGTCGCGCGTCCAGCGCGGCGAATGCCCGCGCGGCGCGCTAGAAGCGCCGCTTTCGGGCGCCGTCGCGGCGTCAGACCGCGAGCCGCGCCAGCGACTCCTCAAATTCACGGCTCGCGCACGTCATCGGTGCGCGCAGTTCATTGCGGATCAGCCCGCGCGCCGCAAGCCCCGCCTTCACCGGACCCGGATTCGGCTCCGCGAATGCCGCGCGCACGAGCGGCACCAGCGTGTGCCAGATCGCGCGCGCCTCGGCGAGACGCCCTTCCTGCAACGCGCGCGCCATCTCCACGAAACGCTCGGCACGCCAATGCGCCGACGCTGCAATCGCGCCGCTCGCGCCCGCGCACATCGCGCCGAACATCTCGATGTCCTCGCCGCATAGCACCTGCAAGCGGCCGTCGAGGATCAGGGCGAGCGTCTTGTCGAGCGAACCGCCGCAGTCCTTCACCGCGACGATGCGTTCGTGCGCGGCGAGTTCGAGCAGGCTAGTCAGCTCGATGCCCACGCCCGTGCGCGCGGGAATGTCATAGACGATCAGCGGCTTGCGGCTCGCGTCCGCGAGTGCTGAAAAATGGCCGATCACCCCGGCCTGCGAAGGGCGAACGTAATAAGGCGCCGACGCCAGCACGCCCGCGATAGGCAACTCGTTGAGCGCCGCGATGCGCTCGCAGACGGCCGCCGTGTGATTGCCGCTCACGCCCGCCACGACCGGCAGGCCGCCGGCCGCGGCGAGCACGGTGGCGAGAACGTCGTCCGCCTCTTCTTCGCTCAGCGCGGCGGGCTCGCCGGTCGTGCCGAGCGCGACGAAGCCGGACACGCCGGCCTCCACGTAATGGCGCACGAGCGCGTCGAGCGCGGCGTGATCGACGGCGCCCGCGTTGAACGGCGTGATGAGCGGAATCCAGATACCCGAAAACTCAGTCATGACTTTCCCTTGAACTCGACCGTATGGAAGGTCCATCAGCGGTGCGCGGGAGGGAAGCAAGCCGGGGTTACGCGGGAGGCAAGGCGCCTTCGACTGGCTGTTCCATCGCAACATCTGACGGAACAGCAGACTCCGGTCAGATGAGCGGCTGTTTTTTGGCTTTGGCTTTCACCCACACCGACGAAGCCTGCGCGAGCGGCGACACCGCGCGCAACGCGGCGGTGACATTCGGCAGATCGTGAGGGAGCGGGTGATGTGGCATGTCGCGCAGTGTAACCGGCTTTGGGCATCGGCGTGCGCAAGCGCGCGCTTATTCGCGCGGCAGCACCTCGAATTCCGGCGCGTCGAGGAGCAGACCCGGCGCTTCGCCCAGGGCGCCGGGATCTCGCTTCGTGAGCTTGCCGTCAACCGAAGCCCCGCAGTCCATCTGCAGTTGCTGGTAGTAGATGCTGCCGACCACATGCGCGTTGGACTGCAGTTCGACGAAGTGATCGGCGATCACGTCGCCCTGGATGCGCCCGTTCACCACGATGTCGTAACCGTGCACGTTGCCCTCGATCGCGCCGCGCTCGCTCAACACGAGCAGCGTCTTCGCGCCGGCCTTGCTCGCGACCTTGCCGCGCACCCGGCCGTCGAGACGCAGCCCGTCGGCATATTCGAGGTCGCCCGTGATCGTGATGTCCTGGGCGATCAGCGTCGCCAGCTTGGTTTGTTCGATGCCGGGCTGCGGCTTCTTCTTGCTGCGGAACATGAAAAGCTCCCGTGAGGGGTGGATGACGAAGAGAGATGGCGCGTGCGGAGTGTCAGCGCGACCCGGCGCCGTGGCTGCGCAGGAACAGCAGCTCGGCCTGCAGCTTCGCGATCGTGGCCTGCGCGCCATCCGCCGTGGACTGGAGCACGGCGCGCGCGGCGCGCTCCTGCTCGAGCCGCAATTGCGTTTCGCTCAGTTCGCGGCTCAACGCATCGGGGGCGACCACGGGGCAGCGCACCTCGCCTTGCGGTCTGAGCAGCCACGCCGCGACGCCCGCGCCGGCCGCCGCCGCGAGCGCGGCCCACAGCAGCGCGCCGCCCAGGCGCCACGCGCGCGAGCGGACCGGTTGCAATTCGTAAGCGCGATCCGCGTGCGTGTGCACGCGTGCGGTGCGTCGCGCGTCAGCCATTGAGCGGCGCCGCGAAGAGCGCGAGGTAGTCGGCCGGATCGACGGGCTGTCCGTTCACGAGCACTTCGAAATGCAGGTGCGGGCCGGTCGAGCGGCCGGTCGAGCCCACGTCCGCGATGTGCGCCTGCGGCAGCACGATCTGGCCCACCCGCACGTCGATCTTCGACGCGTGGCCATAACGCGTGACGAAGCCGTTGCCGTGGTCGATCTCCACTGCGTTGCCGTAGCCCGCGTTCGGGCCCGCGAAAATCACGCGGCCGCCCGCGGCGGCAAGAATGGGTGTGCCGGTCGGCGCGACCAGATCCATGCCCGGATGAAAGCTCAGCCGGTGCGTGAACGGGTCGATGCGATTGCCGAACGGTGAGCCGTCGCGACCACCGTCCACTGGGCGGCGGCCAGGAAATGCGGCCCACGCGGCCGTGTGCGCGGCCGTGGCCTGCTCGAGAGCGGAAAGCGTCGCGGCCATGCAGTCCAGTTCACCGTTGACGCGCTTCGCATTCGCCCGCGCAGCCGAGCCTTCCGCGCAGCGGCGCGGCGCGAGCGCGGGGCCGCCCTCGCCGTCCGCGTCGTTGCCCGTCTCGCCTGCGTCACCCTGATCGCCCGAGCGGCCTGGCACGGCAGAAGGCGTGGCGCCTCGCGCGGGCCGCGCGCGCAGTCGCTGATCGAACTGCCGCAATTGCGCAAGCTCCGCTGACAGGCGGCCGATGCGCGGATCGAGCAAGGCAATTGACGCGTCCATCCGTCCGATTTCGCCGACGACGTAGTGGTGCTGGCTTGCCCCGGGCTGGCTTGCCCCGGGCTGGCTTGCCCCGGGCAGGCTCGCCCCGGCGACGCCCGACATGACTGGCGGCCGCGTGAAATGGCCGATCGCGACGCCGCCGGCGAGCGCCAGCACGGCGGAAGCGCACGCCGACGCGATCGCGGCGCGCCGAGCCGCGTGGTGCGTGACAAAGCGGACATCGCGCTTCGTCAGATCGTCGGCGGCACTGGACCAGGGGAATTTCATGAGCAGCCTCCTGGGGCGCGCACGCGCTGCATAGGCGCGCTCCGGAAGCGAAGTGGCGGAGCTAATGCGGACATCTTCGGCTGACATAGCCGGCATACGCCGGCCTGGAAAAATCAAAGCGCCGATTATCGTCGCGTCGCAAAAAACCCCATCCCAATTTAAATTGCGCGTCGCGCGCGCCGCCTGGAAAGGACCGGGCGAACGAGCCCCGCGGCGCGGTCTTGCGGGCGATAAACCCATGCCCGGACAGGCGAAAACGACTCGCACCGCTCGCGTCCTTCGCTGACTGCGTGGTATTGACGCACCGCTGCCGCAGCGCGTGAAGCGGCGCCTGGGCACTCCCACGGCAGGGCCGCTTTTTGGCAAAAGAACTTGACTTCTCGCGCCGCCGAACTAATATACGCACCGCGTACATCAACCAGCCATCACGGGTGCCAGCATGAGCGTTCCGCAACAAGCCTTCCTCCGTGACGCCATGCGGCGTCTGAACATGACCCGCGATGCGTTCGCGAGCCGCATCGGCGTCTCGCGCCGCGCGCTCGATACGTGGCTGCTGCCCGAAGAGTCGCAGGAATCGCGCGCCATGCCGGAAATCGTCGAGCGCTTCGTCTCGGAAATCGTCGGCAGCGCCGAGCCGCGCGAAGGCTATACGCAAAGCGTAGATTCACAGTCGCTCGCGAGCCAGATGCAGTTCGAAGGCAAACCGCAGCTGCTTTCCGTCGATCAGTTCTCGCGCGACGCCGTCGAGAAGCTGTTCCGCGTGGCGGACATCATGCAGCCCATCGCGCGCCGCCGGAAAATCTCGCGCGTGCTCGAAGGCGCGGTGCTCGGCAACCTGTTCTTCGAAGCCAGCACGCGTACGCGCGTGAGCTTCGGCGCCGCGTTCTGCCGGCTGGGCGGTTCGGTGTGCGACACGACGGGCTTCACGTTCTCCTCGATGGCGAAGGGCGAATCGATCTACGACACGAGCCGCGTGATGGCCGGCTACGTGGATGCCATGGTGATTCGGCATCCTGATCAAGGCTCGGTGGCCGAATTCGCGCGCGCCGTGAACATTCCCGTGATCAACGGCGGCGACGGTCCCGGCGAGCACCCGAGCCAGGCGCTGCTCGACCTCTACACGATCCAGCGCGAGTTCTCGCGTCTGGGCAAGATCGTCGACGGCGCGCATATCGCGCTCGTGGGCGACCTCAAGTACGGCCGCACGGTGCACTCGCTCGTGAAGCTGCTCGCGCTCTATCGCGGCATCAAGTTCACGCTGATTTCGCCGCCGCAGCTGGAAATGCCGGCGTACATCGTCGACAAGATCTCCACCAACGGCCACGTGGTCGAGCAAACGCACGACCTGCGCGCGGGCCTGCGCGGCGCAGACGTGGTGTACGCCACGCGCATCCAGAAGGAGCGTTTCGCCGACGAGTCGTTCGAAGGCTACACGCCCGAGTTCCAGATCAACCAGGCGCTGATGGACGAGTGCTGCAGCGCCGAGACGCTCGTCATGCACCCGCTGCCGCGCGACAGCCGCCCGGGCGCGAACGATCTCTCGACCGATCTGAACCATGATCCGCGCCTCGCGATCTTCCGCCAGACCGACAACGGCATTCCGGTTCGCATGGCGATATTCGCGGTGCTGCTGGGCGTGGAGAATCTCGTGCAGCACTCGATGCGCGACGCCGTATGGCGTCCGCCTGCGTACCTCGGCCCGGACGACGCCGTGTTTCACGGCATCGACTGAGCCTCGTTGCGCTCACAACGCAATCGGCCCGCACGCGTCACGCTGCGGGCCGTTTGTTTTAGCGAGTACCGCCCGTTACGACGTGCAGACCGTCACGCACGTCAGCGCTTCCGCTTTTTCGGCGGCATCGATCGCGGTTTCCAGCGCTTCGAGCGGATGGTGCTCCAGCTCAATGGCATCGAGCGGCACCTGCCCCGACCGCACGAGCGCGATCAGCGCCCGAAAGTCCGCGCCGCTGTACATGAAGTGCCCCATCAGCTCCCAATTGTTGATCAGCATCTACCGATACGTGATGGGCAAGTCCACCTCCATACTGCCCATGAGCACCATGCGGCCGTTGCAGCACAGGCTGCGCAGCGCGGCGAGCGTAGCGTTCGGATCGGTGGCGTGACCATGTCGAAAGCGAGGTCGGCGCCGCCGTTCGCGGCGGCTCGGATCGCCTCGACGTCGCGCGCCATTTTGGGCGCCATTCATCAGTCGATTGAATCGGCGAACGGTTCGCATGCGCGCCGCCTATACTGCATGAGCGTCGCCCTTCCCTCGTCGTTTGCTGCTTGCACGCTACCTTGCGAAGCCATGCTGACCTTAGACGAAATCCGCGCGGTCCCGCTTTTCTCCTCGCTCCCCGAAGCCGAACTCGAGCGCCTCGCCAATTCCTCTGCAGACTTGCACCTGTGCCCCGGCGAATACGCCGTCCATGAAGGCGGCGAGCGCGCGCTCTACGCCGTGCTGTCCGGCAAGATGGAGGTCGTCAAGCTGTTCGACGGCGTCGAGCGCACGCTTGGCTGGCGCACGCCCGGTACGATCTTCGGCGAAGTGCCGCTCGCGCTGAGCTCGCCGTTTCCCGGCGCCTATCGTGCTGCCGTTCCCTCGCGCGTCATGCGCGTGGACGCGCAGCACTATTACGCGCTCGCCGCCGCCTCCTCCGAAGTCGCCACCCGCATGGGCGCGCTCGCGCGCGAACGCATAGGCGGCTTGCAAGGCCTTTCCGCGGAACCGCCGAAAACGCGCGTCACCCTCGTGGGCGCGCGCTGGGACCCGGCTTGCGCAAACCTGCGCCAGTTCCTCGCGCGCAACCAGATCAGCTGCGAGTGGATGACGCCCGACGCACCCGATCTCAACTCCCGCTGGAGCGGCCCCTGCCCCGAGGAACGGGACTGCCCTGCTTTGCGCCTCGCCGATGGCACGGTGCTGAGCCGCCCTGCCACGCGCGAGCTTGCCGAGCGTCTCGGGCTGCAGACCAAACCGCGTCTGATGGAATACGACACGCTGATCATCGGCGGCGGGCCCGCAGGGCTCGCCGCTGCCGTCTATGGCGCATCCGAAGGACTCCATACCATTGTGGTCGAGCGCGAAGCGCCAGGCGGTCAGGCGGGCACCTCCTCGCGCATCGAGAACTATCTGGGCTTTCCAGGCGGCATATCCGGCGACGAGCTGGCGAGCCGCGCGTTGCAACAGGCCAGACGGCTTGGCGCCGAGATCCTCGTCACGCGGGCCGTCGATCGCGTGGATGCCGCTGCGCGCGAAGTCCACCTCGACGGCGGCGACGTGGTGCGCGCGCGCACGCTCATTCTCGCAACGGGCGTGACGTGGCGGCGCCTCGCGATCGAAGGCTTCGACCGCTTCATCGGCAAGGGCATCTACTACGGCGCGGCACGCAGCGAGGCAAGCGGCACGCATGGACTCGACGTGTATCTGATCGGCGGCGGCAATTCATCGGGGCAAGCCGCACTGTACTTCGCGAGTCATGCACGCGCCGTTACGCTCCTCGTACGCGGCGACTCGCTCGAGAACAAGATGTCGCGCTACCTGGTCGAACAGCTCGCGGGAAAGACGAATGTGCGCGTCGAACTGAACGCCGAAGTGGTCGGGGTGCATGGCGATACGCACCTCACCGCCGTCGACGTTCGCGACACGGCGAGCGAGAGCGTAAGCCGCCGCGAGTGCGGCGGCCTGTTCGTCTTCATCGGCGCGGACGCGGAAACGGGCTGGCTGCCGCCGGAGATCGCCTGCGACAAGCGCGGCTACGTGCTGACCGGCGACGATAACGTAAAGGCCGGGCGCTGGGCGCACCGGCGCGACCCTTATCTGCTCGAAACGAGCGTGCCCGGCATCTTCGCCTGCGGCGACGTGCGGCTGAGCCCGGTGAAACGCGTGGCCTCGGCCGTTGGCGAAGGCAGCATGGCCATCGCCTTCGTGCATCGATATCTTCAGGAAGAGCGCGCGTAGCCTTTTCGCAAAACAGGATCGCGCGCGCCATCTTTCAAAGCGCTTTTTTCGGCCTTCAGAATTGCAAATCTGTCCGCAGCGACAGCTGCGTGCCACGCTCGCGTCAGCCACGCGACAGCGCTACGACAGTCAACCCTCTGCACTGAAAAATTCACACGTTAGCGCTTTACTTTCGCGCTCTGGAAGTGCAATTTTCAGTTCCTGGCGTGCCCGGCCGATCAACCGCGGCACCGGAATTGCTGCGCAAAAGAGGCGCGACGCTGTGAAGAAGAAGCCCTGCGCATTCATGCGCAGCTAGCGCTAGAAGTCCCGGTTCACGTTATTCATCCTGGAGTCCGCAGACCGCCATGTCCAACGAACGTCCCCTCGATGCGCCGTGCGACTGCGACGACGCCTCTCAAACTCCCAACTCGCGCGCGCCCGCCGACGTCGCGCGCCGCCGTTTTCTGCAATCGGCCGCTGCCGCTGCCGCACTGGGCGCAGCGCCTCATCTGCGTGCGCAGAATGCGCCGGGCGCCCAAACGCCAGCGCCAGCGCCCGCGCCTGCACAACCGGTCAGGCTCGACATCAACGGCCGCGAATATGTGCTGCATATCGAGCCGCGCGTCACGCTGCTCGATGCGCTGCGCGACTATGCAGGCCTCACCGGCACGAAGAAAGGATGCGACCGCGGGCAGTGCGGCGCATGTACGGTGCTGGTGGAAGGCCGGCGCATCAACAGTTGCCTCACGCTCGCGGTGATGCATGAGGGCGAGCGCATCACCACGGTCGAAGGCCTCGCCGGCGCGGCCGCGCTGAGTCCCGTGCAGCGCGCCTTTATCGAACGCGACGCCTTCCAGTGCGGCTTCTGCACGCCAGGTCAGCTGTGTTCGGCAACGGCGTGCCTGAGCGAATTCAAGACTGGCGCAGCCAGCGCCGCAACGCCCGACGTTCGCACGCGCCCCGCGCAACTGAGCGATGCGGAAATACGCGAGCGCATGAGCGGCAACCTGTGCCGATGCGGCGCCTATGTCAACATCGTGGCCGCAGTGCGCGACGCGCACGCCGCCAGCGCGTGAGAGCGGAGGCACGGCCATGGATGCCATCTCTTACCAGCGCGCCGCCGACGTCGATGGCGCGATCTCTGCCGCACAGCGTCCCGGTGCGGCTTTCATTGGCGGCGGCACGAATCTGCTCGATCTCATGAAGGGCGGCATCGAGCATCCGGTGACGCTCATCGACATCACGCGCATCGAGGCGCTCGATCGCATCGATACGCTGCCTGATGGCGGCCTGCGCATCGGCGCGCTCGTGCGCAACAGCGACGCAGCCAATCACACGCTCGTGCGCACCCGTTATCCGCTGCTCTCGCAGGCCCTGCTCGCGGGCGCCTCGCCGCAACTGCGCAACATGGCGACCGTGGGCGGCAATCTCATGCAGCGCACGCGCTGCGCGTATTTCTACGACACCGCTTTCGCTCAATGCAACAAGCGCGCGCCAGGCAGCGGCTGCGCGGCAGTCGGCGGCTTCAACCGCATGCACGCGATCCTCGGCGCGAGCGCGCAATGCGTGGCCGTCAATCCGTCCGACATGAGCGTCGCGCTCGCGGCACTCGACGCCACCGTGCAGGTGCGCGGCCCGCGCGGCGCGCGGACCATCGCGTTCGGCGCATTCCATCGCCTGCCCGGCGACCGGCCCGATCTCGACACGACGCTTCAATCAGGTGAACTGATCACGTCTGTCGATTTGCCGCCGCCCTTGTTCAGCGAGCATGCGCACTACCTCAAGGTCCGCGACCGCGCGAGCTACGCCTTCGCGCTGGTCTCGGTGGCCACCGCGCTCCAGCTCGACGGGCATCGCGTTCGCACGGCGCGCATCGCGCTCGGCGGCGTGGCGCATCGGCCCTGGCGCGCAAACGTGGCGGAGCAGCATCTCGCGGGCCGCACGCTCAGCGCTTCGACGCTGCGCGAGGCGGCCGCGGCGGAACTCGCGCAGGCAAAGCCGCTCAGCGGCAACGCCTTCAAGGTCGGGCTCGCCCAGCGCGCGATCATCCGCTCGACGATGCTCGCTGCCGGGCAAGGCAACCGCGATGGAGACTTCGCATGAGCATGCTGACCGGACAACCCATGGACCGTATAGACGGCGTGCTCAAGGTGACGGGCGGTGCCCTCTATGCGAGCGATTTCCCCGAAACGCGGCTTGCGCATGGCGTGCTGGTGACGAGCACGATCGCGAGCGGCACCATCGCGTCGATCGACACGAGCCGCGCGCAGTCCATGCCGGGCGTGCTGCTCGTCATGACGTACCGGAACGCGATGCGCCTGCCCAACGGCGGACGCACACCGCTCAAACCGCCGGCAGGACGACACCTCACGCTGCTGCAGGACAACGTCGTGCGCTACAGCAACGAACCGGTTGCGGTCGTGGTGGCCGACACGCTGGAGCACGCCACCGACGCCGCGCATCACGTGAGCATCACCTACGCTCCCACGCAGGCCACGCTCGACTTCGACAGCGCGAAAGGCGAGGCCCATGCGCCGCCGAGCCCGATGGGGCGGCCCGTCGAATCGACGCGCGGCAACGTCGAAGCGGGCTTGCAGGAAGGCGCGGTGCGCGTCGAGGCGGTCTACACCACGCCCACGCAATTCCACAATCCCATGGAGCCGCACGCGACGATGGCGCACTGGGATGGCCCCGACCTCACGCTTTACGACGCCACCCAGGGGGTGAGCGGCGCCCGCACCGCCGTAGCGGCCGTGTTCGGCATCGCGCCCGACAACGTGCGCGTGATCTCGCCGTTCCTCGGCGGCGGCTTCGGCTGCAAGGGTTCGTCGTGGTCGCACGTGAGCCTGTGCGCGATGGCTGCGAAGCAGACGGGGCGCCCCGTGCGGCTGGCGCTCGCGCGTCCCCAGATGTTCGGTCCGGTCGGCTCGCGCCCGCACACGGAACAGCATCTCTCGCTTGCCGCACGCCCGGACGGCACGCTCACCGGACTGCGCCACGACACGCTCGCCCACACCTCCTCGTTCGAAGACTGGCTGGAGATGTGCGGCCTCGTCACGCGCATGATGTACGCGGTGCCCAATTGCAGCACGAGCCATCGTGTCGTACCACTGAATGTCGGCACTCCGACCTTCATGCGCGCGCCGGGTGAAACGACGGGCTCGTTCGCCCTCGAATCGGCGATGGACGAACTCGCCTGGCAACTGAAGATGGACCCGGTCGCGCTGCGCCTGAAGAACTACGCCGAAAGCGAGCCCCAGGATGGCAAGCCGTGGTCGTCGAAGGCGCTGCGTCAATGCTACGAAACGGGCGCGCAACGCTTCGACTGGTCGCGCCGCATCGCGACGCCGCGCGCCATGCGCAACGGCAACACGCTCATCGGCCTTGGCATGGCGAGCGCGACCTATCCCGCGAACCGCAGCGAGGCGGCCGCCGTGGCGCGCATCCTGCCCGATGGCACGGCGATGGTCGCATCGGGCACCCAGGATATCGGCACGGGCACGTACACGGTGATGACCCAGGTCGCCGCCGACGCGCTCGGCTTCCCGCCCAACCGCATTCGCTTTGCGCTGGGCGATTCGACGCTGCCGCAAGCGCCCGTCTCCGGCGGCTCGCAATCGGCCGCGAGCGTCTCGCCGGCGGTGCAGGCCGCTGCCACGGCGGCGCGCGACAAGCTCATGGCGCTTGCGCGCGCCGATCGCGCATCGCCCGTCTACGGTCTCGCCGCCGATGACGTGACCGTGCAGGACGGCTGGGTCGTGAGCCGCAGCGACAGTGCGCGCCGCGACCCGGCCGCCGCCGTCATCGCGCGCGCGGGCGGCCAGCCGATCGAGGCTCAGGTGGCCGCGAAGCCGGGCGCGGAAAAGCAGCAGTACGCGTTTCACTCATTCGGCGCCGTGTTCGCCGAAGTGCATGTCGATGCGGATATCGGAACCATACGGGTGGCGCGCATCGTCGGCGCCTACGACGTGGGGCGCGTGCTCAACGAAAAGACGGCGCGCAGCCAGCTGATGGGCGGCATGGTGTGGGGCGTGGGCACGGCGCTACACGAGGAGGGCCTCTTCGACACGCGCATGGGCCGCATCGCCAACAACAACCTCGCGGAGTATCACGTGCCCGTGAACGCGGACATCGGCGAACTCGACGTGCTGTTCGTCGGCGAGCCGGACCTGCGCTTCAACCCGGTCGGCGTTCGCGGCATTGGTGAGATCGGCATCACCGGCGTGCCGGCGGCCATCGCGAACGCCGTGTTTCACGCCACCGGCGTGCGCGTGCGCGACTTGCCGATCACGCTCGACAAGGTCGTTCCGCAGATGAATTCGCTTGCATGATCTGCACTGAGGCGGCTGCAGTGCAGGACCTGCACTCGCGCGGTGCATGAGGTGTCGGCGAATGCCGAAGTATTCGCGCGCGCCACTTGCCTCACGCGCGCGCGCGCCGCACAATCACTGATCACCCTCTTCGCGGCGTTCCACACCCATGGCCTATGCTTCGCTCGCCACCGGCGTGCTGCTCGCCGCCGGCACCGGTTCGCGCTTCGATCCCCACGGTCTGCGCAACAAGCTCCTCGCTCCCCTTCCCGAGGGCACCTGTGTCGCCCGCGAATCCGCGCAGCGGCTGTTGCGCGTCGTGCCCAAAGTCATCGCGGTGGTGCGCCCCGGTGCGGAGACGCTCGCGCATGTGCTCAACGACGCCGGTTGCGACGTGGTGTTCGCGCCAGACGCCGGGCGCGGCATGGGCGCAAGTCTTGCCGCGGGTGTGGATGCCGACCATGAAGCGGAGAGCTGGATCGTCGCGCTCGCCGACATGCCGTGCATTTCGGTCGAATCGATCGAAGCCGTGGCGCGTTCGCTGGACGGAGGAGCGCCCCTCGTCGCGCCGTTTTATCGCGGGCAGCGCGGGCACCCGGTGGGTTTCGGCTACGCGCACCGCGCGGCGCTCGTCGCGCTCGACGGCGACGCGGGCGCCCGATCGCTGCTGAGCTCGCACCTGGTCACTCGCGTCGAAGTGGACGACCCCGGCATTCTGCGCGACATCGACACGCCCGCCGACCTGAACGGGCTCTGATCGATTGCCGGGCCCATGTGCGGCGCGATGTTCCGATTGCAGGCGCGCGTGACTGAAAAGCGCTGAAGATTGCGATTGATAACCGCCGCCCCGATTGTCCACCAGGCATGACATCGATCGCCTAGGCTATAAGGTGACGCGCACAACGCGGCGAAACGCTTTTAGCGCAAGAGGAACTCGCGATGATCTGTTCGCATACGAATCCGCTTCCCGATCCGCTCGCCGATCCGACGCGGGACCCCGAGCGCGACCCCCTCACCCCGCCGCCACCGGGACATCACAACGACGAACCCCAGCAGCCCGAGGGGCCGCCCGACAAAGACCCGGTGTGACCGCCTGCCCGGTCTCCACGACCGGGCGTTGCATTCCTCGCGAGAAACGGCGCTTGCCGGCGCAATGCACGAGCGCCGCGGTTCTTCTTGTGGTTCGCGTCGCATGCATTTCCGAAACGGCTGGCGAGCCGGGATTTCGCATGAGCGTGCCGATGGTGCGCCTGCACCGCTGGTTCGCTCCCGGCACCGCAGGTTTCCGCTCCCGATTCCGACGATGCCCCTCGTCCATCCGCCGAAGTCCGTAGGCGCGCTCGCCGATGTTTGCTCCACATCAAAGTTTGTTGTTTTGTATGAGGAAAAGCTGCCTGGGCAAGGGTTCCCCCTGGGTCGCGCGCACGTTTGCGCGAGCCGTTAACACAGGCTGACGGCCTCGTTCGCACCCACGTCCGGACCGTCAAGCAGCCCATCTCGACACCCGACCGACCATGCAGAAGATGACCCTCAACAAGAAACTCCGCTCGATGATCGCGATTCTCTGGATCGGCCTGATCTTGATCGTCGCGTTTGGCGCCTGGCAAAGCCGCGAGGCGATGATCCGCGAGCGCCGCGCGCAGCTCACCACGCTCGTGGAAGAAGCGGCGAGCGTCGCGAACTACTACTACGGCCTCTCGCAACGCAACGCGCTATCCGAAGCCGACGCCCAGAAGACGGCGCTCGCCGTGATCGGCTCGATCCGCTACGGCTCCGACGGCTATCTGAGCGTCAACAACTCGCAGGCGGTCATGCTGATGCACCCGATCAAGCCCGAGCTCAACGGCAAGGACCTCAGCGCCTCCACCGACCCCGCGGGCACCCACATATTCACTGGGCTCGTGAACGCGGCGAGCGGCCCGAACGGCGGCTTCCTCGACTACCTCTGGGCCAAGCCCGGGCAGAGCGAACCGGTGCAGAAGACGAGCTACGGACGCCGCTTCGCGCCGTGGGACTGGGTGATCGTGACCGGCATGTACATGGACGACGTGCGCGCCGAGTTCTACGACAGCCTGCTGCACTGGCTCGGCGTCACCTTCCTGCTGGGCGCCGCCGCCACCGCCGTGATGGTGTTCGTGGTGCGCAGCGTGCGCAGCAGCATCGGCGGCGAGCTCGAAGGGGCGGTGGACGCGGCCAACCGCATCGCCAACGGCGACCTCAGCCTGCATGTGCACGTGGAAGGCTCGAACGAGCACAGCCTGATGCGTGCGCTCGCAACGATGCAAGCCTCGCTCGTGCAAACCGTCTCGCGCGTGCGCAGCGGCGCGGAGAACATCAACGTGGGCGCCAACGAGATTGCGGCAGGCAACACCGATCTCTCGCAGCGCACCGAGGAGCAGGCGGCGGCGCTCGTGCAGACCGCCTCGAGCATGGACCAGATGACGGCGAACGTGCGCCAGAACGCGGACAGCGCCCAGCATGCGGCGACGCTCGCGAGCGAGGCCGCCAACGTCGCGACGCGCGGCAGCGCCGTGGTGGACGACGTGGTGCGCACCATGGGCGAGATCACGACGAGCTCGCAGCAGATCGGCGACATCATCGGCGTGATCGACGGCATTGCGTTCCAGACCAACATCCTGGCCTTGAACGCGGCCGTGGAAGCCGCGCGTGCGGGCGAACAGGGCCGCGGCTTCGCAGTGGTGGCCGCCGAGGTACGCAGTCTCGCGCAGCGCTCGGCCACGGCCGCCAAGGAGATCAAGGCGCTGATCGAAAAGTCCACCGGCACCGTGACCGAAGGCCAGCAGCTCGTGACCAATGCGGGCTCGACGATGACCGAGATCGTGCAGTCGGTGCGGCGCGTGCACGAGATCCTCGAGGAAATCAGCAACGCCTCGCGCGAGCAGAGCGCCGGCATCGAGCAGGTCAACCGCGCCGTGGGCGAGATGGATCAGGTGACACAGCAGAATGCGGCGCTCGTCGAACAGGCCGCGGCCGCTGCGCATTCGCTCAAGGATCAGGTGAACGTGCTGCGCGAGTCGATCGCGAGCTTCCAGTTGCCGGCGCACGCTTGACGCCGCGGCGCTGATTCCCCCGCCTTCCTGCCGGGCCGCGTTCGCGGCCCGCTTCGTTTTCCGCCTCCCCTGTTCGCCCCCAGCCGCATGACGGCCCGCCACGCGCGCCCGGCCGCGTGGCGCGCGTGCGCGCAGCATTTCAATTAAATTACACAATGTTTACAATGTGACGCTGCCCCCCACCCCGCCTTGCCGATGATCCGCTCCAGGAAACCGCCGCGCGACCCGCACGCGGCCGCGACCCGTCACCCGATGCTTGCGCCGCGCCTGCCCGCGTGGCGCTCCAGGTTCATCGTGTTCGTCACGTTCGCGGCCTTCGCGGCGCTGGCGGGGCGCGCGTTCTGGGTACAGGTGGCCAATCACGGCTTCTACGTGAAGCAGGGCCAAAAGCGCTACCAGCGCACGCTGGAACTCGACGCCATGCGCGGGCGCATCGTCGACCGCAACGGCGCGCTGCTGGCCGTGAGCCTCGCGACCTTCGAAGTCTGGGTGAATCCCAGGCTGCTCGATGCGGCCGCGCACGCGCCGCTCGCACGCCTGCTCGACATGCCGCTCGCGGAGCTGGCCCGGCGCGTCGGCAACGACCGCTCCTTCGTGCTGCTCAAGCGCCAGGTGGACGCAGAAACGGCGGCGCACATCGACGAGATGGGCACCGGGGGCATCACCCTGATCGCGGACTCGAAGCGCTACTACCCCGAGGGCGAATCGGCGGCGCACGTGGTGGGCTTCACCGATATCGAAGACGCGGGCCAGGAGGGCGTGGAGCTCGCCGCCAACGCGCGGCTGCGCGGCACGCCGGGCCAGCGCGAAGTCATCCGCGACCGGCTCGGGCGCGTGGTTTCGGAGCCCAGCTCACGCGTGCAGCCGCGCAACGGCGAAACCGTGCAACTCACGATCGACCGCCGCGTGCAGCAGCTCGCCTACACGCAGCTCAAGGCGGCCGTGGCCAGACACCACGCCCAGGCAGGCAGCGTCGTGGTGCTCGACGCGCAGAACGGCGAAATCCTCGCGCTCGCGAACTGGCCTTCATTCGACCCGAACGACCGCGCGCGGCTCACCGGCAATCAGTTGCGCAATCGCGCCGTGGTCGACACGTTCGAGCCCGGTTCGACGATCAAGCCCGTGGTGGTCTCGCTCGCGATGGATCTGCGCAAGGTCAACGCGAACACGATCATCGACACATCGCCGGGCACGTACCGCATCGGCCCCGCAACGATCCACGACACCTCGAACCACGGCCGCATGACCGTGGCCGAGGCCATCCAGAAGTCGAGCAATATCGCGCTCGCCAAGCTCGCGCTGAATCTCCCCGCGCAGACCATCTGGGACAAGTATCAGGCGTACGGCCTTGGGGAGAAGCCCGGCGTCACGTTCCCCGGCGTGGCGGCTGGCCGCGTGCGGCCGTGGGCGCGCTGGCGGCCCATCGAGCAGGCGACGATGGCGTACGGCTATGGCCTTTCCGCGTCGCTCCTGCAGATGGCGCAGATCTACACGGCCTACGCCGGGGACGGCACGCTGCATCCGGTCACGCTGCTGCGCGATGGGCAAGGCGACCCGGGCAGCGCGCAAACGCCAACGCAGGCCAGGGGCCCGCGCAGCGTCACGACGCCGGCCACGGCGGCCGCCATGCGCAAGATGCTGGAGATGGCGACGAGCGACGGCGGCACGGGGCGGGCCGCCAACGTGGACGGCTATCGTGTGGGCGGCAAGACGGGCACGGCGCGCAAGCAGATCGGCGCGGGCTATGCGAAGAACCGCTATCGCGCGCTGTTCGTCGGCATGGCGCCGATGAGCGCACCGCGCGTGATCGTGGCGGTGATGATCGACGACCCGGCGGGCAAGGCCTTCTATGGCGGCACGGTCGCTGGGCCCGTGTTCGCGGGCGTGACGGCCGGCGCGCTGCAACTGCTCGGCGTGCCGCCGGACATCGCGGCCAGCGCGGAGGGCACCTCGGCATCCCGGATGGCGGCGTGCGGCGCGGCCGATACGAACTGCGCCGCCCGGTCGACACGCTGATTGGGGCAGTGCGCGTCGGCATCCCGCGCACGGCTCGCGCACGGTTACCGAGCGGAGCGTCTCTTAACGTCGAACGGCGCTGTCAATGATGGCGATACACGCGCGACGGCTCGCCGCCTGACACGGTAGCGGGCCCGCCACTTTCCACGTTCACCGCAGGCGGGTCGCCATAACCGGATTGCGCGACCGGTTCCTGGCGCTGCCGCTCTTGCGCGAGGCGCGCTTGTTCGGCGCGCTTTTCCGCGAGGCGGCGCATGGCGAGCTCCACGTCGTCGGGATACGTGGCGTTGTTCGCCGCCGAAGGGTTGTAGCCCACCGACTCCAGATCGATCAGCTCCTGGGACACCTGAGCGCGCGTCACCGGGCCATTGCCGTTGCCGGCGGACTGGGCAAACGACACAGCGGGCACGATCGCCATCATAGAAACCACCGCCGCGCGGAGCATTACATTCTTCACCTTGCTTTCCTCTTTGTTCAAGGACTCACGGCCCGTGTGGCGCGATGAGTCGATGCGCAAAGTCTACGCAGAGGTGCAATGGGCAAAAACCGGCTCGCGCGGGAGAGAGTCTTCTATTCCGCGCAAGATTGGTGAGGACTTCTGTGCGCTCAGATCTGATCGCGGCCGAATGCGCGCAGCCCATCGAGATCGAGCACATCCACGCGGTTGTACGAGAGCGAGACGAGCCCGTGCCGCTCGAGCGTCTGCAAGGCCTGGTTGATTCGCTGCCGCGACGCGCCCGCCAGCATGCCGATCTCCTCCTGCGAGATGTCGAGCGCACGTCCCGTCTCGGGGTAGAGATCGGGATTGAACATTTGCGCGAGCGACTGCGCGACCCGCGCATCCACGTCGAGCAACCGGCTGTTCTGGATCAGCGCGATGAACTCGCCCATGCGGTTGTTGAGCTGGTGGATCACGAAGCGGTTGAACGGCAGGCTGCAGTCCATGAGCCGGTGAAAGGTGTCCGCGGGCACGGCCATGACGAGCGACGGCTGCAGCGCGATCACGTCGTACTTGCGCGGCTCGCGCTTGATGACACTGCCCTCGCCGAACCAGCCGCCATGCGGCACGCCCGAGAACGTGCAGCCGCGCCCCGAAGCGTTGAAGATCGCGAGCTTCACGAGACCCTGGCTCACGCCGAGCCACCAGTCGGAGGGCGCTTCGCGCGCGGCGACGATGGCGCCCGCGGCATAGCCGTGGGCATGCGAGGAAGCCAGCACCCAGGCGCGATGCTCGGGCGCGAGCGCGCGAAACCACGTGCAGCGCTCGAAGAGCGCGGCAAGACGCGGCGCGTTCGCGGCGTCGATGCGTTCGCCCTCGCGCCATGAATCGCGCTCGGGCGGCGCCGGGTCTGGGGGCATAATGGATTGCGACATCGCGCTTTCCTGGGTTAAGTCAATTTTTGGCTGGATCGTATCGATCGGGATCGTGCAAAGCGGCCTGCTCTGTCGTGCCGGCGACAGACTGGCAGGCGCGCCCCTGCTACGGTAGCGCGAATCATACCTATAAACCGATAACCGGCCGCCCCGGCCCAATCTATCGTCTGGAGACATCGCCATGTTGCACCCGTACGAAGAAGGTCTCGCGCAGTGCGAGGCCAATTATGTGCCGCTCACGCCCATCGATTTCATCGCCCGCGCCGCCGAAGTCTATGGCGACCGGCTCGCGGTGGTCCACGGCGACGTACGCCGCAACTGGCGCGAGACCTACGCGCGCACGCGGCGGCTGGCCAGCGCGCTCGCGCAGGCGGGCATCGGCCGCGGCGACACCGTGGCGGCACTGCTGCCCAATATCCCCGCCATGGTCGAGGCGCACTTCGGCGTGCCCATGGCGGGCGCCGTGCTCAACACGCTCAACACGCGACTCGATGTCGCAACCATGCTGTTCATGCTGCGTCATGGCGAAGCGAAGGCGCTGATCGTCGATACCGAATACGCCGCGCTCGCGCAGCGCGCGGCAATCGCGTTTCCTAACCTCAAGATCATCAGCGTGGCCGACATCGCGCCCGCCGATCCCGAGAGCTTCGCGCGTGCGACCGACTACGAGGCCTTCCTCGAACAGGGCGACCCCGAGTTCGCCTGGACGCCGCCGAGCGACGAATGGGACGCCATCGCGCTCAATTACACCTCGGGCACCACGGGCGACCCCAAGGGCGTGGTCTATCACCATCGCGGGGCCTACCTCAACGCGGTGAGCAACATCCTCGAATGGGATCTGCCCAAGCACGCCGTGTACCTCTGGACGCTGCCGCTCTTTCACTGCAACGGCTGGTGCTTCGCTTGGACGATCGCCGCGCGCGCGGGCGTGAACGTATGCCTGCGCAGGTTCGACGCGAAGCTCGTGTTCGACCTCATTCGCAGTGAGCGCGTCACGCACTATTGCGGCGCGCCGATCGTGCAGGGCGCACTCGCCGACGCCCCCTCCGAATATCGCGAAGGCATCGCCCACACGGTGCACACGATGGTCGCCGGTGCGCCGCCCGCACCCGCCGTGATCGCGAAGATGAAGTCGATCGGCATCGAGCTCACGCATGTCTATGGGTTGACCGAGGTGTACGGCCCCGCGGCGGTGTGCGCGGTGCAGGAAAACTGGAAGACGCTGCCCGAAGACGAGCAGGCGCGCCTCGCCGCTCGCCAGGGCGTGCGCTATCACCTGCAAAGCGGCGTGAGCGTGCGCAACGCACAGACAATGGAGCCCGTGCCGGCGGACGGCGAAACGCTCGGCGAGATCATGTTCCGCGGCAACATCTGCATGAAGGGCTACCTCAAGAACGAGCGAGCGACTGAAGAGGCGTTCCGCGGAGGCTGGTTCCACACGGGCGACCTCGGCGTGATGACGCCCGACGGCTACGTGCGCATCACCGACCGCAGCAAGGACATCATCATTTCGGGCGGCGAGAACATTTCGAGCATCGAAGTCGAAGACACGCTGTATCGCCACCCGGCCGTCGCGCTTGCCGCAGTCGTGGCGATGCCCGATCCGAAGTGGGGCGAAGTGCCTTGCGCGTTCGTCGAACTGCGGCCCGGCGCGAGCGCCACGGCCGAGGAGATCATCGCGCACTGCCGGCTCTTTCTCGCGCACTACAAGGTGCCGCGCGCCGTGAGATTCGGCGAGCTGCCGCGCACGGCAACGGGCAAGATCCAGAAATATGAGTTGCGCACGCAACTGAATTCGCAAAGCGCAATCGATTTGAGCAGCGCAGAAGCGGCGCAAGCTCCGCAATCGCCGCCTCAGACGAACCGGTAAAAAAGGCATTGTGAGTCTTTGCGGCATGCATCGACTGCGATCCACGAGACATTCGGGCGGCCACCGCAGCCCGAATGTAACGTCAGTTGACAGCCCGACCCTCGGGCGCTTTCCGTCATTTGCGAAGGGCGGCGTTTAATCCTTTCTGCATCAAGGGCCGATTGTCAGATCGGCCCTTTTGCGCCTTTTGTGCAGGAAGAATCGTATGAAACGAAAGCTTACAAGTAGTCACGCATTGCCCCTCTTCCGACCGATAAGCTTTGAACCGTGGTCGCAACGCAAGGCACATCGCTGCCGTGCGACGACGCAATCGAAGAGGAGGTAACTGCAATGAATACGAAGAGCTGGAAGACCCCCGCCCGCGCTATCGCTGCTGCGCTCGTCGCCGGCGGCGCCTTGCTGGGCGCATCGAGCGCGTTTGCTCAGTCCGCGCCGTTTGGCGCGCGTGCCGATTCGGCACACCAATACGGCGCGCCGCACATGATGCCGGTGGACGCACACGTGTCGATTGGCTGGCACGAGGGCCGTTACTACGATGGCCACCGCTACTGGGAGCACGACGAGTGGATGCACCGTCATCCGCATGATCCGGGTCCCCCGCGCTACCGCGACGACGACCGTCGTCCGCCACCCCCGCCGCGTTACTGATCCGTGATCCAGAAGCCGCGCTCGCTCGCGGCGCCCGATAGCGGCACACCGAGGCCGGTCCTCCCGAGAGGGAGACCGGCCTCGGCACATTTCCGGGCCTGACTTCTCCGCGCGTGGATGTTGGCGAAAAAATCGTTCGCTATCCGAATCGTTTTTCCGAAACGGGCCGCCATACAGTGCATCCAGCGCGCGATGCAAACGCGGGCCGGCGCCGCGAAAGGTCGCGGTCAGTAATGGCGGGTAATGCGCGTGCGTTGCCGGCCGCGCGGGCGGCAGGTACCGTTAATGGGCGTTTCGTTCCCCGGAGCGCACCGTGTATTCTCATTGCCCGGCAGCGATGGCCGGGATTTTTTGCGCGCTCGCGGCGGCGCAACGCCGGACACTAGCGCGCTTCAGGCGCCACGCGCACCAGGTTTTTTTTCCGATTGCGCCAACCATTTTGCGGACGTAAGGTGCAACTGCCTCTTGAGAACAGGCGAGCCTTGTAACCCCGGTCGTGAGACATTCCGACCGGGGATTTTTTTGCACGCCTGGCGCCTGGCTATTCGTCCGACGGGCGTGGGCGATGGGAGGCTTGCGCGTCGGCGCCGGAACGGCGCCGCGAGAGAAGGGATATGACGGATCACCGAATGAGGAGTTCGGCTTCGCTCCAGCCAGAGCTAGATCCGTCATGGCGAGCATTATCAGGCCACAAGGCCGGTGCGTCACTAGCACCTGGCGCAAGAAACCCTTACATAAATTGGCACGATAGGGGGACGGACGAGGAAAGCCGCCCGTGCGCATCGGTTAACATGGTGGCTTAGCCCGCGTCACCCACCTGCCGTACCAACCCGCCTGTGCCTACTTTCACGCTCGCCCATCCCGTCAGCGCGGAACTCGAGATCCGCAAGAGCCGTTTCATCGCGCACGCCATTCCCGTTGCCAACCGCGAAGCGGCCATGGCGGAAATACACCGTCTGCGCGACGAACACCCCACCGCCACGCACGTCTGCTGGGCGCTGCTCGCGGGCGGCCAGTCCGGCATGTCGGACGACGGCGAACCTTCGGGCACCGCGGGACGGCCGATCCTCGAAGTCCTGCGCCACCACGACCTCGACGGTGTGCTCGCCGCCGTGGTTCGCTACTACGGCGGCGTGAAGCTCGGCGCGGGCGGCCTCGTGCGGGCCTATACCGACGCCATCGCCAGCGCGTTGCATGGAGCCGTGCGCGTCGAACGCATCGAGCAGGCGCGCCTTACCGTCGAGATGGGCTACCCCGACGAAACCCGCGTTCGCCACTGGATCGAGCAGGCGCAATTCGCGCTCGTCGAGAGTCAGTACACGATGACCGTCCGCCTCACGATCCAGTTGCCCGCCAGCGCCATTGGCACCGCCCGCGACGCGCTGCGCGACCTCACGCAGGGCCGCGCGGGATTTCCGGAGCACGTCTGAGGCCGCGTCGCGCGCGATGCCGCGCGACGAAGCGCGTGATTCTTTCAACTTACTTTCGCTACTTACATAAAGTTTCCAGCAAGCTTGCCGTAATGAAAGCATGGCCGCGCAATCGCGCGTCCCGTCGATCCGACGCACCAGGAACGAACGGACCTCTTTCATGGCAAGCACGATCACGAACACCACCAACGCCACCAACGCCACGATTGCCAGCGCGAACAGCGCCTTGAGCGACGCCGCGCAATCGATCATCAGCGGCGCCACCCACTCCTCGCTCGACGTCAACCAGCTCGTCAAGGCGCTCGTCAATGCGAAGATCGCAGGGCCGAGCGCGATCCTCGTCGCGAAGCAAAACGCCAGCAACACGACGCTGTCGGCGCTCGGCACGCTGAAGTCGGCGCTCGCCTCGCTTCAGACCACACTCGAACCGTTCAAGGACGGCGCCGCGCTGCAACGCTTCACCGTCGCGACGAGCGAGAAAGACAAAGGTTTGAGCGCGGTGGCCGGCAAGGGCGCCGTGGCGAGCCGCTTCACCGTGGAAGTCGATCATCTGGCGACGGCGCACAAACTTGCCTCGGATGCATTCGACACCAGCGAGACGCTCGGCGAGGGGAGCCTCGACATCTCGGTGGGCGGCAGCGCCATGCGCCTGACCCTCGCCGCGGGCAGCAACACGCTCACGGACGTCGCCGCGGCGATCAACCGGGCGAAGGATAATCCGGGCGTCACGGCGTCGGTCATCAACGGCTCGGACGGCCAGCATCTCGTGCTGACCTCGAACAAGACGGGCGTGGTCAACGCCATCGAGGTGACGCCGGGGTCGGGTGTCGACGCGCGCCTTGGGTCCGCACAAATGCGCGAAGTCGTGGCGGCCGGCGACGCCGAAGTGCGCATCGACGGCACCCGCGCGACGAGCGCGAGCAACACGCTGGAGGACGTGGTCAGCGGGCTCACGATCAAGCTCGAAAGCGCCTCGGCGGGCACGAAGCAGACGCTCACCATTGCGCCCGACACCGAAGCGACGGGCACCGCTATCCGCAATTTCGTGAAGGCGTACAACAGCTATGTCGATGCCCTCAACGGGCTGACCTCCTACACGGCCGGCACGGGCTCGACTGGCGCGCAGGCGGGCGCGCTGCTCGGCGACTCGATTGCGCGCACGCTCGCGGCGGCGCTGCCCGCGGTCGTTGCGGCGGGTGCGAAGGGCAGCGACGGCACGCGCCATTCGCTAGGCGAGCTCGGCATAAAGCTCGACAAGAGCGGCAAGCTGGAGATCGACGACGAGACGTTCAAGACAGCGCTGCAACCGGGCAACAGTGCCATTGCCGCGCTGTTCCGCAGTGACGGCATGGCCGCGAAGATGAACAGCGCCATCACGCCCTACGTGCAGTCGAGCGGCATCATCGAGCGGCGCAGCACGGCGATCAACAAGGAGATCGAGGACACCAGGAAGCAAGCGGCCACGCTCGATGCGCGCGCCACTCAGCTCACCGCGCAATTCAACCGCCAGTTCACCGCGCTCAATACGCTGATGTCGATGATGAACCAGAGCCAGCAATACCTGACGCAGCTTTTCGGCGGCGCCAACAGCGCGGGCGCGCTGGCGACCAACCACAAATAGCGCTTGCCGGAACGCGGCGTCGAGCAACGTGGCAAGCGCGCGGCTCGACGCCGGCAAACCCGAACCGCACGCAAAAAAAAGCCGCCGAACTTTTCGGCGGCCAACAGGGGACGTGAAGAACAACTGCGAATCGAACTATCGAATCGAACTATCGAAGCGACCCGACGAGCCGATCATGGCGACCCAAAATTAAGACAAACTTAAACGCGCGCAAAAAACGATCAAGAATTCCGGCGCGGTGACACTGAAAAGCGAATGAACGCGTGATAATGGGCTCGCTATAATTCGTTTTGGGTCTGGCCGCTCGTTCAATCGCGCCTGCATGGCCGCCCATTACCCTACCGGAAAAGACGCCATGTTTGATCGACTGCATCGGTTTATCGAAGGCGCAGGTCCCGAGCGACGCCATCGCGTGTGGAGCAAGATGCGCATTTTCGTGGCGGCCATGGGCACGCTTGGCTCTGCCGCCGGCATTGCCATCGCGGTGGTCGGCCTCATCAACTTCGACCGCCAGAAGGTCATCACCGGCGTGGCGGTCATCATCGTCTGTACGGCGATTTACGTCACCATCCTCGTGCGCGATCGCAATCGCGTCGATTAGCGTCGCCTGGGGTTCGCCTGGGATTCGCCTGGCGTTGATTAGCGCGCTTCGGCAGCGGCACCGAGGCCAAAGCGCGCAACGCCACTCGATCAGGCGCACTCCGGCGTCACCTCACTGCACGGGCTGGCCACCGCGCGTGACCTGCACCGCCGTCGCGCCCACATAGTCGGCGCGAATGCTGTCACCCACCTTGATCGACTCGAGCGGCACGTCCGGCGGCGCCACCACCACGACCGTGCGATTCGGCCCGCGCAACGCGACCTTGCGGCTCTTGCGATCGATCTTCTCCACCGTCGCGACCACCTGCACGCTGCGCGCGGTCGCCGCAACGCCACCGGAAGCGGGCGTGGTAGCGACCGTATCGACGCGCGAGCGTATGCCCCTCGTCGCCACCTTGTCGGCACGCAGCAGCAGCGCCTCCTTGTAGAGGATCTTCACTTCGTCGCCGGGCTTGAGCTTGCTCACGTCGCCCACCGTGGGATCGACCGTGACCGTCACCTGCTTGCCGCGCGCGCCGCGCAATGTGACCGCATTGTTGGCGGCATCGATGCTCACGACTTTTGCCGTAGTCTGGACTTCGCCGATCTGGAGCGTGGCGCCTGGCGCACTCTCGGGCGCGGCTTCCGATGCCGTCTGCGCACGCAGCGGCACGTTCGGCGACACGCCAAGGGCAAGCACGAGCAGCGCGCCGAGCAACGGCGAGGACGAACGATAGCGCAACATCATGGGAGGTCTCCTTCGGTGGACCATCAATGGCAGTACCGCATAATCAGCCCCACCCGGTTCCCGGGGCGATGCGAATCCGACGTGTTTCGTTCATTTCGAACGAATCCAATCCGCATTGAAATCGATTCCATGGATTTGCCAAAACCATTTTGCACAGAAAAATCAAATCGCTCCCTGAAACTGCCCCACATTTACCCGCATTGATCATTAGTCCGTCAATATGTCACAGCATGCAAGAAACGCTAACAAACATCTTTAAAAATGCATCGCCTATATTTAATTCGCATTGAATGGCGACGGACCTCGCGGGACACGTCCCGAATCGCGCGATTACTCATACAAAACGGCTCGGGGTTGAATCCTTGAGCGAAACAGTCAAGCTATAGCGCGGCCCGCGAAGGAAGGATCGCATTGCACCATCAAACGGGAAACGGCCACGCCCATTGTTGAGCGATCCGGGTCGGTTGATTTTTCTCATTAGTTCAGGATTATCCACAAGTCAAGCAGACTATTTTTCCGCTAGCTATACACATTCCCTACAAAAACAATTATTAATATCCGCTGCGGAACACGGAGGCGTTTCGCAGAATGCGCCCTTTGTCCGGGCGTCGATTTCGCCGTCCGTCATGGTTTCTCGCGTCACCGCACCCGCGCGGGAGCCATGGCAAGCGACAAGACCCGCATGCAGGAAAAGGGTTACAGGAGCGGCACGTCCTCATTGCCGCATGACCGGAATCTTTCGTCGACGAGTGAACACATGCTTACCCGAACCGAGAACCTGCCGAGCGTCGCGAGAAGAATGGCCGCCGGCCAGATGTTGATGGAAGGCGCGACGGTGAATTCCGTCGCCGATTCATTGCACCTTTCCGCCCAGACGGTGAGGCGCTATAAGTCGATCGTCGAGGACGGCGGTCTCGCCGCGCTCCAGCAGATGAGCGTGGGCGGCCGACCTTCGGTACTCGATCAAGCCGCGCTAGGCTGGATCGCGAGCGCCCTGCACGGCTCCGCGCGCGACCACGGCTTCCCGAGCGACGCATGGACCAACAGCCGCGTGCGCGAGCTGATCGGCCGCCAGTTCGGCGTGCACTATTCGCGCGTCTATACCTGGCAGATCGTCTCGAACCTCGGCCTCGGCCACCGGCTGTCGAAATCGGCCCGCTGACCGGCGCGGCCCGGCGCCGCGCGCCGCTCACAAGGCGGCGCGCCTTGGGCTGCCGCAGGTTGCATAGTCGCATCGCGTGGCATCAGGTGGCATCAGGTCGCATCGCGCTGGGGCGCCTCGCGCCTCGGGCTCCGGCTGCGGAGTCCACCAGCGGCTGCACCGTCTCGCCCGTCCACTGCTGCGACCGGACCTGATTGCGGCCCGCGTCCTTGGCCTCGTAGAGCAGGCGGTCGGCGGCGGCCAGCAGTTGCGCGCCGCTGCCGCCTTCCGGCGGATTGCAGCTCGCGCACCCCGCGCTGACCGTCACGCACCCGCGTTGCGTACCGCTCAGCGTGAGATTGGCCGACTCGATGCCTTTGCGGATCTTCTCCGCGATGCCCGTCGCGGCGTCTAGCGGCGTGCCCGGCAGCACCACGGCGAACTCCTCGCCGCCAATGCGGGCGGCCAGGTCCGTCGCGCGCCGCGATCCCGAAGCAATGCGCTCGGCCACGAAAGTCAGCACTTCGTCTCCGGCGGCGTGGCCGTACGTGTCGTTGAAGAGCTTGAAATGATCGATGTCGAAGAACAACAGCGACAACGGCGTGCGCTCGCGCACCGCGCGCCGCCATTCCTCCGCGAGACGCATGTCGAGTGCGCGCCGGTTCGGAAGGCCCGTGAGCGGGTCCGTCACCGCGAGGCGCGTAAGCTCCGCCTCGGCCCGCACCTTGCCGCGCAGCGCGAACGCGAGCATCCACGAAACCACGACCCACGCGCCGCCGAACACCGTAGTCATCACGAGCGCGATACCGCTGCGCCGCCGCCACTCGGCAAGCACATCCTGCACGGCGGGCGCCGCGACGACGATGAACGGCGAGTTGTCCACGTGCGCAAAGGTGTAGATGCGCTCCACGCCGTCGAGCGCCGAACGCGACGTGAACGTGCCGCCATCGTGTCGGGCGTCGCTACGCCGGGCGTCGCCACCTCGCGCGTCGCCATGCCGGGCAAAGACCGCGTAATTCGGCAAGCCCGACTCATTCGCCCCGGCGCCCTGCGGCAGTGCCGGCTTGCTCGCGAGCAGCGTGCCGTCGTGCATGAGGATGAACAGATTGCTGCCCGGCCCCAGGTCGACGCGCTCCAGCAACTGCTGAAAATAGTCGAGGCGCACGCCGAGCAGCGCAACGCCCGCGAACGCGCCATCGGGCGCGTCGATGCGGCGCGTGAGGCCGATGGTGAGCAAGCCGCCGCGCAGGCGCGAACGGTACGGCCTGGAGAAGAAGAGCCCCGCGTGCGCGTCGCGCTGCTCCGCGATGAAGTAATCGCGGTCGGCGAACGAGACGCTACCCGCCATGGGCTCGGCCACGCTGCTCTGCGACGCTTTCACGTGGCCCTCGGCGTCGATCACATAGGCGCCGCCCAGGTTCGACGCCGCCGTCGCCCGGTCGAACAACATGCGGTAGCGCAGCGCCTCGGGCATCTGCCAGGTCGCCGGTTGACGGGCCGCCGCGACCACGGCTTGCAGCGACAGATCGTAGATCTCCACATTGCGCGCAATGTCGTTGCTGATGAGCTGGACGACGTTGCGCGAGTTGTCGGCCGCGTGGCGCAGCGCTTCGGCGCGGCCCGCATAGATCGCCGCGTAAGTCAGCACAGCCATCACCGTCGCGATGAGCGTGCCGGAAAGCCCGGCGAAGAAGGGATGGTTGCCGATCAGGCGCGTCGCCGCCCTCGCCCGCGCGACGGCCCATCGACGCATCAGAATACGCAGCGAAAGAACCCGTTTTGGCATCTGCGCTAACCCTCGATCACGATTGATAGGGCATGGGTGGCACAAAACCGTCATCAAACCGACACCTCAGCGGTTCACGATCGGTAACGAACCTCTGTCCGTCTTCACCCCGGGAGTCCGACTGCCATGCCAGATCTTTCCCTGTCACCGCAACCGGACACCGCCCCGGCGCGCGGGCGCAACGTCAGCCTGCTCGTCTTCCTGATCGTCGTCGCCGCCGGCGCGGTGTACGTCGGGATGAATCTCGCGAGTGACCTCTCGCCCGTGCGCGAAAGCTCTGCGCTCCCGTGGCTCCTGCTTGGCATCGCGCTCCTCATCGCGCTCGGCTTCGAGTTCGTGAACGGCTTCCACGATACCGCGAATGCGGTCGCAACCGTGATCTATACGCATTCGCTTTCGCCCAACGTCGCCGTGGTCTGGTCGGGCGCGTGGAATTTTCTGGGCGTGCTCCTGTCGACGGGCGCGGTGGCTTTCGGCATCCTGCAACTGCTGCCGGTCGAGCTGATTCTGCAGGTGGGCAGCAGCGCGGGCTTCGCGATGGTGTTCGCCCTGCTCATTGCCGCGATCATCTGGAATCTGGGCACGTGGTATTTCGGACTGCCGTCGTCGAGCTCGCATACGCTCATCGGCTCGATCATCGGCGTGGGTCTCATGAACCAGCTCATGCACGGCGCGAATGGCACGAGCGGCGTGGACTGGAGCCAGGCGCTGGGCGTGGGCAAGTCGCTGCTCTTTTCGCCGATCATCGGTTTTCTGCTGGCCGGCTTGCTGCTGCTGATCCTGAAAGCCGTCGTGCGCGTGCCGGCGCTCTACGCCGAGCCGAAGGGCAAGGAGCCGCCGCCGTTCTGGATCCGCGCGCTGCTCATCCTCACCTGCACGGGCGTTTCCTTCGCACACGGCTCGAACGACGGTCAGAAAGGGATGGGCCTCATCATGCTGATCCTGATCGGCACGGTGCCGACCGCCTATGCGCTGAACCGCGCCGTGACGGCCGAGCAGACGCAAACCTTCATCGCCGTTGCGCACGACGCCACCCGCGCGCTCGAGCGCTACACGAACGGCGTGGCCGCACCGGCCGACTCGCGCGGCGAAGTGGAGCGCTTCATCGGCACACGCTCGCTCTCCAGCACGACGGTGCCCGCGCTCGCCGCGCTGTCGAACCAGGTGGCGGAGCAGGTTCGCGGCTACGGCTCGCTTGCGGCGGTGCCGCAATCGGTCGTCGACAACGTGCGCAACAACATGTACGTGGTTTCCGAAGCGATCCGCCTGATCGACAAGCAGAAGGCCGTGCCCTTCCCGGCCGAGGACGCGAAGGCGGTCCTCAACTTCCGCAAGCAGATCGACCACGCGACCAAGTTCATCCCTACGTGGGTGAAAGTGGCCGTGGCGATCGCGCTCGGCCTCGGCACGATGGTGGGCTGGAAACGCATCGTGGTGACGGTGGGCGAGCGCATCGGCAAGCAGCATCTGACTTACGGCCAGGGCGGCTGCGCCGAGGTCGTGGCGATGGTGACGATCGGCGCGGCGGACGTGTATGGCCTGCCGGTCTCGACCACGCACGTGCTTTCGTCGGGCGTGGCGGGCACGATGGCGGCGAACGGCTCGGGCCTGCAGTGGAACACCGTGCGCAGCCTCGTGATGGCGTGGGTGCTCACGCTGCCCGCTTCGATCGTGCTGGCGGGTGCGCTGTACTGGGTGTTCAAGCACCTCTTCTGAGCCCGAGCGAACCGCATAAAGCAAAGCCGCGCTCTCCCGATGGGAAGCGCGGTTGTCCTCGTGGCACGGCACAAGCGTCAACGCCTCAATAGATCTCCGGAACGAACATGTCCTGCGGCACCGGCTGACGAATGTAGTCGGGATGATGCACGCGCGCCGGCAGCGTGACATGCGGGTGCTCGATCTCGTGATACGGCACCTGGGTCAGCAGATGGTGAATGCAGTTCAGGCGCGCACGCTTCTTGTCCACGCCCTGCACGACCCACCAAGGCGCCTCGGGAATGTGCGAGCGCTGCAGCATCACCTCCTTCACGTGCGTGTAGGCCTCCCAGCGGCGGCGGCTTTCGAGGTCCATCGGCGAGAGCTTCCACTGCTTGAGCGGATCTTCGATGCGGCTCTGGAAGCGCACCTCCTGCTCGTCGTCCGTGATCGAGAACCAGTACTTGACGATCTGGATGCCGCTCCTCACCAGCATCTTTTCGAACTCGGGCACCGAGCGGAAGAATTCTTCGTATTCATCGTCGGTGCAAAAGTTCATCACGCGCTCCACGCCCGCGCGGTTGTACCAGCTGCGATCGAACAGCACCATTTCGCCGCCCGCCGGCAGATGCTGCACGTAGCGCTGGAAATACCATTGGGTGCGCTCGCGGTTGTTCGGCGCGGGCAGCGCGGCCACGCGGCACATACGCGGGTTCAGGCGCTGCGTGATCCGCTTGATGACGCCGCCCTTGCCCGCCGCGTCGCGCCCTTCGAAGATGACGACGAGCCGGTGCCCCGTGCTCACGATCCAGTCCTGCAGCTTCACGAGTTCGCCTTGCAGGCGGATCAGCTCGCGGAAGTAGACCCGGCGCAGCGCGCGCGCCTCGTCGCTGATCTGCAGGCCGCTTTCCTGCAGGCGATCGTCGACCTCCATTTCGAGTTCTTCGTCGTACGCATCGATGAGCTCTTCGTCCAGTCGCCGACGGCGATGCACTTCGGAATCCCGCAGTTCGGCGTCCAGCGCGCGGTCGATTTCATTCATGGCGACTCTCTCCTTGGTCGGTATGCTGACAACTCGCGCCACTATCGGCGCGGCGAGTGTCACGAATATTTCAAATGCCTCGCGGCGGCTCACGCGAGCGGCTTCGCGAAGCTCAGTTCATGGCCGTCCGGATCGAGCAGATGGAAGTAGCGCTCACCCCACGGCGCGTCGCGCGGCGCGAATTCGGGCTGGGCTCCCACGGCCAGCGCGTGGGCGTAAAAAGCATCGACGTCGGCGACGTGGAAAATCACGCGCCCCCAGCCGCTCACCGCGCCATGCGCACCTTCGAGCAGGTTCAGATAGCAGACGCCCGCCGCGCCGCCCAGCTCGAACGATGCGAAGCCCGGCATGGCAGGCCCGGCTTTGCGCACGAAGCCCAGCGCCGCGTAAAAGGGCGCCGAGCGTGCGACGTCGCTGACGGTCAGCGTCACGGCGCTCAACGACAGGATCTGCGCGGCGCGCTCGTTCATGTCTCCCTCCAGCCGTTGCCTGGGCCTACGCGGCCCGATCAGCCGACTTTAGCAGCGTTCGCGGGCCACGGCCGCTGTACTGGCGCAGCGCAGGGACCGTCGCCTGCCAAAAGCGATTCAGGTGCCGCCAGACGGTGTACGGCGCCGCGCGCGCGTTGCATCCATGGTTCGTCCCCCCGGCGCTTCGCGCGTCGCGGCGCTCGCGCTGCGGCTCCCCCTGGCGCGCTTTTCCCGGGTTTCGTCGACATCCGTGGCATTCGACGATTTCGGGGCGCGCCCGCCGCTGGTCCTGCGCCCACTGTCCGGCCACGCCGGCGCCGGCACCGCATCGCCACTGGTTGGACCACTTTCCGGCCAGCCGATCTCCTCGCCTACCCGCGTGCGCACGAAGTCGATGTGCGTCTGCATCGCCGTGCGCGCCTCCTCGGGACGCCGGGCGGCGATCGCGTCGCACAGCGCCCGGTGCTGCTCCAGCAACCGGTCGGGCGCGTCCTCGTTCTGCACGCGCAACCCCGTGCCGTTGATCGTGATGTGCTCGCGTAACACGCCCAGCACGCTCGTATGCAGGTGCAGGAACATCGCGTTGTGCGAGGCCTGCGCAATCGCCTCGTGCAGTTTCGCGTCGGCGTCGGCCTCCGCAGCCTTGTCGTCCACTGCGCGCGTGCGCTCCAGTTCCTCCATCAGCGCGCGGATGCGCGCAAGCTCGTCGTCGCTCGCGCGCAACGCCGCGAACCAGGCGGTGGCGCCTTCCAGCACGCGCCTGAATTCGAGGATGTCGTCGCGCAAGGCGGGATGATCGGCCACGAGTTGTCCCCATGGTGAAGCAAACCCCGTGCGCAACTGGTCGGTGACGAACACGCCCGCTCCCGGGCGGCTCTGCACGAGGCCGCGCGCGGCGAGCCGCTGGATCGCCTCGCGCACCGTATTGCGCGCCACCTCGTATTCCACCGCGAGCACGCGCTCCGAAGGCAGCTTCGTGCCCGCGCGCCAGGTGCCGTCGAGCAGCGACGTCTCCATCTGGCGCATCACGGTTTCCACGCGTCCGCGCGAGCCTGCCCTGCTCCTCATTGCCATAGCCATGCCACCCCGTGCCGTCCCCGAATTTCGCTGTCTAGGGCGGCCGTGGTCCAACCAGTTTGAACCGCGCGCCCGAAGCGGGAATTATGCGCTCAAACCAGCGCCCTTCCCCAAGCTGCGGATCCCGCCAACCCAGGCGGTCGCACAGGCTCAGCGGGCGCTACACGGCGTGCACCAACGCGCCAGGACACCGGAGCGAGACATGAAGCCACGGCAATACCCCAGCGCAAAGCGCCCCACCGACGTCTATCTGTTCGCTACCTGCCTCGTCGACCTGTTCGTGCCGCAAGCCGGCCTCGACGCGGTGAAGCTGCTCGAACGCGAAGGCCTCACGGTCCATTTCCCGCGCAGCCAAAGCTGCTGCGGCCAGCCCGCATACAGCAGCGGCAACCCGCGCCAGGCGCGCGAGGTGGCGCTCGCACAGCTCGGCCTCTTCGAAAATCCGTGGCCCGTGATCGTGCCCTCGGGCTCGTGCGCGGGCATGATGCGCCACCACTGGCCCACGCTGTTCGACGACGATGCGGCGAACGCCCGGCGCGCCGCGGCGCTTTCGGAGCGCGTGTACGAGCTCACGGAGTTCCTCGTGCGCGTGCTGAACGTGGATTTCAGTGCGTACGCTGCCAAGGGTTCCGACGGGCAGGCCACTGAAAGCATCGTGCTTCACACCTCATGCGGGGCACGGCGCGAGATGGGCACGCGCGTGCACGGCGTCGAAGCCGTGGATGCGCTGCCGGGCGTCACGCGTATCGAGCACGAACGCGAGTCGGAGTGCTGCGGCTTCGGCGGCACGTTCTCGCTCAAGCATCCCGACATTTCCGGCGCGATGGTCGCCGACAAGATCGCCTCCGCCTGCGCGACCGGCTGCGAGCGCCTCGTTTCCGCCGACTGCGGCTGCCTGCTCAACATCGGCCACGCGGCGGCGCACAAAGGCGCGCCCCTCGCCGTGGAGCACCTCGCCTCGTTCCTCTGGCGCCGCACCGGCGGGGAGGCCGCATGAGCCTCGACACGACGAGCGCGCGCTCGCGCATGTTAGGACGCCTGCGCAGCCACGCGCCGGCTGCGCCTGCCACGACGGTCGAGGCGCTCGATGCGAGCATCGACGCGCATTTCGCCGCGCGCCGCGCACACGCGCCGCTTGCGCTGAACGAGCGTATCGCCCAGTTCCAGCAGATGCTCGAAGCCGCGCACGCCGAGGTGATCCGCGCCTGCACCGCGAGCTGGGCCGCCGACCTCGCGCAGCGGCTCGCCGCGGCAGGCGTGCGCAGCCTGCTGCTCGACACCGCATGCGCCGAAGGCCAGGCGCTCGCGGCAGCGCTCCCCGCCGCCGTGCAGGCGCGCAGCTACGCACAGCCGATCGAGCAGTGGAAAGCCGAACTCTTCGACACCGTCGACGCGGGCTTCACGGTCGCGCGTTCGGGTCTCGCGGCGACGGGCACGCTCGTGGTCGCGCCCGACGCGAACGCGCCGCGCACGGTCTCGCTCGTGCCGCCGCTGCACGTCGCGCTGATCCACGCGCGCACGTTGCACGCCGACCTGCATGCCGCCGTGGCGGCGGAGCGCTGGAGCGAGGGAATGCCCACCAATCTCGTGATGATCTCTGGACCGTCCAAGACCTCGGACATCCAGCAGACCACGGCCTATGGCGCGCATGGCCCGCGCGCACTGTGGGTCGTGATCGTGACCGATGACACAGGCGTTGCCAGCGCGCAGCCCGGAGCCGCCCAATGAACACGAGCACGAACATGACGGCGATCCCGCAGATGCCCCGCGCCCAAGGCCAGGAAAACACGCTCCACTTCGTGCCGACCGAGCAATTCCGTCAGCGCGCACGCGCGGCGCTGGACGACCCGCAACTGCGCAAGAGCTTTCGCGGCGCGATGGACTTCCTGCAAGGCAAGCGCGCCGCGCAGTTCCCCGAAGCCGACGAGCTCGAAGCCCTGCGCGACCTCGGCGAAGCGGTGCGCCAGCACGCGCTCGCGCGCCTGCCCGAATTGCTCGAGCAACTGGAAGCGAGACTGCGCACCAACGGCATCGAGGTCCACTGGGCCGAAACCGCCGACGAGGCGAACCGCATCGTTCACGCCATCGCCCGGCAGCATGCGGCCACGCGCGTGATCAAAGGCAAGTCGATGGCGAGCGAGGAAATCGAGCTCAATCATTACCTCGCGGAGCGCGGCGTCGACTGCATCGAGTCCGACATGGGCGAGTACATCGTCCAGCTCGCGGGCGAGAAGCCCTCGCACATCGTCATGCCCGCCATCCACAAGACGAAGGGCGACATCGGGCATCTCTTCGAAGAGCACATTCCGGATACGCCGTACACCGAAGACGTCGACACGCTCATTCAAACGGGCCGCCGTGCGCTGCGCCGCGCCTTCGTGGATGCGCAGATCGGGCTCTCCGGCGTCAACTTCGCCGCCGCCGACACGGGCACGCTCTGGCTCGTGGAGAACGAAGGCAACGGCCGCCTTTCCACCACGGTGCCCGACGTGCATATCGCGATCATGGGCATGGAAAAAGTGGTGGCGAAGCTCGAGCACATCGTGCCGCTTTCGAGCCTGCTCACGCGCTCGGCAACGGGCCAGCCGATCACGACGTATTTCAACCTGATCAGCAGCCCGCGCCGCGAAGGCGAAAAAGACGGCCCGCGCCACGTGCATCTCGTCCTGCTCGACAACGGCCGCAGCCAGGCTTACGCCGACGAGCAATTGCGCGCCACGCTGCAATGCATCCGCTGCGGCGCGTGCATGAACCACTGCCCCGTGTATACGCGCATTGGCGGGCATGCTTATGGCACGACGTACCCGGGCCCGATCGGCAAGATCATCTCGCCGCATCTGCTCGGGCTCGACGCGACCGCCGAACTGCCCACGGCATCGAGCCTGTGCGGCGCGTGCGGCGAAGTCTGTCCGGTACGCATTCCGATTCCGCAACTGCTCGTGCGACTGCGCACCGAAGCGAACCGCGACCCCGAGGAAAGCGTCGCGCATCCGCTGCGTGGACAAGGCGCGAATCACAGCAGGAGCGAGCAGTTCATCTGGCGCTTCTGGAGCGGCGCGTTCGCGCACCCGCGCGCGTATCGCGCGCTGCGCTGGGCCGTCACGCGCTTGCGCGGCCTCGCGCCCTCGCAGCAGATGGGCTGGACCCAGCATCGAACGCCGCTCAAGCCCGCACCGCGCAGCCTGCACGACCTGCTGCGCGAGCGCGACCAGCCGCAATAGCGCCCGGTTGATCTGGCATGCGAAACAAATCCCAAAGCATGCCTGACGACCACGGATACATTTTCTACCCGCATTATCGGAGGAGACCGAAGTGCAACCCTGGCACCAGACCTATATCCCACTCGGCAGTCTATGGCTTTCCGCGCTCGTAGCCGCCGTTCCCATTCTGTTTTTCTTCGTCGCGCTCGCCGGCCTGCGCATGAAGGGCCACGTCGCCGCGGCGATCACGCTGTTGCTCGCCCTCGCCGTGGCGATCTTCGAGTACGGCATGCCCGTGCGCCAGGCGCTCACCTCGGCGGGCTTCGGCTTCGCGTACGGCATCTGGCCGATCGCGTGGATCATCGTCACGGCGGTGTTCCTCTACAAGATCGTCGTGAAGACGGGGCAGTTCGAAATCATCCGCGCGTCGGTGCTCTCGATCACCGATGACCAGCGCCTGCAACTGCTCTTGATCGGCTTCTCGTTCGGCGCGTTCCTGGAAGGCGCGGCGGGCTTCGGCGCGCCTGTGGCGATCACGGCGGCGCTGCTCGTCGGCCTCGGCTTCGAGCCGCTCTATGCCGCGGGCCTGTGCCTCATCGCCAACACCGCGCCGGTCGCGTTCGGCGCGATGGGCATTCCCATCATCGTCGCGGGGCAGGTAACGGGCATCGACCCGTTCCTGATCGGCGCGATGGCGGGCCGCCAGCTGCCCCTACTGTCGCTCTTCGTGCCCTTCTGGCTCGTCTTCATCATGGACGGCAAGCGCGGCGTCAAGGAAACTTGGCCCGCCGCACTCGTCGCGGGCGGCAGCTTCGCTGTTACGCAGTACTTCACGTCCAACCACATCGGGCCTGAGCTCCCTGACATCACCTCGGCGCTCGTGAGCCTCGTCGCGCTCGCCGCGTTCCTCAAGGTGTGGCAGCCGCGCCGTGCCGCGCAAGGCGCGAACGTGCGGGTTGGCGGCGGCGCGGTGGCGCTCGGCGGCTTCGGCGGTGGTATCGGCGGTTCGCGCGTGGCGGCCTCGAGCCGCCAGGCTTCGCCGTACAGCGTGGCGCAAACCGTGCGCGCGTGGTCGCCGTTCATCCTGCTCACCGCCATCGTGACGGTGTGGAGCGTCAAGCCGTTCAAGGCGCTCTTCGCAGCGAAGGGGCCGCTCGGCGGCACCGTTCTGAGCCTGCACGTGCCGGGGCTCGATCAGCTCATCGTCCGCACGGCGCCGATCGTCGCGTCGCCCAAACCCTATGAGGCCGTGTTCAAGCTCGACTGGCTCTCCGCCGTGGGCACCGCGATCATGATCACGGCGATCCTTTCCGCCATCCTGCTGCGCATGAAGCCGCGTGCGGCCGTGGCCGCGTTCTTCGAGACGCTCGGCGAGCTGCGCCGCCCCGTGCTCTCGATCGGCCTCGTGCTCGCTTTCGCGTTCGTCGCGAACTACTCGGGCATGTCGTCGACGCTGGCGCTAGCACTAGCCGGCACGGGTGCCGCGTTCCCGTTCTTCTCGCCGTTCCTCGGCTGGCTCGGCGTCTTCCTCACGGGTTCCGATACCTCGTCGAACGCGCTGTTCTGCTCGCTCCAGCACACCACGGCGCACCAGATCAACGTGTCGGACACCCTGCTCGTGGCGGCCAACACCTCGGGCGGCGTGAGCGGCAAGATGATCTCGCCGCAGTCGATCGCGGTGGCGTGCGCGGCAACGGGCCTCGTCGGCAAGGAGTCGTCGCTGTTCCGCTTCACGCTGCGTCACAGCCTGTTCTTCGCTGCCGTGGTGGGCGTGGTGACGCTGATACAGGCCTATGTGCTCACGGGCATGATTCCGCAGTAATCGCGAAGTCGCTATTGCAACGCGCCGTAATGAAAGCCGGTGCCCGCCGTATGCGGGCACCGGCTTTTTCGCCTGCAACGGGCCGAAGCGAAAACACCTTGTTTTAAGGCACTTTTAAGCCGCCCTGCCTACCCTCTATTCATCCGGCACGCATTCGCGCCGGCATTCGGTCAACGAAACGATGGAGGTCAAAAATGAAAGCACGTTCAACTCCGTGGATCGGCGCGGCGCTCGCGCTCGCCGTGGTGGTCGGCACACCGGGCGCGTGGGCGGCTACCCCGGCAACCGGGACGAACGGCGCAAGCGCAAACGACACGGCCGCGACCGCCGGCGTCCTCCCGCCCGCGCAGCACATGGGCGACATCGCGTATGTCTCGGGCGGCATCGGCAGCGACCAGTCCGCGGCATTCAAGGCGGCGATGCCTCGATACCCGCTCTCGCTCGAATTCGCGCAGCACTCGGCGGACGGCAACGAGTATCTCGCGGACGTCCCCGTGAAGATCGCCGACATGCATGGCAACCCCCTTCTCTCCACGCGCACGCGCGGCCCGTTCATGCTCGTTTCGATTCCCGATGGCCGCTACATCGTGACCGCGAGCCACGACGGCAATACCGAACGGCGCACGGTGGACATCGGCAAGACGACCCGCGCTCACGAGACCTTCGTCTGGCCGATGTGATGGATCGAGCGTAATACAGCCGGCTCTTCGCGCGGCGTGTCCCGCCGAAGGGCAGCTTTGACGTGGACGCCATGCGCTTGAGCGAGGCGTACACCCACCACGTCAATGGCCTTTCCATCGCCACACCCGCTCGAATCGCTGATGCGTCGCGAGACCCTCTGCGAGATCGCCTGACCCGCTGCACTGCATGGAGCGCCGCGCGTGTGCATCCATGCCACATGAATGAACTCCGTCCCCGATTGCGGCTATGATCGTGAACTGCGGCGCGCCGGCGCGCCGCCCAGTGGGATTCCGGGGGAGTGCGCATGGCAATGGGGTGGCTCGTCGTTTTACCGTTCGTCGCTGCGGCGCTCGTCGCGTTCGCGGGACGTCACGCGCCCGCCTCCGGCACATGGATCGCGTTCGCAGCCGCGCTTCTCGGGCTCGGCCTGCTGGGCAGCGAACGGGTGGGCATGGACAGCCACGGCGTGCTTCAATGGCAGGCCGAATGGATCCCGCAGCTCGGCCTCTCGTTCTCGCTGCGGCTCGACGGTCTCTCGTTCATGTTCGCGCAGCTCGTGCTCGCGATCGGCCTGCTCGTCTTCATTTACGCGCGCTACTACCTCGCGGGCAGCGATTCGCTGCCGCGCCTCTATGCGCTGCTGCTCCTCTTCATGGGCGCGATGCTCGGCATCGTGCTGTCGAACAATCTCCTGCTGCTCGTGATCTTCTGGGAACTCACGAGCATCGTGTCGTTCCTGCTGATCGGTTTCTGGCCGTCGCGCCCCGAGGCGCGGCGCGGCGCGCGCATGGCGCTCACCATCACGGGTGCGGGCGGACTCGCGCTGCTTGCCGCCGTGCTGCTGCTCGGCCGCGTATGCGGCAGCTACGATCTCGGCGTGGTGCTCGCGCATGCGGGCGCAGTCCAGCGCGATCCGCTTTATCCGGCCATTCTGCTGCTCGTGCTCTTTGCGGCCTGCACGAAGTCGGCGCAATTCCCGTTTCACTTCTGGCTGCCGCACGCCATGTCGGCGCCCACGCCCGTCTCCGCCTATCTGCATTCGGCGACCATGGTGAAGGCGGGCGTTTTCCTCATCGCGCGTTTCTACCCGGTGCTCGAAGGCACCGACTGGTTCTTCTATGCCACGAGCCTGATCGGCCTCGTCACGCTCACCAGCGGCGCGGCGCTCGCGCTCGTGCAGCGCGATCTCAAGGGGTTGCTCGCGTATTCGACCATCAGCCATCTCGGACTCATCGTGCTGCTGTTCGGCCTCGACACGCAGCTTTCCACCGTCGCGGCGCTCTTTCACACCTTCAATCACGCGGTGTTCAAGGCCTCGCTCTTCATGGCCGCGGGCATCATCGACCACGAAACCGGCACGCGCGACCTTGGCCGTCTGCGCGGGTTGGGGCGCTTCATGCCGCATACCGCCGTGCTCGCCAGCGTGGCGTCGCTCGCCATGGCAGGCGTGCCGCTGCTCAACGGCTTCCTCTCGAAGGAGATGTTCTTCGGCGAAACGCTCGCGCAAGGGCTGCTCGGCGATTTCAACTGGGTCATCCCCGCACTCGCCGTCATCGCCGCCGGGCTCTCGGTAGCTTACTCGCTGCGCTTCGTGTGGGGCGTGTTCTTCGACGGCGAGACGCCGCACGACCTCCCGCACTATCCGCCGCACGAACCCCCGCGCTTCATGAAGTTGCCCGTCGAGATACTCGTCGTGATCTGTCTGCTGGTCGGGCTCCTGCCGGAGCGGACCATCGGCCGGATGCTCGATTCCGCCGCGTGGGTCGCGCTGGGCGGCGTCGTGCCCTCCTACAGCCTGAGCCTGTGGCACGGCATCAATCTGCCGCTGCTCATGAGCGGCGTGTCGTTCGCCGGCGGCGCGCTGCTGTTCTTCTTTCGCCGCGACGCGTTCCGCCATCATCGTTCGCGGCTCTCCGAGATGAACGCGAGCGAAGGTTTCGACCGCTTCGTCCAGCAACTCGAGAAAGCGGCCGCCGTTGTCGTGAGCCTCTTCGAAACGCGCTCGCTGCCGTCGTATCTTGCCTGGATGATCGCCGCGATGCTGATCGTGCCAGGCGCGGCGCTGCTCGCGCTGCCCTCGCTCGATGGCGCCTACCGTTCACTCCCGCTCGACGCGATCACGCTTATCGGCCTCGTGCTGATGGCGCTGCTGGCCGTGGGTGTCGTGCTCGTTCGCGCGAATACGCTCTACGCGCTCGTGATGCTGAGCACCTGCGGGCTGCTCGTCACGCTCGCGTTCGTGCGCTTTTCCGCACCGGATCTCGCGCTCACGCAGATCTCCGTGGAAGTGGTGACCGTGCTGCTGCTCGTGCTCGCCATCTACTTCCTCCCTGTCGTACAGCGCGCGCAAGAGTCCCTGACCGCGCGGCTGCGCAACGCCGTGCTCGCCGTCGCGGGCGGCGCAATGATCGCCGGGGTGGCGTACGCCGTCATGACGCGCGCGCCCGTGGCCGGCGTGGGCCGGTACTTTCTCGCGAACGCGCTGCCCGGCAGTGGCGGTCACAACGTCGTGAACGTGATTCTCGTGGACTTCCGCGGCTTCGACACGATGGTCGAGATCAGCGTGCTGGTGGTGGCTGGGCTCGCCGTGAAGGGGCTGCTGCGCGGCCTGCGCCTGAAAGCGCCCGACACCGGGCCGGGCGGCCTGCCGTGGTCCTCGCAATCGCACCCCCTGCTGCTCGCCATTCTGGCGCGCCTCATGTTGCCGCTCACCACGCTCGTTGCCGTGTTCATCTTCCTGCGCGGCCATAATCTGCCCGGCGGCGGTTTCATCGCCTCGCTCGTGATATCGATCGCGCTCCTGCTGCAATACGTGGCGAGCGGCGTGCTGTGGACGGAGTCGCGCATCCGCATCAGCTATGGCGCGCTGGCCGGCCTCGGCATTCTCGTTGCGGCCGCAACGGGTGCCGGTGCGATCGTGCTCGGCCAGCCGTTCCTCACGAGCGCGTTCGGCCATTTGCATCTGCCGCTGATCGGCGAAATCGAGCTGAGCACGGCCATGCTGTTCGACCTCGGCGCGCTCGGCGCCGTGGTCGGCACGACGCTCACGATCGTCTCGCATCTGGGCGTGCGCGACAAGGACATGCAACACGTGGAGAAAAGCTGATGGAAGCCGCCTTCGCCATAACGCTCGGCGTGCTCTGCGCCTGCGGCATCTACCTGCTGCTGTGCGCGCGCGTGCTGCCGGTGATACTCGGCATCACGCTGTTCTCGTATGCGGTCAACCTGTTCCTGCTCGGCATGGGCCGGCTCTCCACCGGCAAGCCGCCCGTGATCGCGCCAGGCGGACAATATGCCGACCCGGTGCCGCAGGCGCTCGTGCTCACCGCCATCGTGATCGGCTTCGCAATGACGGCCTTCACGGTCGTGCTCGCGCTGCGCGCGCTCGCGATCGACGGCACCGACCATGTCGATGGCGGCACGCGCCAACGAATCGGCACGGAGATGCGCGGCGAATGAACCACGCTCTCGTCCTCCCGATCCTGATCCCGCTCTTTGCCGCCGGCGCGATCGTTGCGCTGCCGCTGCGCGCGAAGCGCCTGCAGCGTGCGATCAACGTAATTGCCACGCTCGCGCTGCTGCCGCTCGCGGTGGCATTCGCCGAACACGCGGCGCAAGGCGGGATTTCCAGCTATGCGCTCGGCGCGTGGCCGGCGCCCTTCGGCATCGTGCTGCAGATCGACCGGCTCGGCGCGCTCATGCTCGTGCTGACCGCGCTCCTCGCGTGCTGCTGTCTGCTCGGCACGACGAGCGCGGACGCGCGGCGCGGGCGCTACTATCGCGCGCTCGTGCAGTTCGAGCTGATGGGCCTGAACGGCGCGTTTCTCGCGGGCGACCTCTTCAATCTGTTCGTGTTCTTCGAGCTGCTGCTGATCGCCTCCTACGCGCTGCTGCTGCACGGTGGCGGCCGCCGCCGCGTGCGCAATGGCCTCCATTACATGCTGCTGAACCTCGTGGGCTCGTCGTTCTTCCTGATCGCGCTGGGCGTGCTGTACGGGCTCACGGGCACGCTCAACATGGCCGAAATGGGTGAGCACCTCGCGCATCTGGACGTCGCCTCGCTGCCGCTCGCCCGGTTCGCGGGCGCGACGCTCATGCTCGTGTTCGGCCTCAAGGCGGCCGTGTTCCCGATGTCGTTCTGGTTGCCGCAGGCGTATCGCAGCGCAATCGGGCCGGTGGCCGCGCTGTTCGCGATCATGACCAAGGTGGGCATCTACGCGATGCTGCGTTGCGACGCGCTCGTGTTCGGTGCAGCGGGCGGTCCCGCGGGCTCGGGCGGCATGCTCGACGCGTTCATGCATGACTGGGCATGGTGGCTCGCGATCGCGACGATCGTCTATGGCGCGCTCGGCGCGCTGGCGGTGTCGAGCCTCAAGACGACGACGGGCTTTCTCGTGCTGGTCTCCGTTGGCCTGCTGATCGCCGCCGTGACGCTGCAAACCGTGCTCGCATGGAGTGCGCTGCTCTACTATCTCATCAGCACGACGTTATGCACGGGCGCGCTGTTCCTGCTCGCCGATACGCTGGAGTCCGAAACAATCGAACCGGTCGCCGTGGCGGCCGCCGCCGAAACGCGCGAACCCGCTTCGCTCGAATCGCTCGATGACGCCACCGCACCCGCCATCACGCCCGAGGCCGACGAGGAGCCGGTGACGACGCCGCCGACAGCGGTGGATGTGGAAAAGAAGCCCGCGCCGTGGCCCTCGAACGCCGCAGGCATGCTCTATCTCGCGGCAGCCGTGGGCGCGGTCGGTCTGCCGCCGCTGTCGGGCTTTCTCGGCAAGGCCATGGTGCTCGCCGCCACACCGCTTTCGCAGGCCTTCGTGCTGTGGCCCGCCGTGCTGCTCTCGGGCCTCCTTTCGATCGTCGCGCTGAGTCGAACCGGCACGCGCCTCTTGTGGGCGATCCCCGCATCGCGCGCTTACACAGGCGTGCCCGATGTCGCGCCGCACGGCAGCCGCGCCAAACTCGGCGCGTGCGCGCTATTGCTCGCGGGCGTCGTGGCCGCAACGGTGCTGGCGGGCCCACTCAAGCACTATCTCGACGCCACCGCCGCGCAATTGCTCGACCGCGAAGCCTACGTCCAGGCGATCCTGCCCGCGCAGGCGCCGCAACCCTCGCAGGGCGGAGGAAGCTGAAATGCTGAAGAGGCTCTTTCCGCACCCCTGGCTCACGATCGTGCTGCTCGTTTGCTGGGTATTGCTGATGAACGACGTTTCGCCCGGCAACGTGCTGCTCGGCTTCGTGCTCGGCACCGCAATCGCCTTCCGCGTGGGCGAAGGCCTGTGGCTCACGCCCGTGCGCTTCGGCAAACCGTGGCTGCTCGTGCGGCTCTTCGGGCACGTGCTCTACGACATCCTCGTGGCGAATCTCGAAGTCGCCCTGCTCGTGCTCGGCCCGATGAAGCGCCTGCGCCCCGCGTTCATCGAAGTGCCGCTCGACAGCACCCACGAAATCGCGCTCACGGCGCTCATCAGCATCGTTTCGCTGAGCCCCGGGACGCTGTGCGCCGAACTCGCCGACGACCGCACTCGCCTCGTCGTGCACGTGCTCGACCTCGAAGACGAAGCCGCGCTCATCGCCTCGATCAAGTCCCGTTACGAAGCACCGCTCATGGAGATCTTCGCATGCTAGCCATCGTCATTCCGGTGTCGTTCGCGATCCTCGGGCTCGCCTTCCTGCTCACGCTCGTGCGCCTCGTGCGCGGGCCCTCGCTGCCCGACCGGCTAGCCGCGCTCGACACGCTCAACATCAACGCGATCGCGCTGATCGTCGTCTACGGCATCATGCTGCGCTCGACGGTCTTCTTCGAGATCGCGTTGCTCATTGCGGTGATGGGCTTCGTCGCGACGGTTGCGTTCACGAAGTACCTGCAGCGCGGCGATATCATCGAACTGAACTAGCGGGGCTCGTCATGCAAACCTTCATCGAAGCCATCGTCTGCGTGCTGCTTTTGCTGGGCAGCGCGTTCACGCTGATCGGCGCGATCGGCCTCGCACGCCTTCCGGACTTCTATATGCGCCTGCATGGCCCGACCAAGTCGACCACACTCGGCGTGGGTGGCGTCGTGCTCGCTTCCGTGGTCTATTTCAGCGCGCATAGCGATTTCGCCAGCCTTCACGAAGTGCTGATCCCGGCGTTCCTGTTTCTCACCGCGCCCATCAGCGCCCACATGCTCACCAAGGCCGGCATTCAGCAGCGGGTTGCGATTTCGGCCGTCACGCGCGGACGGCCGGCCGTCACCGGCGCCAGCGCCAGCGCTAACGCAAGCGGCGAACGCGCGCGAGACGCAAGCATGGATGAGAAACCGGCGCGCGACGCCTGACGCCCGTCACGCCGCCGCGCCGCGCCCGGTCTTGCGCGCCTCGCCCAGCACGTAATCGATGAAGGTGGATGCCGCCCGCGTGTGGTGGCGGTTCGGCATGTAGAGCATGTACATGTGCGTGCCGAAGATGCTCAAACGCCACGCATCGAGCGACGTGACGGCCGCGCCCTGGCGGATGTCGTCATGCATCACGTAGTCGGGCACGATGCCCACCCCGAGCCCGGCGAGAATCGACTGGCGCAGAAACAGGAAGTTCTCCGAAATGATCGATGGCTCGAGCAGCACCTCGTGCCGGTCCTCGTTCAGATAGCCGGCAAGGCGCAGTTGCCGCCCCACCACCGTTGCCGTAATGACGGGCGCGCGCGCGAGATCTTCGAGGGTTTGCGGCATGCCGTGCCGCTCGGCCCACGCCGTGCAGGCGCACGCGATGTACTTCACCGGCCCCATGTCGCGCGCCACGAGATTTTGCGGCGGCTCGTGCATCACGCGCACGGCGATATCCACTTCGTCGCGCAGCAGGTCTTCCACGCGATTTTCGAACATCACGTCGAGCACGATGCCGGGATACAGGCGCTTGAACTCGATGAGCCAGTCCGACATGACGAGCTGCCCATAGCCGCTCGGCACCGAAAGACGCACGCGCCCCTGAAGGCTCTGGCCCAGGGTGGAAACCGATTCGCGCGCCGCGAGCAGCGCGTTCTGGATGGCGCGCCCGTGCTCGTAGAGCTTAAGCCCAATCTCGGTCGGCTCGACGCGGCGCGTCGTGCGGCGCACGAGCTGCAAGCCGATCGACTTTTCCAGGTGATTCAGGTGATAGCTCACGTTCGCGCGGCTCATCTTGAGCCTGCGAGCGGCCTCGCTCAGGTTGCCCGCGTCGAGAATTTCGACGAGCAGGGTCAGCGCATTGACGTCCATGGCAAGTTCGCTGTCAAAGGTTCTTTGACAGTCTGTCAATCAACGATGGGATTGTCAATTAGCCCTGACGCGCCGAGAATCGACCCGAACATAGAACACTTGCGGCCTGGCGCCCCAGTCCGGCCCTCATTCTGGAGACAGCATCCCATGGCATCCGATCCGCTGAACGCCTCGCCCGTCACCCACGAACTGCGCGGCAAGGTGCTGCTCGTCACCGTCGACAATCCGCCCGTCAATGCGCTTGGCGTGGATGTGCGCCGCGGCCTCGCCGCCGCCATCGAGCACGCCGAGGCGAACGACGCCGTGCAGGCGGTGCTGATCGTCGGCGCGGGGCGCAATTTCATCGCCGGCGCGGACATTCGCGAGTTCGGCAAGCCGCCTCAGCCGCCCGCGCTGCCCGACGTGTGCAACCGCATCGAGGCGTGCCACAAGCCGGTGATCGCCGCCATTCACGGCGCGGCGCTCGGCGGCGGCCTCGAAGTGGCCCTCGCGGCGCACTACCGGCTTGCCGTGGCGGGCGCGAAGCTCGGCCTGCCCGAAGTGCAGCTGGGCCTGCTGCCCGGCGCAGGCGGCACGCAGCGCACGCCGCGCCTGATCGGCGCCGAAGCCGCGCTCTCGCTCATGCTCAGCGGTCGCCACGCAAGCGCACAGGAAGCGCTCAAGCTCGGACTCGTCGATCGTGTGGGCGCGAGCGACGACATTCTCGCCGAAGGCCTCGCGTATGCGCAGGAACTGCTCGCGGGCCAGGCACCGGTGCGCCGCACGCGCGACGCGCAGGCACTCGCGGACCGCGCCGCCGCGCAAGCCGCCATCGACGCCGCGCGCGCCGACACCGCGAAGAAGTCGCGCGGCCTCTTCTCGCCGCTGAAGATCGTCGATTGCGTGCAGGCCGCGCTCGATCTTTCGTTCGACGAAGGTCTGCGCTTCGAGCGCAAGCAGTTCGTCGAATGTCTCGAAAGCCCGCAGCGCGCGGGCCTCGTGCACGCGTTCTTCGCCGAGCGCGAAGTCCAGAAGGCCCCCGAAACGAAGCGCGCGAAGCCGCGCGCGATCGAATCGGTGGGCGTGGTCGGTGGCGGCACGATGGGCGCGGGCATTGCCGTGGCCGTGCTCGACGCAGGCCTGCCCGTGACGATGATCGAGCGCGACGACGCCGCGCTCGCTCGCGGCCGCGCGCACGTGGAGAAGGTCTACGACGGCCTGATCGCCAAGGGCCGCATGAAGCCGGAAGCGAAAGACCAGATTCTCGCGCGCTTCAATGGCAGCACCTCGTATGGCGCCCTCGCGAACGTCGATCTCGTGATCGAAGCCGTGTTCGAGGACATGGCCGTGAAGCAGGCCGTATTCGCCGAACTCGATCGCGTCTGCAAGCCGGGCGCCGTGCTCGCGACCAACACCTCGTATCTCGACATCGACGCCATCGCGGGCAGCATCGAGCGTGCGCAGGACGTGGTGGGCCTGCACTTCTTCTCGCCCGCCAACATCATGAAGCTGCTCGAAATCGTGGTGCCGAAACAGGTGAGCGCCGACGTCGTGGCCACCGCGTTCGAGTTGGCGAAGAAGCTGCGCAAGGTGCCCGTGCGCGCGGGCGTGTGCGATGGCTTCATCGGCAACCGCATTCTCGCGGTGTTTCGCACGGCCGCCGATCATCTGATGGAAGACGGCGCCTCGCCGTACCAGATCGACAAGGCCGTGCGCGAATTCGGCTTTCCGATGGGCCCGTACCAGGTGGTCGATCTCGCGGGCGGCGACATCGGCTGGGCCGCGCGCAAGCGCCGCGCCGCCACGCGCGACCCGAAGGCGCGCTATGTGCAGATTGCCGACCGCATTTGCGAGCGCGGCTGGTTCGGCCAGAAGACGGGCCGCGGCTTCTATCTCTACCCCGAAGGCGCGCGCACCGGCACGCCCGATCCCGAAGTCGAGGCGATCATCCGCAGCGAGCGCGAGCGCGCCGGTGTCGAGCCGCGCAGCTTCACCGACGAAGAGATCATGCGCCGCTACATGGCCGCGATGATCAACGAAGGCGCGAACGTCGTGCACGAGAAGATCGCGCTGCGCCCGCTCGACGTGGACGTCGCGCTGCTCTACGGCTACGGCTTCCCGCGCTATCGCGGCGGCCCCATGAAATACGCCGACACCGTGGGCCTCGCCAACGTGCTCGCCGATATCCGCGAGTACGCTAAGGAAGACCCGATCTTCTGGCGCCCCTCGCCGCTGCTCGTCGAGCTCGTCGAGCACGGCGAGAATTTCGCGAGCCTCAATCAATCGGCCTGATACGCACGGAGCACCGGCACATGGACCTGAAATTCACCGCCGAGGAAGAAGCGTTCCGCAGCGAGGTGCTCGCGTTCCTCGCGACGCGTCTGCCGCAGCGCATCGCCGACAAGGTGCGTAACGGCAAACGCCTCACGCGCGACGACATGGCCCAATGGCATGCCATCCTCAACGAAAAGGGCTGGCTCGCGAATCATTGGCCGAGGGAGTACGGCGGCCCCGGCTGGAGCGCCGTGCAGAAGTTCATCTTCGAAAACGAATGCGCGATTGCGGGCGCGCCGCGCATCGTGCCGTTCGGCGTGAACATGCTCGGCCCGGTGCTCATCAAGTACGGCAGCGAGGCGCAAAAACGCTACTGGCTGCCGCGCATTCTCGACGGCGCCGACTGGTGGTGCCAGGGCTATTCGGAGCCGGGCGCGGGTTCCGACCTCGCTTCGGTGCGCACGACGGCGGTGCTGAAAAAAGATAGCGACGGCGACCACTACGTGGTGAACGGCCAGAAGACGTGGACCACGCTCGGCCATTACGCGAACATGATCTTCTGCCTCGTGCGCACCGCGACCAATGTGCGCAAGCAGGAGGGCATCAGCTTCCTGCTGATCGACATGAACTCGCCGGGCGTCGAAGTGCGGCCGATCATCACGCTCGATGGCGAACACGAAGTCAACGAGGTGTTCTTCACCGACGTGCGCGTGCCGGCGGCGAACCTGGTTGGCGAAGAGAACAAGGGCTGGACGTACGCGAAGTATCTGCTCACCTACGAGCGCACCAATATCGCGGGCGTGGGCTTCTCCGTGGCCGCGCTCGACCGTCTTAAGCGCGCGGCGCAACGCGTCACGCGCAACGGCAAGCCGCTCGCGGAAGATCCGCAATTCGCGGCGCGCGTCGCGAAGGTCGAGATCGATCTGGAGAACATGAAGACGACGAACCTGCGCGTGATCGCCGCCGTGGCGGGCGGCGGCGTGCCGGGCGCGGAGAGCTCCATGCTCAAGATTCGCGGCACCGAGATCCGCCAGGAGATTTCGTCGCTGCTGCGCCGCGCGATGGGCCCCTATGCGGCGCCGTTCGTCGAGGAAGCGCTCGAAGAAGGTTATGCGGGCGAGCCGATCGGCCCCGACGAAGCCGCCAGCGCCGCCGCGCAGTACTTCAACAACCGCAAGCTGTCGATCTTCGGCGGCTCCAACGAAATCCAGAAAAACATCATCTCGAAGATGATTCTCGGTCTTTGAGAGGCTCGCCATGGACTTCCAGCACACTGAAGACCGCCGCATGCTTGCGGATACGCTCAACCGCTTCCTCGCCGAACAGTACGGTTTCGATACACGCGATACAATCGCGCGCTCCACGGCAGGATTCAGTGCCGACATGTGGCGGCGGTTCGCCGAACTGGGCGTGATCGGCGCACTGTTCGACGAGGCCGACGGCGGCTTTGGCGGCGCGGGCTTCGATGTCGCCGTCGTGTTCGAAGCGCTCGGGCGCGCGCTCGTGATCGAGCCGTTCCTCGATACGCTGATCGTCGGCCGTGCGCTCGCGCATGCGGGCAGCGAGGCGCAGCGTGCGCGCATCGCGTCGTTCATCGACGGTACGCAGATCGCCGCGCTCGCGCACGACGAGCCGGGCTCGCATTACGAGGACGCACGCGTCACGACGCGCGCGGAGAAGGACGGCGCAGGATGGGTGCTGCGAGGCGCGAAAGGCGTCGTGCAGCACGCGGAGCACGCAGACGTCCTGCTCGTTTCGGCGCGCACCGCATTCGACAACCCCGGTGGCGAATTCGACGAAGCCGGCATCTCGCTCTTCCTCGTGCCGCGCGAGGCCGCGGGCGTGAGCGTGCGCGGCTATCGCAGGATCGACGGCGGACGCGCGGGCGAAGTGACGCTCGACAACGTCAAGCTCGGCGCCGATGCACTCGTCGGCGCGCAAGGCAGCGGCTTCGCGACGCTCGAGCACGCGCGCGGTTACGGCCTCCTCGCGCTGGCGGCGGAAGCCTTGGGCGCGATGGACGTCGCGCGCGACTTCACGCTCGAGTACCTGCGCACGCGCAAGCAGTTCGGCGTGGCCATCGGCAGCTTCCAGGCGTTGCAGCATCGCATGGCAGACCTGCTGCTCGAAATCGAGCAGGCGCGCTCGGCGGTCATCAACGCGGCAGCGGCCATCGGCGCGCCACGCGCGCAACGCGAGCGCGCGGTTTCGGCGGCGAAGTACACGATCGGGCGCATTGGCGCGCGCGTGGCCGAAGAGGCGATCCAGCTGCACGGCGGCATCGGCATGACGTGGGAGTTGCCGCTCTCGCACTATGCGAAGCGACTCGTGATGATCGATCATCAGCTCGGCGATGAGGATCATCATCTCGCACGCTATATCGCGTTCGCGCGCGTGGCGGCCTGAGCCAGTATGAGGAGGACGAGGCGAAGGCACACCCTTCCCTCCTCGACGAACCCGGAGACTTGCTCATGCAAGGCGACACCCAAGGCCTGCCGCTGTCAGGCGTGCGCGTTCTCGATCTGTCGCGCGTACTGGCGGGACCCTGGAGCGCGATGGTGCTCGGCGACCTCGGCGCGGAAGTCATCAAGATCGAGCACCCCGAGCGCGGCGACGACACGCGCGACTGGGGCGTGCGCGTCGGCCAGACCGAAACCGCGTACTTCAACAGCGTGAACCGCAACAAGCGTTCGATCACAGTCGATCTGCAAACGCCCGAAGGCCAGCAGATCGTGCGCGAGCTTGCGAAGACCATCGATATCCTCGTGCAGAATTTCAGGTTCGGCGGCGCGGAAAAACTCGGCATCGGCTATGAGCAGCTGAGCGCCGAAAATCCGCGGCTCATCTATTGCTCGATTTCCGGCTACGACCGCACCGGCCCCGAAGCCGAGCGCCCCGGCTACGACCTCGTCGTGCAGGGCGAAGCGGGCCAGGCGCCCTTGAAGTTCGGCGTCGCCGCCGTCGATCTGTTCACCGGCATGTATGCGGCGCAGGCAATCCTCGCGGCGCTCTACGAACGCCAGCGCACCGGCCGCGGGCGCCATATCGAAATGGCGCTGTTCGATTGCGGCCTCATGATCACGGCTTACTACGGGCTCGAAGCGCTGCTGATCGGCGAGGATCCGCCGCGCTACGGCAACGCGCATCCGTCGATCGTGCCATATGGCGTGTTCGATGCGGCAGATGGTCCGCTAGTCATCACGGTTGGCAACAACGCGCAGTTCGAGCGCTTTTGCCGCGAGGTGATCGAGCGCCCCGACCTCGCCGGCGATGGGCGCTACACGACCAACATCCTGCGCGGGCGGAACCGCGAAACGCTCTTGCCGGAGCTCACGCGCGAACTGGGCAGCCGGCCTCGCAGGCTGCTGCTCGAACGGCTCGCGCGCGCAGGCATTCCGTGCGGCGAAGTGGCGGGGCTGCGCGAGGCGCTGCTTTCGCCGCGCGCGACACAAGGCGGGCTCGTCACGCAGCAGCCGCATCCGCATACGGAAAGCGGCACGACGCCCGTGCTCGCGCCGCCCTGGCGCTTCGACGGCGAGCGCATGCCCGTGCGGTACGCGCCGCCGCAACTGGGCGAAGCCACGCAAGCGGTGTTGCAATCGGCACTCGGTTATTCGGCGGAGAAGCTGGCCGAGCTGAAGGACAAAGGCGTGATCTGATTCATCCCGGGCGCGGCGCGGCACTCTCATCGCCAAATGGCGGCCGGGCGCGCCGCCTGCGCTCTTTGCGCGCCGCCCCCGGCGCTGGGCCTCCTGCCGCACGGAGTTGCGCGCGCCCGGTAATATGGCGCCTGAAGGCGCGCGCGCCGCTTGCTGCCGTTGGCTACGAGCGGCGCGCCGGCATCCCTCCAACCTCGCGGCTCCTTGCGCGAGCGCCAAAAACGAACCCGCCCCGCCGATGGAGCACGCCTACGATCATTTGCTGCACCTGCTGGCCGCGCATGCCACGTGGACGCTCGCCTTTGTCTTCGTCGCCGCTTTCCTCGAATCGCTCGCGTTCATCGGCACCTTCATCCCCGGCAGCACGGCGATGTTCATCGCGGGCGCGTTCGCGGCCACCGGTACGATCAATCTCGGCTGGCTCTTCGCGTACGCGATCGCGGGCGCCGTGGCCGGCGACGGCGTGAGCTTCTGGATCGGCCATCGCTACCGCGGCTCGCTCACGCAGATGTGGCCGTTCAGCCGCCATCCCGCCATTCTCGAGCGCGCGCAGGCCTATTTCGTGAGCCACGGCGCGCGCAGCGTGATCCTCGCGCGCTTCATCGCGCCGCTGCGCGCCGTGGTCCCGATCGTCGCGGGCATGGCCGGCATGACGCCCATGCGCTTCTTCGTCATGAACGTGGTCTCCGCGCTCATCTGGGCGCCCGCGCACATCGTGCCGGGTGTCGTGTTCGGCGCGTCGCTCCAGCTCGCGGGCGCGGTGTCGTTCCGGCTCGTCGTCGTCATCGGCATCGTCGCGCTGGCGGTTTGGCTCATCTGGCGCGTCGTGCGCATGCTGCTCCTGCACATCGACAACTGGGCCAGCGAGTCGCGGCGCAGCGCGGCGCAGTGGGCAGCGCAACATCCCGGGCCCGCCGCGCGGCGGATCTCCCGCCTGCTCGACCCGGAGCAGCCCGCGCTCCTCCACGTCATCGTGATGACGGGCCTCGTCCCCGTCTTCGCGGCCGTGTTCTCGTATGTGCTCGGCAACGTGCTGCGCGGCGCGCCGCTCGTGCAGGTCGACCAGTCGGTGCGCCAGTTCCTCCAGTCGGTCCGCACCACCTGGGCCGATGCGGCGCTCGCGCGCGTCGAAACGCTCGGCAGCACGTGGACGCTCGCGGCGCTCATCGCGACCGCGGCTATCTGGATGCTGCTCGAGCGGCGCTGGCGCACGATCGCTTACTGGACGATCGCGGCCGCCGTTTCGCAACTGCTCATCGTCATCCTGCGGTTCGCGATCCACCACGCGGCGCCGGGCGGCGGCGTCAGTGTCGAAGCCTATGTGTTCCCGAGCGACCGCGTGGCGTCGATGGTGATCGTCTACGGCTTCGTGATGTTCCTGCTCGTGCGCCGCGCGAGCATGCTCGAAGCCGCGCTAGTCGCCGCGCTGGGCAATGCGATCATCGTGTCCGTGGCGTTTGCGGGGCTCTACTTCGACCGCTTTCTGTTCTCGGACGCCATTGGCGGCGCCGCCTTCGCCTCGATCTGGGTGGCGGTCGTGGTGCTCACCTCGCTGTGGCGCTATCCCAAGCGGCCGCCGCAGCGCGTGTTCGTGCCGCCCATCGTGCTCCTCGTCCTGGTCGCCGCGTTCTTGCTGCAGACGGTGGGGCCCGGGCGCCCAAGCGTGCCCCCCACGACGGCCTCCAGCGCGCCACCCGTCGTCGTCACGCAGCTCCAGTGGAGCGATTCGCTGTGGCGAACGCTGGCGTGCTATCGCTTCGATATGAAAGGCGTGCGCCGCGAGCCGATGACGATCCAGTGGGCAGCGAGCGCCGACGATCTGCGCGCGGCGCTGCGCGACGCGGGTTGGACCGAGGGCCCGCAGATCACGGTGAGAAGCGTGCTATCGCTCGTCGCACCGAACGTCGACGTGATGACGCTGCCCCTCCTGCCGAAGCTGAACAACGGCGTGCCCTCGCCGCTGGTGTTCGCCCGGGCGCACCTCTCCAGCGATACGGGCGATAAGGGCGATGCCGGCGAGCCGGGCAACAAGCGCGACGTGCTGCGCTTGTGGCCGTCGGGCTATGCGCTCGCGCCGCGTCACGCGGCAAACGGCGAAGGCGGCGAGCCCACGCCGGTCTGGGTCGGCTCGCTCGTGCACGAGCGGCTGCGCCGCGGATCCTGGCCGTTCAACGTGGTCGCGACCTACACCACGGACCTCGCCGCCGCCGCCGACCTCGCTGCGCCCGGCCAGCCTGCGGACTGGCGCACGCTCAGGTTGCCGGGCGCAGTGGGCTGCGACGGGCGGCCCGTCAAGCTGATCGTGCAAGGCGGCCGGTAAACCCGCAGGCTCAAGCCGGGCTCTCGCCCCAGCTTCCCGTGGCATGGAAGCGGTCGATGCGCTTGCGCGCGTCCGCGTAGGCGGCGTCGAGCGCGGCGTCGGGGCCCGTGTAGTTGCGCATCATGTCGTGAAAGCGCACGCTGCGCCCTTCGACGTGCGCGTCCGCGCCGTGGCGGCAAATGTAGCCGCTGTAGTGGAACAGCGGTTCGGGCGAACGCGGCCCGAACGCCGGAATCGGCAGCACCCAGATCTCGAAGCCTTCATGCTCGGTGTGGTCCCACATGGCGTGTCTCCTGTCGATCCCTGACGCCGATTATCGTCGCACGGCTGACCACTCGCCTGCAAACGGCCCGTTTGCGCGAGTTTGGCTAAACTACGCGGGCGCAGCGGAATGCAAACCCCGCTTCACGACCCGGCTTCACAGCCCGACTCTCCAGCGAAACCTACATCATCATGACGCCGGCCTCACTTACGCAGGAACCGCAGTCCGTCTCAAGCGCCGTCACGCGCAACGCGTTTTTCATCGTCGCGACCGTCAACGAAGACGCCGCGAGCCGCGCCACGGTGCGCGCCTGGTGCGCCGACGTCGCCAACCTCGTGCGCGCGGTCGGCAAGCGCGTGCCGGCCGGCAATCTCTCGTGCGTGGTGGGCTTTTCGTCCGACGCCTGGGACAAGCTGTTCGGCGAACCGCGGCCGGCCGAGCTGCATCCGTTCCGAGAATTCGGCTCGGGCGAGCGCAAAGCCATCGCCACGCCGGGCGACCTTTTGCTCCACATTCGCGCCGACGAAACCGACCTGTGCTTCGAGCTCGCCACGCAGCTCATGACGCGCCTGGAAGGCGCGGTCACGACCGTGGACGAAGTGCACGGCTTTCGCAACTTCGACATGCGCGCGATCATCGGCTTCGTCGACGGCACCGAGAATCCCACTGGCAACGAAGCGGCCCATTTCACCGTGATCGGCGAGAACGAGGATCCAGACTTCCGCGGCGGCAGCTACGTGCTCGTGCAGAAGTACCTGCACGACATGAAAGGCTGGAACGCGCTTTCGGTGGAGGCGCAGGAGCACATCATCGGGCGTACCAAGCTCGATGACATCGAACTCGACGAAGCGGTGAAGCCCAGCTGGTCGCACAGCGCGCTCACGACGCTCGAAGACGACGCGGGCAACGAAATCAAGATCCTGCGCGACAACATGCCGTTCGGCCGGCCCGGCTCGGGCGAATTCGGCACCTACTTCATCGGCTACGCGCGCTCGCCGAAGCCGATCGAGCAGATGCTCGAAAACATGTTCGTCGGGCTGCCGCCCGGCAACTACGACCGGCTGCTCGACTTCAGCCGCGCCGTGACCGGCGGCCTCTTCTTCGTGCCGTCGCAGCCGCTGCTCGAAGCGCTCGCCGCGGTCGACCCCGCAGTCGACCCGGCCGCCGCGCCAGGTGTCGAGACGAGCGCCGCCGATTCATCGGAAACACAAACCGAGCCTGCCGCCGCGGCCTGCGCGGACGGCTCGCTCGCCATCGGATCCCTCAAAGGAGCACCCCGGTATGAATAACCTCCATCGCGAGCTGGCGCCGATTTCCGCGGCCGCGTGGTCGCAAATCGAAGAAGAAGTCGCGCGCACCTTCAAGCGCTCGCTCGCGGGACGCCGCGTCGTGGACGTCAAAGGGCCTGGCGGCCCGGCGCTCGCCGCCGTCGGCACCGGCCACCAGAACGGCATCGCGCCGCCGGTCGAAGGCATCCGCGCGCGCCAGCGCGAAGTGAAGGCGCTCGTCGAACTGCGCGTGCCGTTCGAGCTCTCGCGCGACGCCATCGACGACGTGGAGCGCGGCGCCGAGGACTCCGACTGGCAGCCGGCCAAGGACGCCGCCACGCGCCTCGCGTTCGCGGAAGACCGCGCGATCTTCGACGGCTACGCGGCCGCGCAGATCACGGGCATTCGCGAAGGTACGTCGAACCCGGTTCTGCCGATGCCCGCCGACATCGCCAGTTACCCCACGGTCATCGCCAGGGCGCTCGAACAGTTGCGCCTGCAAGGCGTGGACGGCCCGTACGCGGTGCTGCTCGGCTCCGACGCGTACACGTCGGTGAGCGAAGCGAGCGACATGGGCTATCCGATTCTCGAGCACATTCGCCGGCTCGTGAACGGCGAGATCATCTGGGCGCCAGCGATTCAAGGCGGCGCGATCCTGAGCACGCGCGGCGGCGATTTCGCGTTCCACCTCGGGCAGGATGTCTCGATCGGCTATGCGTCGCACGACGCGGACAGCGTCAAGCTCTATCTGCAGGAGAGCTTCACGTTCATGATGCTGACTTCCGAGGCTTCGGTGGCGGTGCGCGCCGCGGAGTGATCTCGCATCGACGTACCGTCGATACGATACAAAAGGGGCGCTTCTTTGCGAGCGCCCCTTTTTCGTGACTCGCCGTTCGCGTGTCACTGATAGAAGTTCAAGGTCACCACCGCCGAACGGCCCGGCGCCCACGTCGCGTAGATCGGGTAGGCGCTCTGGTAGTAGGCCTTGTCGAAGATGTTGTTCACGTTGAGCTGCAGATCGATCTTCTTCGACACGCGCCACGTAGCCGCGGCATCGAAGCGCGCATAACCCGGTATCCACTTACGCGTAGTCGCCGAAACCGACGCATACGTCAAGCTCGAAACCGTTGCGCCCGCACCCACCGTGAGTTTCGGCAGCACGTCGTAGCTCGTCCACAGCGTGAAATTATGCTTTGGCACCATCACCATCGGCAGGCCGGAGAGCGTCGGGCTCGCCGGGCCCGCGTCGGTCGTGATCGCGTCGAGGTACGAGTAGCCGCCGAACACGGACCACTTGTTCGTCACGTTGCCCGCGAAGCCGAATTCGAAGCCGCGCACGCGCTGTGAACCCGCATTGATGGTGCCGCCCAGGCCGTTGCTCACGCGCGCATTGGTCTTTTCCGTCTGGAACAGGGCCGTGGTGAGCGAGAGGCGCTGATCGAGCACGTCCCATTTCGCGCCCACTTCGATATTGCGCGAACGCTCGGGCGCGAGATCCTTGTTGGTCGCCGTGATCTGGTCGGTGCCGCCGCCAAGACCCGAGTTCGAGCCCGGCGGATTCGCCGAGGTCCCATACGACGTATAGAGGCTCAAGTTCGGCACCGGCTTGAACACGAGGCCGAACTGGTAGCTGAAGAGATTCGACGTGTTCGAGAGATCGGCCACGCCCGCCTGCTGGGCGGTCACGTCGTAGCGGTCGAAGCGCAGGCCCGCGTTGAAGATCCAGCGCTCGGAAAGCTGCACGCTGTCGAACATATACGCCGAAGCGGTATTCGTCTGCGTATGCGTGGCGGGGCCCGGGAAGCTCTTGTCGCCGTTGAGGACTATGCTGCCCGTCCACGGATTGTCGGGATTCCAGTTGTTGATCGACGCGCAGTTGTACGCCACCGAGCACGGGCCGCCCGTGCGGATGTTGTTGCCCGCCGAATCTCGCACGAGATAGCCCTCGTACAGGTTCTGCTCGTGGCTGAACTCCGCGCCCGCGGTGAACGTATGGCGCATGCCGTAGAGGTCGAACTTCCCGTTTGCCTCGGTCTGGTTGGCGACGCTGTTGGTCGCGTACTTGCCGCTCTTGGCCTGCAGGCTGAGGATGTTCGAGGTCGCGCTCGTCAACTGCGGATTGGTCGCGACGTAGTCGAGCGTCGAGCGCCCGAACATCGTCGTGTTCCTGATCTTCCACGCGTCGTTGATGCGGTGCTCCACTTTGACTTCGCCCGTGTCGGTCTGGCCGTAGCGGTAGTCGCGCGTGTTCAGGCCGTAGAACTGGCCACGGTTGGACGACACCGGCGTGCCTCCCGTCGAGCGGAACGGCACGCTGAAGTCGGGCATGTCGTAGCTGTTCAGGTGGTAGTAACTCACCGTGACCGTGGTGGGCGTGTTCAGGCCGAATGCGACCGATGGAGCGACGCCCCAGCGCTTGCTGTACACGTCGGTGCGGCCCGGCTGGTCGGCGTCGTGGCCCATTGCGTTCAGGCGGATCGCCGTGGTGTCGTTGAGCTTCTGGTTCCAGTCGACGGTGGCGCGGCGGAAGCTATCGGTGCCGAGGCCCACGCTCCCGTTGATGAAGTTGTCGGCCTGCGGCGTTTTCGTCGTGATGTCCACGCTGCCGCCAACCGCACCGCGCCCGGCATACACGGAGTCCGGGCCCTTCACGACGCTGATGTTCTGCACAGCGAAGGTTTCGCGGTTTTGCACGCCCGTGTCGCGCATGCCATCCACGAAAATCGAATTGCGCGATTCGAAGCCGCGAATCACGGGACGGTCCGCCGACGGATTCGCCGCCGCGTCGCCGCCGAGGAAGGTGATGCCCGGCACCGTGCGCAGCGCGTCCTGAAACGTCGTGACGTTCTTCTCCTTGAGCACTTCCTCTGGAATCACGGTGATCGAGCGAGGCGTGTCGATGAGCGGCGCGGTGAACTTGTACGAATCGAGCGATTTCGTCTGCATGTCGGACGGCGCCGAGATAACCTTCACCGCGGGGAGCGTGCCCTCCGCGGCGGCGGTGGACGGTGCGGCAGCTGGCGTATCGGCGGCGGGCGCCGTCTGCGCGTGAACGATTGACGATGCGAAAAGACCGGAGCAGTAGAGCGCGGCGGCCGCGCGCCTGGGCGTCGGGAAATGGACGGGCATGAGTGTGCGAGCTGGTCGGTGACGGACCTCCTTTCGCTGCAGCGAGCGTCACACACCCCCTGCGCTATGGAAACCCGGCGGATTGTCTTTTTTTGCGAATGCGTATGATTCTCATTCGTGATTGCGATTGTAATGACAGGTTAGATTTGTGTAAACGCTTGGTGAGAAATTTGCCGCAAATGACTCGACGGCCTGCGAAGCGCCTCGCATCGGCTCGCAGCGGCCGCCAACGCCCGAGCGGCGTTGCCCAGACCGCCGCGACTGCCGGTATGATGGCGGCCTTGCCCCGGACGACGCGTCGTTCCGGCGCCCGATTCCATCCACGAAGACAGAGGAAGACCGCCATGACGGCAGCAGCGCAATTCGATCAGGTTTCCGTAATCAAACGTGCGAACGTCTACTTCGACGGCAAGTGCGTTTCGCACACCGTGCTGTTCGCCGACGGCTCGCGCAAGACGCTCGGCGTGATCCTGCCGGGCACGCTGAACTTCGGCACCGACGCCGCCGAGCTGATGGAAGTGCAGGCCGGCCAGTGCCGCATCCGCCTGGCAGGCACCGACGAGTGGAAGACCTACGGCGCCGGCGAGTCGTTCTCGGTGCCGGCCAGGAGCCGCTTCGACATCGACGTGATCGAGACGCTCGACTACGTTTGCAGCTACCTGTAAGCGCTGCGCTATCAACGACGCCCGCCGCGTGACTCGCGGCGGGCGTTTTCGCTCCCGGCGTTTGCGCTCCCGGCTTACGCGCCGAGATCCGCGAGCGGATGCGCCTCGCCGCGCCAGGGCGAAGCAAGAAAATGCCGCACGCGCTCGCTGCGGACTTCGACGAGCGTTGCGGGCGCCCAGCGCGGCTTGCGGTCCTTGTCGACGAGATGCGCGCGCACGCCTTCGCAGAAGTCGCCCTCTTCGATCGCGCGGCCAACGATGCCAAGCTCCATGCGGAAGCACTCGGCGAGCGTCATCTGCCGCCCGCGCAGCAGCGCCTCGCGCGTGACTTCGAGCATCGTGGGGGAATAATGCGTGAGCGCTTCGAGCGTGGCTTCGAGCCAGGCCCGCTCGGACTGCGAATGCACGCGTTCGAGATCGGCTCGCAGCGAGGCGACGATCTGCTCCACGCTCAGGCGGGGGTCGAAATGGCGCACGATGGCCGGCGTGAGTGCAGCGAGCGCGCCTTCGCCCGCCTCATGGCATGGCGCGACGAACACCTCGCGCAACACAGCGCGCACATCGCCTGTCCACTGCGCGGCCGCGAGGCGCGCCTCGTACCCATCGAGCCATTCGCCGGGCACGCAGGCGTCCGCCAGGCGGCAGTGCACGGCATCGGCACCGGCGAGCATCGCGCCGGTCAGGCCCACGTAAAGCTCCAGCTCGACAGGCATTTTCGCGAGGAAATGCGTCGCGCCCACGTCGGGCAAGAGGCCGATGCGTGTTTCCGGCATCGCGATCTTCGTGCGCGACGTTGCTATGCGCAGCACCGCCGCCTGGCCGAGGCCCATGCCGCCGCCCATCGTCACGCCGTCTAGCAGCGCGACGACCGGCTTGGGGAATGTGTGCAACCGATAGTCGAGCCGATACTCGTCGACGAAGAATTGCTGCCAGCCGTCAGCGCCGTCGCGCGCGCTTTCGCGTGCAAGCTGGTAGAGCGCGCGCACGTCGCCGCCCGCGCAGAAGCCCTTCGGGCCCGCGCCTTCCAGCACGAGCGCGACGATGGCGTCATCCGTGCGCACATGCTCCAGCAGTTGGGTCAGTTCGCGCACCATGGCGTGCGAAAGCGCGTTGAGCGCGGCCGGACGATCGAGCGTGACGATCGCCACGCGGTTGACCACGCGAAACAGCACCTCCTTTTTGGCTTCCGTAGTGGCCGGCTGAGGTGCGGCCGGCTGAGGCGTGGCCTCGACGGAAGCGGGTGTTGCATTCATTGCTTAGTTCTCCGTTTCAATATGCCAGCGCGGCTTGCGTTTCGCGAGGAACGCGTTGACGCCTTCGCGCTGGTTGGGCGAATCGAACAAATCGACGAAGCGCTCGCGCTCGACCGCGAGCGCCGCGCCGCGCGGCACGCCATTGCGCGCCTGATGGATCAGCGATTTGCTGGCGCTCACCGCTTCCGGGCTCAGCCCGGCAACGCGAGCCGCCATCGCGAGGGCCGCGTCACGTGCGCCGCCCGTCGCGACGACTTCCTCCACTAGACCGATGCGCAGCGCCGTTTGCGCATCCACGCGCTCGCCCGTGAGGATGATGCGCTTGGCCCAGCCCTCACCAACCAGCCACGGCAGGGTTTGCGTGCCGCAGCCGCAAGGCAGCAGCCCCACGGCGGGCTCGGGCAGCGCGAGCTGCGCGTGCTCCTCGGCGATGCGGATATCGCACGCGAGCGCGCACTCGAGGCCGCCGCCCATCGCATAGCCGTTGATCGCGGCGATCACCACGGGCCGCGCCTTCTGCAGCGCCTCGAACGCCGCGCCGAACGCGCTTGCCGCCGTACGGGCGACGTCGCGGTCGCCATCGGCGAAGGCATTGAGGTCTGCGCCCGCGCTGAAGAACTTCGGCCCGCTGCCGGTGACGACGACGGCCCGCACCTGCGGCTCGCGGTCGAACGCCTCGATCACCTGCTGAAGCTGACGCAAGCCGTCGATCGTGAAGGCGTTCGCCGGCGGGCGAGAAAGCGTGAGCAGCACCACCGCGCCATCATGCGCGTACTCGAATTCGATCATTTCGGACTCCGTTTTGATATCAGCGCAGCTCGGGGAAATCCTCTTCCCAGTACTCGTCCGGCTGGCGCGCAGGTTCGGCGCTGCGCTCCATTTCGCGGCGCCGCAACTCGACGCGGCGGATCTTGCCCGAGATGGTCTTGGGCAGGTCGCTGAACTGCAGCCGGCGAATGCGCTTGTAGGGCGCGAGCTTCTCGCGCGAGAAGCGGAACACTTCGCGCGCGAGATCGGGGCCGGCTTCATAGCCCTGGCGCACGATGACGAAGGCCTTCGGCACCGAGAGACGCAGTTCGTCCGGGCTCGGCACGACGGCCGCCTCGGCAATCGCTTCATGCTCGATGAGCACGCTTTCCAGCTCGAACGGACTCAGGCGATAGTCGGACGACTTGAACACGTCGTCGGCGCGGCCGACGTAGACGTAGTAGCCGTCGTCGCGGCGCATGGCGACATCGGAAGTATGGTAGTAGCCGTTGCGCATGGCGTACTCGCTCGCCTTCGCGTTGTTCGCGTAGCCCGTCATGAGACCGAGCGGCCGATGCAGCAGCGGCAGTGCTATTTCGCCCTCGCTCACGGGCTGATCGTCCGGATCGACAAGCTCCACGCGATAGCCGGGCAGCGGCCGGCCCATCGAGCCGGCCACCACGGGCTGGCCAGGCGGGTTGCCGATCTGGCAGGTCGTTTCCGTCTGACCGTAGCCGTCGCGAATCGCGATGTCCCATGCATGGCGCACGCGCTCGATGATCTCGGGGTTGAGCGGCTCGCCCGCGCCCACGATCTCGCGCAGCTTCACCGCGTAAGAAGCGAGCGGCTCCTGCACGAGCATGCGCCACACCGTGGGCGGCGCGCACAGCGTGGTCACGCCGCATTGAACGAGCGCGGCGAGCGTGTCTTTCGGCACGAAGCGCGCGTAGTTGTAGACGAACACGCAGGCCTGCGCGTTCCAGGGCGCGAAGAAGCAGCTCCATGCATGCTTGGCCCAGCCCGGCGAGCTGATGTTCCAGTGGATGTCGCCCGGCATGAGGCCGATCCAGTACATCGTCGAAAGATGGCCAACGGGATAGCTTTCGTGCGTGTGTTCGACGAGTTTGGGCTTCGAGGTCGTGCCCGAGGTGAAGTAGAGCAGGAGCGGGTCGCTGGCGCGCGTCGGGCCGTCGGGCTCGAAGGCGGGGCTGGCATCGTAGGCGCGCGAAAGGTCGATCCACTCGCTCGCGCCGTTCGTGCCGCCCACGGCGATGCGCTTCACGCTCTTGTCCAGCGCTTCGAACTTGCCGAGCTCGGCAGCGTCCACGACGACGTAGCGTGCGCCGCCCGTTTCCACGCGCTCGCGCACGTCGTCGGGCGAGAGCTGTGTCGTGGCGGGCAGCACGATTGCGCCGAGTTTCATCGCCGCCAGCATCACGTCCCAGAGTTCGACGCGGTTGGGCAGCATGAGCAGCAGACGGTCGCCGCGCGCGACACCCTGCGCGCGCAGGAAGTTCGCCATGCGCGAGGAGCGCTCGGACATCTGCGCGAACGAATAGCGCGTGCCGCCGTTCGCGAGGTCGTCGACGATCCAGAGCGCCGGGTTGTCGTTGCCGCGCGCCATCACGTCGAAGTAATCGAGCGCCCAGTTGAACGTGTCGAGCTTCGGCCACGCGAATTCGGCGTACGCGCGTGCGTAGTCGGTGCGGTGACGCAGCAGCAGATCGCGTGCGTCGATGAAGGCCTGCGCGGAAGGGGTGAACCCGGTCATCGTCGTCTCCATTTGCGCGTGTGCGCGCTCGATTTATTTTCGCTTCGTCATCCTCACTGCTTCTCAAAGCTGCCGCGCGATCACCATCCGCTGGACTTCGCTCGTGCCTTCGTAGATCTGCGTGATGCGCGCATCGCGATAGTGCCGCTCCACCGGATAATCGTTGAGGAAGCCATAGCCGCCGTGGATCTGGATGGCGTGCGAGCACACTTCCTCGGCCATTTCGGAAGCGTAGAGCTTGGCCTGCGAAGCCTCCGAAAGACACGGCTTGCCAAGCGTGCGCAGCCGCGCCGCGTGATGCACGAGAAGGCGCGCCGCGTTGATGCGCGTGTGCATGTCCGCGAGCATGTTCGCCACGCTCTGATGCTTGATGATCGGCTCGCCGAACTGCACGCGCTCGTGCGCATAGGTGCGCGCCGCGTCGAAGGCCGCGCGCGCGATGCCGAGCGCCTGCGCCGCAATGCCGATGCGCCCGCCTTCGAGGTTCGCGAGCGCGATCTTCAGGCCCTCGCCGCGCTGGCCAAGCAGATTCGCCTCGGGAATCGCGCAGTCGACGAGCGAGATCGGGCAGGTGTCCGAAGCGCGGATGCCCATCTTCTTCTCGTGCGGCCCGACGTTGAAGCCCGGCGTGTCCGTCGGCACGATGAACGCCGAGATGCCGCGCTTGCCCGCGTCGGGATCGGTCACGGCGAACACGATGGCGACGCTCGCGCGCGAGCCGTTGGTCACGAACTGCTTGTTGCCGTTCAACACCCACTTGCCGTCGCGCAGCTCCGCGCGCGTGCGCAGGTTGTTCGCCTCCGAGCCCGCCTGCGGCTCGGTCAGGCAAAACGCGCCGATCAGCTCGCCGCTGGCGAGCTTGCCTAGCCAGCGATCCTTTTGCGCGTCGGTGCCGAACTGCAGGATCGGCCCGCAGCCCACTGAGTTGTGCACGCTCACGAGCGTCGCGCACGAGGCGCAGCCCGCTGCGATTTCCTCCATCGCGAGCGCGTACGCCACGTAGTCGGTGTAGGAACCGCCCTGCTCCTGCGGCACGATCATGCCGAGAAAGCCCAGCTCGCCCAGCTGCTTGACCACCTCGTCGGGCAGCTTGCCCTCGCGGTCCCATTGCGCTGCGTTCGGCGCTAGCTGCTCGCTCGAGAAGTCGCGCGCGGCGTCGCGAATCATGCGCTGGTCGTCGGTATAGAACTCGTCCATGTGTGTCCCCTTCCTGTGTCTCTTGCGCTTGCCTTCCACTGTGGCGCGATGGCGCCCCGGCTGCAAGGCTTGCGAAAAGTGTAGGCATGCTCACGCGCGCATTCGATGCCCGCCACGCTCAAAGTCATTGATCGGATTTACCATATAGGCTACGACACCCCCAACGGAGGCGGCTCCCTTGCAACCGGCGAAACCCGATACGCTGAGCGAAAAAGGCACGATCTCGATGCGCCTCGTGAACGAGACGCTCGCGCTGGCGCGGGCGGGCGGCCTCGAAATCGCGCCGCTCGCCGAAGCGGCCGGCATCTCTGCGGCCGTGCTGTGCGCGCCGCAGGCCCGTGTGAGCGCGGCGCAATACGGCCTGCTGTGGTCGGGCATCGCGCGCGCGCTCGATGACGAATTCTTCGGCCAGGACTCGCACGCGATGAAAAGCGGCAGCTTCATCGCCATGACGCACTCGGCGCTCGGCGCCAGCACCGGGCGCCAGGCGCTGCAGCGAGCGGTTCACTTCATGCGGCTCGTGCTCGACGACCTGGCCGGCGAGATCGACATCGACGCCACGCGCGTGCGCGTGACGCTCAAGCATCGCGCGGGCAGGCCCACGCCCACGATGTTCGCGTACGCCACCTGGTTCATCCTCGTCTATGGGCTCGTGTGCTGGCTCGTGGGCCGGCGCATTCCGCTGCTCGCGGCGCGCTTTTGCTGTCCGCAGCCCGATGCCGCGCACGACTATCAACTGATGCTCTGCGACGACATGACGTTCGACCAGGCGGCCACGTGCTTCGACTTCGCGCCAGCCTTTCTCGAGCTGCCCGTGATCCAGACCGCCAGCTCGGCGCGCGCCTTTTTGCGCAACGCGCCTGGCAATTTCGTCGTGAAGTACCGCAACCCCGGCTCGTTCGCGACGCGCGTGCGAAGAACGCTGCGCGCGCTTCCCGCCGCCGCGTGGCCCGATGCCGACGCCATCGCGCGGCGTCTGCACGTGGCGCCCGCCACGCTGCGCCGGCGGCTGAGCCAGGAGGGCCACAGTTGCCAGTCGATCAAGGACGAATTGCGCCGCGACCTCGCGATCGCAGCGCTGCTGGACCCGCGCCGCTCGGTTGCCGACATTGCGGCGGCGGTTGGGTTCGCGGAGCCGAGCGCGTTTCATCGCGCGTTTCGCAAATGGACCGGACAGCGGCCGACCGACTATCGCGCGGCGCAGCTTCGCAAGCGCGCGCAGTGAGCGTTTCGCGGTTCGCCCCCACAGCTACAGCGAGTCTCGATCCACCTTTCAGTTATTGAGATAGCGCCTATAATTTTTAGGGATATCCCTAATACGAAAGGTCTTGCCATGAACTCTCTTCCGCGTGTAGCGCTCGGCGTGCTTGCCGGAGCATGCTGGTTCGCGTCGGCTGCGGCGCTGGCCCAACCGTACGATCAGTCAGGGCCGTTGACGCGAGCCCAGGTGCGCGCAGACCTGATCGAGTGGCGGCAAGCGGGCTACGATCCGATGGACTGGGTCAACTACCCGGAAAACGCGCAACGGGCAGGCGCCATCGTGGCGCAGCGGCGCGCGTCACGCGCGCCGGGTGGTGCCGCTGGGCAGATGTCGCAGTAGCGCCCACTAGCCAGCTACACGCAGCACGGCAGCCATCCGGCATCGGGCGATCCGCGCCCGGAAGTTCGCGCGCGCATCGTTGTATTGCGACTGCCACCCCAGGAGCGCTGCTGTGGCTCGAAGTGACCGGTTGCGACGTTCGGTCTGTGGCATACAGGCGACTTCAAAACGTTCCTGCCAACGCATCGGCAGGCCAACTCGGCAGAATCAAGAGCAGCGTCGATCAGGCGTTTCAGTGCGTCTAAGCGCGGGTCCGGGCGAATTCAAGCATGCGCCGGATTTGTATTGCAGTCCTAATTACATATCGGGTAATCGAATTCCCTCACGGACGTGAAATGCTGAGGGAATTCGGACGAAAAAGTCTCCGGGCCTGGCTCGATGCGCCAGACCCGGAGGGGCCGATCGCCCAGGTCTTACTCTGAGGTCTTACTCTGAGGTCTTACTCTGACGTCTTACTGATAGCTGACCGCGTACTGCACGGTGCCGAACACCGAACCAGCGGTCGCATTACCCGTTGCGCTGTAGTAGCGAACCGCGAAGTCGTGCGTCGACGCCGTCGCGCCGGCTGCGAGGTTCAGACCGGCGGCGGCGTAGCCCATGGCGCCGGAGAGGTCGAACGGCGTGGAGGGCGCAGCCGGGTCCAGCAGTTGCAGCGCGACGTTGGTTGCGGTCCCGGTATTGCCGAGGTTGCCGTTGCTATCCACCTGATTCCCGACGAACACCGTCTTGATCGGCAGCGCACTCGTCGGCGCGGTGCAGCCGGTCACGCCAATCGTGAAGTTCGTCATGCCGGCGTTGCTGCCCGCAGCCTGGAGGACCGAGACCGACACCGGGGGCAACGGGACCGTCGGGTTTGTCGCGTTGCCGTTGACCGTGACCTCGCAGGTCTGGGTCGCCACTTCGCCCTGGAAGTTGAGCGTATTCGCGCTCGCCGCCAATACGCTGGCCGGAACGGCGGCGGCGGCAGCCGCCACACAGACGGCGACAGCGGCGATCTTCTTGCTATGAAGCATAGATGATTCCTTTCTTGGCTGAAAAATCACGAAGTCTAAACGTAAGACTTGTCGAAAGGTATCAGCCATTTCTTAAACAATATGAGCGTCGTCAAACGAACGCGATCGGGCCATCGCACGAAGCGGCGCGCATCAACCGATTCGAATGTCGATTGACGTTTCATGCGGTGGCCCTGGCGTTCTGCCCATCCCACAATTGTTTACAATCGCGCCCGTAGCCATACGCCGCGGCATCCGCGCACATCGAAGCGTGCTCCTGCCGGCGGTGATTGCACACAACAACCAAGCAACGCAACCAAGCAGCGAATAACCCGCTCGACTCTCAAGGGCCCGATCTTCATGGACGCCATCAAACGCTATTTCGGTTTCGAAGAAGCAGGCACCAACCTGCGCACCGAACTGCTCGCCGGTATCACCACATTCCTCACGATGGCCTACATCATCTTCGTGAACCCTGCCATCCTTGGCGACGCCGGCATGCCGAAAGAAAGCGTGTTCGTCGCCACCTGCCTCGTCGCGGCGCTCGCCTCGCTCGTCATGGGCCTCTACGCGAACTACCCCATCGCGCTCGCGCCCGGCATGGGGCTGAACGCGTACTTCGCCTATACGGTCGTGAAGGGCATGGGCTTCACGTGGCAGGCCGCGCTCGGCGCGGTGTTCATCTCCGGGTGCCTGTTCTTCATCGTCACCCTGCTGCGCGTGCGCGAAGCCATCGTCAACGGCATTCCGCATTCGATCCGCGTGTCGATCACAGCGGGTATCGGCCTCTTTCTCGCGATCATCTCGCTCAAGACCTCGGGCGTGGTCGTCGGGAGCCCGGCCACGCTCGTCGAGCTCGGCAACCTGCACGATCCGCATACGATCCTCGCGATCATCGGCTTCTTTGCCATCGTCACGCTCGACGTGCTGAAAGTGCGCGGCGCGATCCTGATCGGCATCGTCGGGGTCACGATTCTCTCGTTCTTCTTCGGCGGCAACCAGTTCCACGGCATCTTCTCGCCGCCGCCGTCGATCGCGCCGACGTTCGCGCAGCTCGACATCAAGGCGGCGCTCTCCACGGGCGTGCTCAATGTCGTACTGGTGTTCTTTCTCGTCGAACTGTTCGACGCGACCGGCACGCTGATGGGCGTCGCGAACCGCGCGGGCCTGCTCGTCCACGGCAAGATGCACCGCCTGAACCGCGCGCTGCTCGCGGACAGCACCGCGATTCTCGCGGGCTCGGTGCTCGGCACCTCGTCCACCACGGCGTATATCGAAAGCGCCTCGGGCGTGCAGGCGGGCGGCCGCACCGGCATGACCGCGCTGACCGTGGCCGTGCTGTTCCTCGCGTGCCTGTTCGTCGCGCCGCTCGCGGGCGTGGTGCCGGGCTATGCCACGGCGCCGGCGCTGCTCTACGTCTCGTGCCTGATGCTGCGCGAACTCGCCGATCTGCCCTGGGAAGACGCCACCGAAGTCGTACCCGCCACCCTCACCGCGCTCGCCATGCCGTTCACCTATTCGATCGCCAATGGCGTGGCGTTCGGCTTCATCTCGTATGCGGGCCTGAAGCTGCTGACGGGCCGCGTGCGCGAGGTGAAGCTGATCGTCTGGATCATCGCGGCCGTGTTCCTGTTCCGTTATTTCTATCTCGGCAACGCGTAAGGGAAGACGGTTGTTCGCAAGGACGTCTACGCGGCCCGGGAGCATTCGGGCCTCCCATCGTCCCTTCATACCCCGCTACGTCAAGCTTCCCGGCTATATCGCTGCACGGCGCGGCACCTGCTCCTTATCATAGGAACGATTGCCAGCACCCCCGCACACAGGAGCCGCCACGTGGCAACTTTCCCCGCCGCATCCGAACGCTACACGAAGCCCGCGATCTTGTTTCACTGGGCCATTTTTCTGCTCGTCGCGCTTGCTTATCTCGCGATCGAAGTGCGCGGCCCCAAAGGCACGGACAGCCGCGTGTTCTGGAGCAATGTGCACTACTGGGCGGGCACGCTCGTGCTCGCGCTCGCCGTGCCGCGGCTGCTATGGCGCCTCTGGCGCGGCGCGCCCGCCGGCATCGACTCCAACCGGCTGCTCTCGTTTCTTTCGCGCGTCGTGCATCTCGCGCTTTATCTGTTTATTTTCGTGCAGCCCCTGCTAGGCATTCTGACGATCAACACGGCAGGCCATCCGGTCAGGCTCGCGGGGCTCGATCTGCAACTCACGCTCGCTGGCCCGGATCCCGCCGCACGCAAATTCATCAAAGACACGCACGAACTCTTCGGCAACCTCTTTTACTGGGTGATCGGTTTGCATGCGCTCGCGGCGATCGCGCACCACGTCGTGTTCCGCGACAACACGCTGCGCCGCATGGTCTGAGGGCGCAAAAAACGAAAGCCGCGCCCCGAAGGGCGCGGCGAGAAGCAAAAAGGCTGTAAAGAACGCCGTTGTCTACGACGCGTTCAGGACGCGCTGCCGTGCGCCTGGACGAAGCGCACGTAGCCGCTGCGCAGCACGAGACACTGCGCACGCGTTTCGGACAGCAAGCGACGCGCACAAGCCTCGATGCGGTCGCGGTGATGGTCGAAGGCATTGAGCATGTCTTCGGCGCGCGGCGAGGCCGCCCCGAAGTGGTCTTCCAGCGCCGCCGCCGTGATCAGACACTCCACCCTCTCTCCATCGACCATCGCCGGAAACGCCAAGGTAAGGTCGGGACCCGAGTATTCGGGCGCCTCGTTCGGAAACATGATCTGCATGGGGGTCGCCTTAGTTGAGGGTGAATGGGCCGCGCTCAGCCGCCTCGGACTGCCCCCGGACAGCGCGGGTGACACTCCGATCCGGAACGCGCGGATCAACGTCAGCCGCCGTGAAAGACACGTTTGCGGCGGTTGATTTGATTCACTTTAGACGACTTCCTGCGGCCCGCAAGCTCCGCGTTGTCACAGGCCGGAAATAGCCCGCAATGCGCGCTGGAAGACCTGACTTGAGCGCTTGCTTTTCGCAGGTGCAGCATCCGTATCGCTAGTTGCCCGCGCAAACACTGCCTCCCCGGCCTCTGTGCCAATGTGCCCGGCCGGTTGTCGCATCGCAACATGCGCGCCGCAAGGGCGCGTCACGATTCGCGATGCCGGTGGGGATCGAGGTGTTGGAGATCCTCGAGGTCTTTCGGGTGCAGCGTGAGCATCACCACGAACGCAGCGATCGCTAGGGCCACGGTCACCATTCCGGAAAGCACGGCGTCGTTCTCGTCGAAGATCAATCCGTCAATTGCGTACCCGAGGCCAAAGAGCGCAACGAACGTGGCGAGCGCCGCCACCACGATCCTCAATTCGCCGTGCACCATGACGTACTCCAGAACGGAGCGGGCGGTGAACCAGCACCGCCGGGGGCGCGACGCGAATGCGCCCTCACCTTCATCCTGGCACCCGCGCGAATAAACTCAAGGGCGATTGACGGCGGAGCGACTTCGGTCCCCGCTTTAATCCGGATTGGCAGGCGGCTCGTATCCTGTACCATGAACCGGCCCAAGAGCCCCCGCTAGCGCCAGGCCGTGTTGCGCTGCAACGGCGGACCCATAACGACTGGAGACAGGAGTGACTCGAAACCCCGTCACGCCGCACCATGCGGCCCGCGCGGACGCCATCGCACAAGCTCACGCGCGCTCGCGCGCACTGGGACTGCGCGCCGGCGAAGCGCCCGAATTCGATGCGCTCACCCCCGTGAACCTGCGTGATCTCATCGACACGAACCGCGCGCTCTACCATCAGGCCCGGCCCGTGATGGACGCGCTGCACGCGCAGATCGTCGACACGCAAAGCATGGTGCTGCTCACCGACCGCAACGGCGTGATCCTCCACAGCCTCGGCGACAGCGATTTCATCGAGAAGGCACAGCGCGTGGCACTGCGCCCGGGCGTTTCATGGGCCGAGCAGCATCGCGGCACGAATGCGATCGGCACGGCGCTCGTGGACGGGCAGCCCACCACCGTGCACGCGCGCGAGCATTTTCTGCGCGCCAATCACATCCTCACGTGCTCGTGCGCGCCGATCGCCGATCCGTACGGCCGCACGCTCGGCGCGCTCGACGTCAGCGGCGAATCGGGCGGCTTTCACAAGCACACGCTCGCGCTCGTGCGCATGTCGGCGCAGATGATCGAGAACCAGCTGTTCAGCACCGATTTCGCCGATGCCATCCGGCTCCAGTTTCATGTCCGCGCGGAATTCATCGGTACGTTGTACGAAGGATTGGCCGCCTTTTCCGCCGACGGCACGCTCCTCTGCGCGAACCGCAGCGCCCTGTTCCAGTTCGGCGCGCCGCTAGCGGACCTGCAGCGGCGCGAGTTCGCGGCGCTTTTCGGGCAGCCGTTCGCGGCCTTCATGCAGCAGCTCATGCGCGCGCCCGGTGAGCCGCTCACGCTTGCGCTCCCAAGTGGCGTGCGCGTGATCGCGCGCGCCACGCCCGGCGCGGCCACCCTGGCGCGCTCCGCACTGCCCGCATCGTCCCGCGCGCCAAACGCCGCACCCGCGTCGTACACACCGCCCGCCGCTGCAAAGACGGCCGCCGCCGACGCGACACCGCAGCCCACGCTAGCCGAACTCGACACCGGCGACGCGCGGCTCGCCGCCGCGCTGCAGCGCGTGGCGCGCGTGCGCGGCCGCGACATTCCCGTCCTCGTGCTCGGCCGCACCGGCACCGGCAAGGAATGGCTCGCGCGGGCGCTGCATCGCGATTCGCCGCGCCGCGACGGGCCGTTCGTCGCGCTCAACTGCGCCGCGCTGCCCGAGACGCTGATCGAAGCCGAACTGTTCGGCTACGAAGACGGCGCATTCACGGGTGCGAAGCGCCGCGGCAGCGCGGGCAAGATCGCGCAGGCGCATGGCGGCACGCTCTTTCTCGACGAGATCGGCGACATGCCGCTCGCGCAACAGGTGCGGCTCATGCGCGTGCTGCAGGAACGCGCCGTCGTGCCGCTCGGCGGCACGCGCGCGGTGCCCGTGGATCTGCGCATCGTCTGCGCGACGCACCGGGATCTGCGCGCGATGATCGCCGAAGGCACGTTCCGCGAGGATCTGTACTACCGCATCAACGGCCTCGTGGTCACGCTGCCCGCGCTGGCCGAGCGCACCGATCTCGACGCGCTCGTCGCCCGCATGCTCGACATCGTGCTGCGCGAGGTGCCGGCTGCGCCCGCTCGCCTCACGCCAGCAGTTGCGGCATGCTTCGCGCGCTGCCGCTGGCCGGGCAATCTGCGTCAGCTCGCGAGCGCGCTGCGCACGGCGGCGATCATGGCCGAAGGAGAAGACGCCATCGACATCGAGCATCTGCCCGAAGACCTCATGCACGATTGCGATCCCGCGGGCGAATGGGAGGCGCCGCTCGCTCCGACGGCGACGGACCGCACCGGGTCCGAGCCCGACTCCGGGTGTGAACCCGCGCGCCTCTCGGTCTGGCAGTCACGGCTCATCGAAGACACGCTCGCCCGCCACGGCGGCAACGTCTCGGCAGCGGCGCGCGAACTCGGGCTCGCACGCAACACCATCTACCGGCACCTGCGCCAGCGGCGCTGAGCACGCCGGACAGGCACATCGACGCGCGGCTTCTGACCCGGGCCGCGCCAGGGTAAGCTTGGCGGATCGTCTTTTTCACCCGCGCCCATGGCCACCGCCCAGGAAATCAAGCGCTTCCGGCGTAATCTCGCCGACGAACTCGATAGCGCCGCCGTCTACGACACGCTCTCCGCCGTCGAAAGAGACGACGAACGCCGCCGGATCTTCGCCGAACTCGCCGCCTCGGAGCGCGAGCATGCGAGCGTCTGGCGCGAGAAGCTGGCGGCCAACGGCGTCGCAGTGCGACCGCACCGGCGCAGCGCCAAAACGCACCTGCTGCAGACGCTCACACGCACGTTCGGCCCCTCGCTCGTGCTGCCCACCGTCGCCGCCGCCGAGTACGCCGACCGCGACCGCTACGCGCGCGAACCCGGCGCGGAACGGCTCTCCGCCCAGGAACAGCAGCACGCGGCCATCGTGCAGGCGATCGTCGCGAAGAAGCGCGAACCCGAGCACGGCCACGGCAACGGCAACGGCGAGGTAACGGGCGCCACCGAGTCGTGGCACAAGGGCGCGACCGCGGGCAACGACCTGCGCGCGGCCGTGCTGGGCGCGAACGACGGGCTCGTCTCGAACTTCTGCCTCATCATGGGCGTGGCGGGCGCGGGCAGCGTCAATCGAACGATTTTGCTCACGGGGCTGGCGGGCCTCGTGGCCGGGGCGTGCTCGATGGCGCTCGGCGAATGGCTCTCGGTCACCAACGCGCGCGAGCTTGCGCGCACGCAGATCGCGAAAGAAGCCGACGAACTCGAACATACTCCCGACGCCGAGCGCCACGAGCTGGCGCTCATTTATCAGGCGAAGGGCATCGACCCCGAGGAAGCCCATCGCGTCGCCGCGCAGATCATGCGCAACAAGGACGAAGCGCTCAATACGCTCGCGCGTGAAGAGCTGGGCATCGACCCAAAGGAGCTGGGCGGCAATCCCTGGACGGCGGCCGCCGTTTCGTTCGGCCTCTTCGCGATCGGCGCGGCGTTTCCGACGGCCCCGTTCCTGTGGGCGCACGGCGTCCCGGCGATCGCGCAGTCGGTCGCGCTGAGCGCGTGCGGGCTCGCGCTCGTCGGCGTGTTCACGTCGCTCTTCAACGGACGCAGCGCCACGTTCTCGGCGTTCAGGCAGATCGTGATCGGGCTCGCCGCGGCGGCATTCACGGCCGGGGCGGGGCGCCTGCTCGGGGTTTCGATTTCATGAGCGATGAGTTTTCGGCGGACCGCGCACCGCTCAATCCCCGCAGGGCCGAAGCGTCCACCGTACCCATCGTGCGCGTGGAGCCGCTCGGCCGCAGCTTCGAAGCGCCGCCCGAGCTGACCCTGCTCGAAGCGGCGGCGTTCGCGGGCATCCGCCTGCCGCGCATGTGCCGCAACGGTACGTGCCGCACCTGCCTGTGCCGTGTGGTGAGCGGCGAAACGCGCTTCACGATCGAGTGGCCCGGGTTGAGCCGCGAGGAAAAAGCCGAGGGCTATGTGCTGAGCTGCGTGGCCGTCGCGCGCACGGACCTCGTGCTCGACGTGCCGGACGCCGAGGCAATGTGAGACGGAAATGCGAAGCGGCCCGCGACGTCGCGTCGCGGGCCGCTTGTGCACTCCGGCACTTCGGGCGGGCTTACTGGCCGCCGAAGTACACCGATTGCGGACCCGTGCGAGCCGCTTCGGAAACGAAACGGCCGCCCGCAGCCGACGACGTGCCGCTCACGCCGCCAAACGAGCCGTCGGTCTGGGCGCCGGGCGCCGCCGCCTGGGCGCCGGCAGCAGCCTGATTGCGGCTCGATTGCTGGAATTCGACGAGTTGCTGGCGCACCTGCTCGCGGGTCAAGCCTTGATCGGCTTGCGCAAAAGCGGCGAGGGGAGCGGCAAGAGCAACGGTTAGGGCAACGGCCTTGACGAGCGACTTCATGGTGACAACCTCCGGAATTATTCGACGTCGATGCGCAACGACGGTGCGCATCCGCGTATTCGCTGGGCCGGCTCGCTGCGACTCGCTGCAACGGCTGGCTGCGACTGGATTCTAGGTAAGTTGCCGTTCCGGATACAGGCTGTTTCGGGCGAATTGGAATTACCGATTTCGCAACAATCACCCGCGCTTCCAAGGGCCGACGCCTGAACCCGGTCTCATGCGGTTATCGCAATACTTCAGACGATTTCGTGCCCGATTGTTGTTGCCAGGAGAACACTGAATTCGTGATCTAAGTATTTACCCTCATCCTCCGTAGGCTTACATTGAAGAAGCTGAGCCACGCAGACGCGATGGCTCCTCACAAAAGATATTGGAGGTTAGTCATGAAGTCGCTTATGAAGGCAGCAGTGCTCGCCGCCATCGTCGCCGTGCCGGCCGTTTCGTTCGCGCAGGTGCAAACCCAGCAACAACCGTTGACCCGCGCGCAGGTTCGCGCCGATCTCGCGCAAGTGCGCGCCGCCGGCTATGACCCCAGCGACTGGATGCACTACCCGGAGAACATCCAGGCGGCCGAAGCGAAGATCGCCGCGCAGCGGGCCGCGACGGCGTATGGACCGTCGACGAACGGCACGTCGCAATCGGGACAGTAAGTTTCGCCGTAACCCCGGCTTCGCAGCCGGGTTCCCGCGCAAAGCATCAGGCCCGCCTCTCTCACGAGGGCGGGCCTGATGTGTTTTGAAATGGTGGATTGGCGGCTCGTGGCGCGGCATGCCCGCGCCGCCGGGCTCATGCGCAATGCGCACGGGGCTCGACACCTGCATTAGCGGCCACCGGGGCCTCCCCCGCCATGACCGCCACCGCCGTGGCTTGCGCTACCACCGCCGACGTGGCCACCGCCGGGGCCGCGTTCTCCAGGCCCATGGTTGCCGCCCGGCGGCCCCCATGGTCCGCCATGACTGCCGTCGTGGCCGCCCGGACCACCAGCGTGCCAGCCACCTCCGCCGCCATGCCAGTCCCCGCCGTGATGGTCACCGCCGTGATGGTCACGTCCGCCGCCACCGCCCCACACGCCTATGTTGACGCTGCCGTAAGCCGGCGCGTAACCTGGCGCGTAGCCGCTGTAATAGCCGGTGGTATAAGGCTGGCCATACCCGCCGTAGCCGTAGTCGTAGCCGGGGCCCATCGCGCACCCGGCAAGGAGCGCCATCGCGCTCACGGTAAAAACGATCTTGAACATAGCAGACTCCCTTTCTATCTGTAAGAAAGGGAAGCCCGCATTAAGTTCTTGTTGAATTGTTAGCCCGGATTGCGCCTGTCATTGCGCAAACCGGCTCTGCGCGGCGCAGACGGCACGAGCGCAGCGCAGGATGCGCGCTTTAGCCGCGCCGGCCGAGCGCGTCTTCGATTTTCCGGTCGGTCTTGTACTGGCTGAGCGAATAGACGGCCCAGATCGCGGCGGGAATCCAGCCGATCAGCGTGATCTGCAGAATCAGGCAGACGATGCCCGCAATGGGCCTTCCGATCGTGAAGAACAGCAGCCAGGGCAGGATGAGCGCAATCAGTAGACGCATGTTCGGCGAAACCTCCAAAGCGTGGAAAAAATATTCGAAGAATCAGTTGACGGGCGCGAAGCGCGGCACGAGCGCACCTTCGTATTCGACCAGTTCGAAGAACACGGTGGAAGGCCGCGTCCAGATCGTGCCATTCGCCGCGCGATACACGACCATCGTGACCGAGGGATCCGCCTCGAGCGTCGCCTCGCACACCAGTTCGTAAATGCCACCCTTGTAGTGCCGATAGCGCACCATCGCGTTCCCCCTCTCCGAGTGCGCAAGCGTTCCCTGCGCGACTGCGCCAGTGTAACAAGGGATAAGCGCAACGGGACCGGCGTGCGCGTTCGTGATCCTTCGCGCTACTTCTCGCGCCGGCGAGGCGCGCGCCCTTCGGCGTGAGCCGGTGCATCGCCGCAGATCAGCGCAATGCCCGCCGCCGCCATGGCGCGCAGCGAAGCCCGCGAATCGCCGGCCCGTGCGCGCAGCGCCATGCTGTGCAATAGCGCGGAAGCAAGGCGCGCCAGCATCGGCGCGCTCGCATGCGGCGGCAACTCCCCTTGCGCAAGCGCCGCCCGCAAGCGCTTCTCGAACGCCTTGTCGAATGCGCGCAGGCCGGCGGCCAGGCGCTCGCGCACCTCGTCGTCATTGATGGCCTCCACGGCCGCCGTGCCGATCAGCAGGCAGCCGCGCGCTGCGTCGTGCGCCGGCAAATACCAGCCGAGCGCGCCGTCGAATACGCGCATCAACGCCTCGCGCAGCGGCAGTTCGCCTTGCAGCGCGTGGTCCATCGCCGCGCGGCCCGCTTGCACGTAGCGATCGATGGTTTGCAGATAGAGCGCATGCTTGTCGCCGAACGCGCCGTAGAGACTCGGCCGGTTCATGCCGGTCGCCGCGCTCAGATCGTCGAGCGACGTGCCTGTGTAGCCATTGCGCCAGAAAGTATCGCGCGCGCTGGCCAGCGCCTCTTCCGGATCGTAGGCGCGCGGGCGCCCGCGCCGGTGGCTATCCTTTTTTGTACTGTATTGCATATAAATATTGGATCGATGATTTTTGTTCACTATAGTACAAAAACCTGAAACGGAGGATGACGATGGATCTCTCGCTCGATCTCTATTTCGCCCCGCTCGCATGCTCGCTCGCCACGCGCATCGCGCTCTACGAGGCCGGCGCGCAGGCGCGCTACATCCAGGTCGACACGCTCACGAAACAGCTCACCGAAGGCGGCGACTTCTTCGCCGTCAACGCGCTCGGCCAGGTGCCGGTGCTGCGCGAGGGCGACGGCTGGACGCTCACCGAAAACCCGGCCGTGCTGCAATGGGTGGCGGACCGTTTTCCGCAGGCGCGGCTCGCGCCGCCAGCGGGCACCCGCGAGCGGGCGCGCCTGCAACAATGGCTGGGTTTCATCGGCACCGAGCTGCACAAGGCCGTGTTCGTGCCGCTGCTCGGCAAAGATGTGGACGAGGCGGTGAAGGCCTATGCACGAAACAAGATCCCGCGCCGCTTCGACCTGCTCGCCCATCACCTCGAATCGCGCAGCTTCCTGCTCGAAGCGTTCAGCGTGGCGGACGCGTATCTCGTGACCGTGCTGAACTGGGCGCCGTACGTGGGCATCGATGTTTCTCAGTGGCCGGCCATTGCGACGTACGCGCAGCGCGTGCGCGAACGGCCCGCGGTCGCAAAGGCTTTTGCGGACGAGTACGAAATCTTCAAGCGCGCGAGGCATTGAGTGCGCGTGGCGGCGATTTTTTCCCGCGTGGCACGGCCAATTTTGTCGTGCGATAACCGTGCGATCACCACTCGCCGGAGCCCCGTAATGGCCACGCTCGAAGCGTTGCGCATCGTCCTCGACGACCCGCATACGCCCGAAATCATCCGCAATCATGTTATCGATTCGTTGCAGTACGCGCTGCGCAATCATGGCCAGGTGTTCGCCGCAAAAGAGATCGAATGGCTCGCCACCTGGGACGATGCGCGCATTCCACTTGCGGCTTCGAAGGAACTGCGCCGGCGCGTCGGGGAGGGCTGACGCGCTGGGCGCGACCCCTGCCTGAACTGCCACCGGACTCATCCCCCAGCGCGGAAGCCAGCGCTTTAGCGGGCCCTGACTTCGCGCTCGCACTGCATCCCCGGGGCTCTCCAACGCCTCCAGGCGTATCCGTGCAACACATCGCCGACGCAGGTCGTGAAACGTTTGCATAAGCGCCTGTATGAATGTACAGTGCGTGCAGCCGGCCATTCGTGCCGCCCGGTCGCCGTACCGGGTCACGCCGCTCTGAGACTTGCCCGCCGGCCTCGTGCCCGCACCAGGGCGCGGCTGGGGCCTGTACATCGAAACGGAGAACACGACGTGCGATTCTTCATCACGGGGACTTTGCTGGGCGTCCTCGCGTCCACCGCGATCGCCGGGGAACACTACATCGAGATCTGGAATCCGCCCGAAGCGCGCACGCCCTCGGCACACGCGGGCAGCGCCGCGAAGAAGGCGCACCATGGGTCGAAGCACAAGCTCGCTTCCGCCGACCGCCTCACGACACGCAAGGTTGCCGAACCCGCCGTGCGCGCGCCCGCGCCCACGCTGCCGGTCACGCCGGGCGGCGCCGGCACATCGGGGGCCCCCGCCCAGAGCGCGCCGGGCAACGGACGCATGCCGGCCATCCCGCCGCAAATCGGCCCAGACGGCAACGTGCTCACGGTGAGCTACCGCGTACCCGCGCATCGCACTGCAACGCCGATGCGCGCGCAATAAGCGCAACGTCGTAAGCGCAACGTCGCTGCACGAAGCGCCGCATCGCGCAGCTTCCAGTTCGCGCCAGGCATCAAGCGGCACTCCCCGCCTCGAAGCCACATCCTCCGGTCTTGAGAAAAAAAAAGCGGCCCCGTCACCCAGGAGGTGCGGGGCCGAATCCCATGTCAAGGAGATGTCATGGAGGAGACGGGTCCATCTTAGCCATCGCCCGTCGAGCGACCAACCAATGGTTTCGCATATGCATATCGGGCCGCGTCGCACGGCGCAACGTAGCCACGGCGGCATATGGTTAGAACAAAAAGTCGTTTCGCGCCGCGCGGCGCGCTCTCTAAGATGACCCTTTCAGGTTCCACGCTTCGAGGCTTCGCTGGCAATCCGCGTGAGCCACGGCCCATCGCACATGAGGGAGCACCGCTTGAGCATCTCCGATTCGCAACGCCGCCCGCTCGTGGTCGGCATCGGCGGCACCACGCGCGCCGCCTCGTCGACTGAGCGCGCGCTCGCTTTCGCGCTGCGCGGCGCAGAAGAGGCCGGCGCGCGCACCCACCTGTTCGGCGGCACCTTCCTGCACACGCTGCCGCACTATGCGCCCGAAGACCCCGCTCGCACCGACGCGCAACTCGAACTGATCGAAGCCGTGCGCGCCGCCGACGCCATCATCATCGCGACGCCCGGCTATCACGGCGGCGTGTCCGGTCTCGTGAAAAATGCGCTCGACACGCTCGAAGAGCTTCGCGCCGACAGCCGTCCCTATCTCGACGGCCGCGCCGTGGGCTGCATCGTCACGGCCTACGGCTGGCAGGCCGCGGGGTCCGTGCTGACTTCCCTGCGCTCGATCGTCCATGCGCTGCGCGGATGGCCCACGCCGTTCGGCGCGGGCATCAACACGCTCGAGACGCGTTTCGAGAGCGCGCACCAATGCTCGGACGCGAAGGTCGCCGACCAGCTCGCCACGGTGGGTCGCCAGGCGGCGCAGTTCGCGCTCGCGTTCGGCAGCCAGCACGCGGCGCCGCCTGTGAGCGCCTCCAGCACCGTCACTACCGCGCACGCCACCCACGCGTCGCACAACGAAAAACGCCTGAGCCTCGCAGTCTGATCCGCGCGGCGCACGTGCATCCACGGGCGCCGCACCGCGAGTGCGGGCGGCGCCGCTCGCTACGCTCCCTGGCCCACATTGCCGACGCTGCGCGGCGCGCCACGCGTGCGCCATCCCACAGACGGCGCACCGCGCCTGATCCACATTGAAGCCGGATTCTCAGCTCGCCTCATCCGGATCATTCTGCTGACCGATCCCAGGCCACACGTGATTTGCTTGCGACGAATGATTGGTTCCATCGACACACGGCGGCCCGTAGGCTGAGTCGTGTCGGCGCGCGAAGCGAACGCCCAGCGGACCCCGCGCCACCCAGATCGAGAACCCAGGAACAAAGACAGCAGCAAGTCAGCAGACGCTCTGCAGGAAGCGCGGCCATGAATACACCATTACGCTACAAGGGCTACGTCGTCGCCCCGAGTGCACAGCAGCTCCCGAACGGCCTTTTCGCCGCCAATCTCACCATCGGCACGCAGCCCGGTGCGCAGCATTCGTTCGACGCCCTCGACTACTTCTTCGAGGAACGGCACGCGCTCGCCTACGCCTGCCGCTGGGCGCGCATGTGGATCGGCCAGCAGCGCCGCTGCGCGTGACGGCGCAGGCTTCCTTACGGTTGTGACAGAATAGGAGTCGTGCCCCCTTCACGTTTGATGCTCATGTCCGAGACCCTGACGCATCCGGACGAAGGCGATGCCTTCATCTCCGACCGGGACGCCGCGCTGCGGCGCTGGACTCATGACACGCCGGGGCCCATCACAATCGGATCGGACGAACATCGCAGGATGTTCTGCCGGATGCTGCTCGACACGCACGACCCCTACCGCCCCGCCGTTCTCGACTGGCCCAGGCTCGGGCCCGACGCACTCGGGCGCCTCACATCGCTGCCGATCTGGGACATCGCCGTCCAGACCGAAGGCCGCGCGTCGATCCGCGTGCTGACCTACGCGCGAACCGTGACGGACCCGCTGCTGCGCGAAGCGATCGAAATGAACGCCGCCGAGGAAGCACGCCACAAGCTCGTGCTCTCGAACCTCGTACAGGCTTACGGCATCGAACTTGCGCGCGAACCCGCATACCCGCCGCCCAGGCAGGCCGAATGGGCGTGGATGTTCACCGGCTATAGCGAGTGCATCGACAGCTTTTTCGCCTTCGGCCTGTTTCGCTCGGCACAGCGCTCGGGATTCTTTCCGGCGGACCTCGTCGCGACCTTCGAGCCGGTGATCCAGGAAGAGGCGCGCCACATTCTCTTCTTCGTCAACTGGGTGGCGTGGTATCGCAAGACCCTGCCATGGTGGCGCAGGCCGTGGCACGCCGTGCGCGTGGCCGCGATCTGGTTCATGCTGGTGTGGGAGCGGCTCGCGATCGCGCGCGGCATCGACGCACAGGGCCACGCCCACGACTCGAACTTCCTGCCCGCGAACCGCGAGGTGCTGGGCGACTCCCTCAAGCCGCGCGAGATGATCGAGCTGTGCCTCGCGGAGAACGCGGAGCGCATGAGCGGCTATGACGCCCGCTTGCTGCGGCCGGCGCTGGTGCCCGCGCTCGCTCGCTTCGCGTTGCGTTTCATCAAGCCGTAGCGCGACGACACCACCGCGCGGCAATACGGTGCCGCGTGGCAGGCGTCGCCGCTAGCGCAAGGAGAAGGCTGCATGACCTGGACTGTCGACCAGCAACTGGAACTGAGCGCAACGCAAGCCGTCGAGGCCATCCGCGCGGAGCAGCTCAAGGCCGTCGACTACGTGGCCACGCTGCTCGCGCGCGCGCAGGCGCTCTCCAACCTCAACGCGCTCACCGTGCTCGACGTGGAAGGCGCGCTCGCCGCCGCGCAGCGCATCGACGCCCTGAACGCCAACGAACGCGCGCGCCTGCCGCTCGCAGGGCTGCCCGTGGTCGTGAAGGACAACATCAACACGCGCAGCCTGCAAACCTCGGCGGCCACGCCCGCGCTCGAAGGCTTCCTGCCTGCGCGCCACGCACCTTCGGTGCAGCGTCTCGTCGACGCCGGCGCGATCTTGCTCGGCAAAGCCAATATGCATGAGCTTGCGTTCGGCATCACCAGCACGAATCTTGCGCCGCATGCGGGCCCCGTGCGCAATCCCTGGGATCCCGAACGAATTCCCGGCGGCTCGTCCGGTGGCACGGCGGCCGCCATCGCCGCGCGCATCGTCCCCGCCGGGCTCGGCACCGACACCGGGGGCTCCACGCGCATTCCCGCCGCGCTGTGCGGCATTGTCGGCTTGCGCCCGAGCGTCGGCGACGGCGGCACGCAGCGCCGCTATCACGACCCGCAGGCCGTCGTGCCGATCAGCCACACGCGCGACACGGTCGGGCCGATGGCGCGAACCGTAGCCGATGTGGCGCTGCTCGACGCGGTGATCACGGGGCACGGGCCGCTCGCGCAAGCCCCCGTGTCGAATCTGCGCATTGGATTGCCCGCGCCCTTGTGGGAAGGTCTCGAAGCCGCGCTCGAAGAGGTGGCGCGCGCCGCGCTCGCGAAACTCGCAGCCGCGGGCGTCACGCTCGTGCCGGTCGAGATGAGCGAACTGCTCGCGCTCAATGAGCGCGTAAGCTACGCGCTCGCGCTGCATGAGCCGATAGACGATCTCGAAGCGTGGCTCGCTGCCAACAATGCGCCCGCACGAACCGTGGCCGAGGTTGCCGCGCGCATTGCCAGCCCTGACGTGCGCGCCGCCTATGACGCCGTGCTCGCGGATGCGCGCGGCGGCGACTACCACGCCGCGATGACGGTATGGCGGCCGCGACTCCAGCAGTGCTATGCGCAGACGTTCGCGGCCAGCGGTCTCGACGCCCTGCTCTTTCCCACCACGCGGCTTGCCGCCGTGCCGATCGACGAGCTGAACGGCTCGTCGCGCGTATCGATCGACGGCGCGGCTCCCATCGACGAGATGCAAGCGTATCTGCGCAACACCGACCCCGCGAGCAACGCCGGCATTCCGGGCCTCGCGCTGCCGGCGGGTCTCGTCCATGGGCGGCTGCCGGTCGGGCTCGAACTCGACGGGCCGTCCGGCGGCGATCGCAGGCTGCTCGCGATCGGCCTCGCGTTCGAAGCGATACTGGGGTCGCTGCCTGCGCCGGAGATTTGAGCGAAATCGCGGCGCCATCGTCTCCTCGTCGGGTCGATACCCGATGCATAGCGCTCCTCACTAACGCCCATCGCAGGGGTCTCATCCTGCGACATATGCGCGCACCGCGCCACGCATTCCCGCGCCGGCTGCCTGTTCTTGTCCCGCATCAGTGGGCCGTTGGCGCATTTGCCGCCACCGGCGTCGTCCTGTCGGTACAATGAGAACGGTTCTCATTCGTTCGTAGCCACTCCAAATCAAGATGATGCGCCTGACCGATCTGTCCAAAGGAGCGACCGCCCTCGTGGAGCGAGTCGAGGATATCCATGCGCCCGACCCGATCGCGCAGCGGCTGCGCGATCTGGGCTTCGTTCCCGGTGAGCCTCTGCGCGTGGTTGCGCTCGCACCGTGGGGCGCGGATCCGTTGCTCGTGCAAATCGGCTCGACCCGCTTTGCGTTGCGCCGCGCGGAAGCGCAACGCGTGAGCGTGTCGATCCAGCCAGGCGCGGAGTCCGCGCAATGAGCCATTCCGTCGCTCCGCTTCGCGTGGCCCTCGTCGGCAATCCCAACTGCGGCAAGACCGCGCTCTTCAACCTGCTGACCGGCGCGCGCCAGAAGGTCGCGAACTATGCGGGTGTGACCGTCGAGCGCAAGGAAGGCCGCTTCGCCACGCCCTCGGGCCGCCGCGTGCGATTGCTCGATCTGCCCGGCGCCTACAGCCTCGAATCGACCAGTCCGGACGAGCGCGTCACGCGCGACGTGCTGCTCGGCCGCTATCCGGGCGAAGCCGCGCCGGACCTGATCGTCTGCGTGGCCGACGCGACGAATCTGCGCCTGCACCTGCGCTTTGTCCTGGAAGTGCGGCGCATGGGCCGCCCCATCGTCCTCGCGCTGAACATGATGGACGCCGCGAAACGCCGCGGCATCGAAGTGGATGTGGCCGAGCTTGCGCGCCAACTCGGCATGCCCGTTGTAGAAACGGTGGCCGTGCGGCGCGGCGGCGCACAGGCGCTCATCGAACTGATCGATCGCACGACCATGGATGTGCCGCGAACGCCTCCGCTGCGCGCGGTGCCGGGCGACGATCTGCATGGCACGGTGCGCGAAATTCTCGCGGGCGCGGTGACGATGCCGCGCGCCACCGACGCCCGCGACGACGCCATCGACCGCTTCGCGCTGCACCCCGTGCTCGGCCCGCTGATTCTCGCGTTCGTGATGTTTCTGGTGTTTCAGGCCGTGTACCTGGTCGGCAAGCCGCTCACCGACGCCATCGGCAACGGTTTCGCCTGGCTCGGCGCGTTGGCCGGCGCGGCGCTGCCCGATGGCCCGCTGCGCAGCCTCGTCACCGACGCGCTGTTCGGCGGCGTAGGCACCGTGCTCGGCTTTCTGCCCGAGATTCTCGTGCTGTTCTTCTTCATTCTCGTGCTGGAGGAATCGGGCTATCTGCCGCGCGCGGCCTTCCTGCTGGACCGCATGATGGTGGCCGTCGGCCTCACGGGGCGCTCGTTCATTCCGCTGCTCTCCAGCTTCGCGTGCGCGATTCCGGGCGTGATGGGCACGCGCAGCATCTCCGACCCGCGCGACCGGCTCGCCACGATCCTCGTCGCGCCGCTCATGACCTGTTCGGCGCGGCTGCCGGTTTATGCACTGCTGATCGGCGCGTTCATTCCGCACCGCGCGATCTTCGGCGTGTTCAACCTGCAAGGGCTCGTGCTTTTCGCGCTCTACGCCGCCGGCATTGCGGGCGCGATGGCCGTCGGCTGGGTCATGAAGAAACTGCGCCGCGACAGGCGCGAGCACGCGCTGCTCATGGAGCTGCCTTCGTACCGGCTGCCGCGCGCACGCGACGTCGCCATCGGCCTGTGGGAGCGCGGCGCGATCTTTCTCAAGCGCCTCACCGGCATCATCCTCGCGCTCACGGTGCTGATGTGGTTCATCTCCACGTTTCCATCGCCGCCCGAAGGCGCGACGCTGCCCGCCATCGATTACTCCATCGCCGGCTATCTGGGCCGCGCGCTGCAATGGCCGTTCGCGCCGCTCGGCTTCAACTGGCAGATGAGCCTTTCGCTGATCCCCGCTTTCGCCGCGCGCGAAACGGCCGTGGCCGCCCTCGCCACCGTCTACTCGGTGGCGGGCGGCGACGCCGACATTACCGCGCTCGGCCACACGCTCGCGCAGAACTTCTCGCTCGCGAGCGCGCTCTCGCTGATGGTGTGGTTCGCGTTCGCGCCGCAATGCATGTCCACTCTCGCTGTCATTCGCCGCGAAACGCGCTCGTGGCGCGCGGTCACCCTTTCGTTCGGCTATATGTTCGTCGTGGCTTACGCTGCGTCCTTCGTCACGTATCAGATCGCAAGGCACTTCGTATGAACGCCGGACTCGTTGCGCAATATGCGGTGATTGGGCTCCTCGTAGCAGCGAGCTTGGTCCATACGCTGCGCAAGATCGCCCCAGCAACGGCAACGCGCGCCCAGGCCGCGCTGTCCGCCGCGCTGCTGCGCCCGCAGCGCGGCGCGTTCGCGCAGTGGCTCGGCCGCTTCGTGCAGCCGAGGAGCGCGACCGGCGATTGCGGCGAGGGCTGCGGCACGTGCACGACATGCGGCCCGGCGCCAGCTGCCGCCGACGCATCGAACGCGCAGCCGGTCACGTTTCATCCGCGCCGAAAGTAAATCAGCAGCCGCATCGCTCGGGAAACCGTCACGGCCGGTGCGCTACACTGCGCTACTCCACCCAGCCGCGGCGCGTGCAGGCTTCGCACGTGGCGCGTTCGAAGAAACAAACCCCGACACCTTGCACCGATGCGATCGTTGCCCTTTGCCCCTTTCACGCGGATGTCCAGGCTCGCCGTAGCCACGGCGGCGATCGTTGCGCTCGCCACGACCGGTGCCTGCGTGCGCCTCTCTGCGGTCGATTCCAACGGCCTCTGGAAAGTCGTGGGCGGGCAGTGCGTGCCGAACATGCGCGACAAGGGAAAGCCCGGGCCCTGCACGACCGTCGATTTCCAGAAACGCTACGCAGTGCTCAAGGATATCGCCGGGCGCGCGCAGTACCTCGTGATTCCGACCGACCGCGTGGCCGGTATCGAGAGCCCCGACATTCTCTACGGCGGCGCGCCCGAGTACTGGGTCGGCGCGTGGGCGGCAGGACGCCACGTGGAAGCGAAGCTCGGCAGGCCGCTCGCAGGCAACCAGTTGGGCCTCGAGATCAATTCCTCGCTGCGGCGCACGCAAAATCAGTTGCACATCCACGTCGACTGCATGCGCCCCGACATCACCAAAGCGCTCGCGTCGTACAGCGACATCGCGCCGGGAACGTGGCGATGGACGACGCTCGACGGCTCGCGCTACCGCGTGACGCGCGTGACGGGCCTTGCGGACCGCGACAATCCGTTTCGCGTGGTCGCACGCGATCTCGGCGCGCAGCAGACCATGGGCCAGCAAACGATACTCGTGACAGGCGCTGGCCCCGATGCGCAGCGCGACGGCTGGCTCGTCGTCAATAGCGGGCTCGACGTGGACGATGGCACCGGCACCGCTGAAGGATTGCTCGACCATTCATGCAGCCTCGCGCAAACGCGGGGCGAATCGCAGTAGCCGTCAAGACGCCGGCCTGGCCCCCACTGTCCTCTTCGTTCGCGACGCTCACGAGCCAGCGGAGCGGATCACCTGCTCCTCTGCGGACGTGAAGCCAGCGGCCATGCGCGCCTCCAGTTTCTTCACGCGTGCACGGCACTGCTTGAGCAGCGCCCGACCCTCTTCAGTCACGTCGATCTGCTGAATGCGCCTGTGCACCGCGTGCGGGCGCCGCACGATCGCGCCGCTGCGCTCGAGATTCGCGACGATCACGCTCACGGTCTGCGGCGTCAGCACCGCGAGCCGCGCGAGATCCGCGCCCGAAATGCCGAGATCGGCGAGCACGCGCTCCATGCGCAAACGATGCGCCGCGCCCGCCTGGCGTAGCAGGTAGCCGAAATGGCCCCCTTCGCCGCGCTTGCCCTCGCCAACGTCCGGAACCATTGGGAGCGCGGAGGCCGCAAACTTGCACCATTTCTTACCGTTCCTTTCCCGCACCGGCTTTGTAAGGGCGCAATCGTGGCATCAATGCGTGAGCCCCAGTGAATGCGTCGCCGCGATTACATGTCATGTAATTGGCGGCGAGCGCCGCTGCTTCTACTCTTCGGCTGTCGCGCTGCCAAACCGGTAGCGTTAAACCCAGGAGCCAGCATGTCCGCCTACCCCCTGCACACCATCGAATCCGCACCCGTGCAATCGCAGCCCGTGCTTCAGGAACTGCAGCGATCGTTCGGCATGGTCCCGAACATCGCGGCGAAAATGTCGAACTCACCCGTGCTGATCAACGCCTTCATCGGCGTGTTCCAGCGAGTACACGCAAGCAGCCTCACCGAGCCGCAGATCCAGACAGTGCTTTTGACCAACGCGGTCACGAACGCATCGGAGTGGCCCGTCGCGTTTCATACAGCGCTCGCGTTGAAGGAAGGCGTGAGCCACGGCGATGTCGATGCGATCCGCCACGCTCGCCTGCCCGAAGACACCGCGCTGGCCGCCTTGTCCGCACTGGCGCGCACCTTGATCGAAAAGCGCGGCCGCCTTTCCGGCCCGGACCAGCAGCGTTTTCTCGAAGCGGGGTTCAGCGCCGAGCAGCTTCTCGAGGTCATCGCGGTGGTTGCCGCGTCGACCATCACGAACTACGCGGCAAGCGTGACACACCCTGCGCTCGAAGCGCAGTTCGAGAAATTCGTCTGGCGTGCGCACGCAGCCTGAATCGGCTACCGTTGTTCATTTCAAGCGGGGAAAACCGATGAACGTCACGCATCGCGAAGCCAAAGCGCCGCAGCATGAGCTTGGCACCTTGCTGCGCTATTGGCGGGACTTGCGTGGCGTGAGTCAGCTGCATCTGTCGCTCGAGGCGGGAGTCTCGCAGCGACAGATCAGCTTCATAGAGAGCGGGCGCAGCGTACCCGGCCGTGACACGCTGCTCACCCTGGCACAGACGCTCGACGTACCGCTGCGCGAGCGCAACGCCCTGCTCCTCGCGGCGGGATACGCTCCCGTGTATTCGGAGGCGCCGTGGAACGCGCAGGACATGCAGCACGTGGTCCGTGCGCTCGAGCGTGTCATCCGCCAGAACGAACCGTTTCCGGCTATCGTCATGGACCGCCACTGGAACGTGCTGATGACCAACGACGCAGCGCGACGCTTCTTCGGCCATTTCATCGACATGGGTGCGCGCGAAGGCCGGCGCAACCTGCTGCATTTGATGTTCGATCCAAAGGGCATGCGTCCATTCCTCGCCGATTGGGAGAATGTCTCGCGCAGCCTGCTGCAGCGCGTGCATCGCGAGGCGGTTGGCCGCGTGATCGACGACGAAACGAGAACGCTGCTCGACGAATTGCTCGCCTGGCCCGACGTGCCGTCCGACTGGAAGGCACATCACGGATCGGCCAGCACGCCGACGATGCCGGTCATTCCACTGAGCTTCGTCTACGAAAGCACCGTGCTTCGCTATTTTTCGATGGTGACGACAGTGGGTACGCCGCAATACATCGCCGCGCAGGAATTGCGCCTCGAATGCATGTTCCCCGCCGACGATGCTACGGAAGCGCGGCATGGGCAACTGCTCGCGGCGCAAACGAAAGCACGTTGAACGCCGCGACTTTCCCCGCAGGCCTGTCAAGCACGCAAAAAGAAGGCGCTCCATCAAAGCTGGAGCGCCCCAGGGCACAACTGTCACGTCGTTCTTCGGCCGCAGGGAGGCCAACGAGAACTCCCCAAGGCTGCGGTCAAGCCAGCTTCAGGCGGCTTCGAGCACCAGCAGTTGCGCGCCGTCGGTCACCTGGTCGCCCACGCCATACAATACTTCGGTAACCTTACCAGCCGTCGGCGCGCCAATGGTGTGCTCCATCTTCATCGCCTCCATGACGATGAGCGGCGCGCCTTTCTCGACCACGGCACCAGGCTCTACCAGCACCGCGATCACCTTGCCCGGCATGGGCGCGGTCAGGCGGCCTTCGCCGTGCTCCGCATCGGCGGCGTGCGCGAGCAGGTTCTGCCACTCGAACGCCATTGCCGTGCCGAGGCAAAACACGTGGAACACGTCGCCGTCGACGAACACGCGCCCGGTCACGCGACGCTCGCCGATCGTCACGCCGTATTCGTCCGGGCTTTCGCCGCGCCACCACGTATAACGCGCTTCGTGTCCCGCATAACCGAGTGACTGCTCTGCGCCGTCATGCGTATGCGCCACCGTGAACGCGGTGTCACCATCGAAATCGCGCCACGTGAGCGATTGTGCGAAGCCGCTGTTCAAGCGCCAATGCGAAAGCGACTGCCACGGCGACGCGCTACTTGCGGCCGCGCCTTCGCGGCCGAGCAACGCCGCGCACGCCAGCGCGAGCGCTTCACGCACCGGCTTCTGGCGCGGGGCGAACAGCGCGTCGTGGTTCCGCTCGATCATGCCCGTATCGAGATCGGCGTTCGCGAACGGCTCGCAGGCCACGAGCCGGTGCAGGAATTCGACGTTCGTATGCGGCCCCACTACTTCGCAGGCTTCGAGCGCGCGCTTCATGCGCGCGAGCGCGTCCTCGCGCGTCGCGCCGTGCACGATCAGCTTGGCGATCATTGGATCGTAAAACGGCGTGATCGTGTCGCCTTCGCGCACGCCGCTGTCGATGCGCACATGCGCGCGCTGGCCCGCCTCGCCGATCCGGAACTCGACGCCTTCAGGCATGCGCAGATGCTTGAGCGTGCCGGTGGAGGGCAGGAAGCCGCGCGCCGGGTTTTCCGCGTAGATACGCGCTTCCAGCGCATGGCCTGTGATGGCCAGCTGCGATTGTTCGAGCGGCAGCGGTTCGCCCGCGGCCACGCGCAACTGCCATTCGACGAGATCGAGGCCCGTGACCATTTCCGTCACGGGGTGCTCGACCTGCAAGCGCGTGTTCATCTCCATGAAGTAGAAGTCCGCGCCCGTCATGATGAACTCGACGGTGCCCGCGCCGACGTAGCGCACCGCGCGCGCCGCGGCCACGGCTGCTTCGCCCATCGCGCGGCGCACCTTGTCTTCGAGGCCCGGCGCGGGCGCCTCTTCGAGCACTTTCTGGTGACGGCGCTGGACCGAGCAATCGCGGTCGAACAGGTAGACCGCCCCGCCATGCTTGTCCGCAAACACCTGAACTTCCACGTGGCGCGGCCGCGTGAGGTACTTTTCGATCAGCACGCGGTCGTTGCCGAAGCTGCTCGCCGCCTCGCGCTTGCACGAGGCGAGCGCCGCCGCAAAGTCCTCGCTGCGCTCGACCACGCGCATGCCCTTGCCGCCACCGCCCGCGCTCGCCTTGAGCAGCACGGGGTAGCCCATCGCATCGGCCTCGCGCTGCAGGAGCGCCGCGTCCTGCTCGTCGCCGTGATAGCCCGGCACGAGCGGCACGGCCGCCGCGTGCATGAGCGCCTTCGCGGCCGCCTTCGAACCCATGGCCGCAATTGCCTCGACCGGCGGCCCGATGAACACGATGGCCGCCGCTTCGCACGCGTGGGCAAAGTCTTCGTTCTCCGAAAGAAAACCGTAGCCAGGGTGAATGGCCTGTGCACCCGTGGCGCGCGCAGCCTCGATGATGCGCTCGATGCGCAGGTAGCTTTGCGCGGCAGCCGCTTCGCCGATATGCACGGCTTCGTCACAGGCCGCGACGTGCTTCGCGTTCGCGTCGGCGTCAGAATACACGGCCACGCTCTTCACGCCGAGCCGCCGGCAGGTCGCCGCAACCCGGCATGCAATTTCGCCCCGGTTGGCGATCAGGATCTTGTTGAACATGTGCTGTCCTCGTATGTCGCTGGGTGGCGTTATTCGGCGCGCCAGCGCGGCGTGCGCTTTTCAAGGAACGACGACACGCCGTCGCGCCCTTCCTCGCTCGCGCGAATGCGCGCGATGCGAACGGCGGTGTCTTCGATCAGGGCGTTGTCGATCGTTTGGCCCGCGACGTCCTGCACGAGTTGCTTGCACTCGCGCACGGCATTCGGGCTGTTCGCGCAGAGCGTTTCGGTGATGCGCTGCACGGTTGCGTCGAGTTCCTCCGCGCCAACGGCTTCGCTGACGAGGCCGAGCCGAAGTGCGGTCGCACAGTCGAACGCTTCGGCAGTGACGAAGTAACGGCGCGACGCCTGCTCACCGAGCGCGCGGATCACGTACGGTGCGATCGTGGCGGGCATGAGCCCGAGGCGCGCCTCGGAAAGGCAGAAGTGCGCGTTTTCCACGGCCACCACGATGTCCGCGGCACACACGAGCCCCATGCCGCCCGCGTAGACGTCGCCATGCACGCGCGCGACGACAGGCTTCGGGCAGCGATAGACGGCCGAGAGCATCTGCGCGAGACGCAATGCGTCCGCGCGATTTTCCTCATCGGAGTAACCGGCCATTTTGCGCATCCAGTTCAGGTCTGCGCCCGCACAAAAGGCCTTGCCGTTGCCGGCGAGCACGATCGCACGCACGTCGTCGCGCGCGCCGAGCGCCGTGAACGCAGCCGTGATGTCCGCGATCATCGCTTCATTGAACGCGTTGCGCACTTCTGGCCGATTGAGCGTGACCGTCGCCACGTGGCCGACGAGGTCTACCGCAAGCGTTTCGTATTCCATACGTGTATCTCCTCGCGATCCGGCGTCACATGCGGAACACGCCGAAGCGCGTATCGTCGATCGGCGCGTTCATCGTCGCCGAAAGACCCAAGCCAAGCACGTCGCGCGTTTGCGCCGGGTCGATCACGCCGTCGTCCCACAGGCGCGCGCTAGCGTAGTACGGATGGCCCTGACGCTCGTATTGATCGCGAATCGGCTGCTTGAACGCGTCTTCTTCTTCGGCGCTCCAGCTGCCGCCCTTCGCCTCGATCCCATCGCGGCGCACCGTGGCGAGCACGGACGCGGCCTGCTCGCCGCCCATCACCGAAATGCGCGCGTTCGGCCACATCCAGAGAAAGCGCGGCGAATACGCGCGACCGCACATGCCGTAATTGCCGGCGCCAAACGAGCCGCCGATGATGACCGTGAACTTCGGCACCTTCGCCGTCGCCACCGCCGTGACCATCTTCGCTCCGTTGCGCGCAATGCCTTCGTTCTCGTACTTGCGGCCCACCATGAAGCCCGTGATGTTCTGCAGGAACACGAGCGGGATCTTGCGCTGGCAGCACAGCTCGATGAAGTGTGCGCCCTTCAACGCCGATTCGGAGAACAGAATACCGTTGTTCGCAACGATGCCGACCGGGTGGCCCCAGATGTGCGCGAAGCCCGTCACGAGCGTGGTGCCATAGCGTGCCTTGAATTCGTCGAAAGCCGAGTCGTCGACGATTCGGGCGATCACCTCGCGCACGTCGAAGGGCTTGCGCGTATCCACGGGAATCACGCCGTACAGGCTCTTCGCGTCGTAGCGCGGCGGCAGCGGTTCGCGCAGCGCAACCGGAGGCATCTTCGTGCGATTGAGGTTGCCGACGATCGAGCGCGCAATGGCCAGCGCGTGCGCATCGTTCTGCGCGAGATGGTCTGCCACGCCCGAAAGGCGCGTATGCACGTCGCCGCCGCCGAGATCTTCGGCGCTCACTTCTTCGCCCGTCGCGGCCTTCACGAGCGGGGGGCCGCCGAGAAAAATCGTGCCCTGGTTCTTCACGATGATCGACTCGTCGCTCATGGCCGGCACGTACGCGCCGCCGGCCGTGCAGGAGCCCATCACCACGGCGATTTGCGGAATACCTTGCGAAGAGAGATTCGCCTGGTTATAGAAGATGCGGCCGAAATGGTCGCGGTCCGGAAACACCTCGTCCTGGTTCGGCAGATTCGCGCCGCCCGAATCGACGAGATACACGCAAGGCAGGTTGTTTTCCTGCGCGATTTCCTGCGCGCGCACGTGCTTCTTCACGGTGACCGGGTAGTACGTGCCACCCTTCACCGTGGCGTCGTTGCAGACGATCACGCACTCCTGGCCCGCGATGCGGCCGATGCCCGTGATGATGCCCGCGCCCGGCGCGTCGTCGTTGTACATGCCATACGCCGCGAGCTGCGATAGCTCCAGAAACGGCGTACCCGGATCGAGCAGTTGCGCGATGCGATCGCGCGGCAGCAGCTTGCCGCGCGAGAGGTGCTTGTCGCGCGCGGCCTCGCCGCCGCCCAGCGACAGCTTCTGGATCTTTTCGCGCAGGTCCGCGACGAGCGCTTCGAGCGCCGCGGCATTGGCCTTGAAGTCTTCGGAGCGCGGATTGAGCTTCGATTCGATGACGGGCATCCCGTCCTCCTCTGGCTACACTGAGTTGCTTGGGATTACATCGTTTCGGCGAACAGCTCGCGGCCGATCAGCATACGGCGAATCTCGCTCGTGCCCGCGCCGATTTCGTAGAGCTTCGCGTCACGCCAGAGACGCCCAACCGGATACTCGTTGATATAGCCATTGCCGCCCAGGATCTGAATGGCCTCGCCGGCCATCCACGTGGCCTTTTCGGCGGTGTAGAGAATCACGCCCGCGCAGTCCTTGCGCACCTGGCGCACGTGGTCCTTGCCAAGCGTATCGAGCTGGCGGCCCACAGCGTAGAGATACGCGCGGCACGCCTGGAAGGTCGTGTAGAGGTCGGCCACCTTGCCCTGAATGAGCTGGAACTCGCCGATGGCCTGGCCGAACTGCTTGCGGTCGTGGATATACGGCACGACGGCGTCCATGACCGCGGCCATGATGCCGGTGGGCCCGCCCGCCAGCACGGCGCGCTCGTAGTCGAGCCCGCTCATCAGCACCTTCACGCCGCCGTTGAGCTGGCCGAGGATGTTCTCTTCGGGCACCTCGACATCCTGGAACACCAGCTCGCCCGTATGCGAGCCGCGCATGCCGAGCTTGTCGAGCTTCTGCGCAACCGAAAAGCCCTTCATGCCCTTCTCGACGATGAACGCCGTAATGCCGCGCGGGCCCGCTTCGGGATCGGTCTTCGCGTACACGACCAGCGTGTCGCAGTCAGGGCCGTTGGTGATCCACATCTTCGTGCCGTTGAGCACATAGCGCTCGCCCTTCTTCTCGGCGCGCAGCTTCATGCTCACGACATCGGAGCCTGCGTTCGGCTCGCTCATGGCGAGCGCGCCGATGTGCTCGCCGGAAACGAGCTTCGGCAGGTACTTGCGCTTCTGCGCCTCGGTGCCGTTGCGGTGGATCTGGTTCACGCACAGGTTCGAATGCGCGCCGTAGGAGAGCCCCACCGAGGCGGAAGCACGCGAAATCTCCTCCATCGCGACCATATGCGCCGTGTAGCCCATGTTCGCGCCGCCGTACTCCTCCGAGACCGTCATGCCGAGCACGCCCAGGTCGCCGAACTTGCGCCACAGGTCCATCGGGAACTGGTCGGTGCGGTCGATCTCGCCCGCGCGCGGCGCGATTTCCTTCGCCGCGAAGCTGGCGATGCTGTCGCGCAGCATTTCGACCTCTTCGCCGAGCGGGAACTGCAAACCAGGTACGTTGCTCATGTTTGTCTCCAGGATTTCGTCGAACCGGGCCGTGCTTCGCCCCATGGACGCCCATTTCACGCCAGATTTACGTTAACGTCAATAGGTATTTCTGAGTGACGCTCAACTTGTCACATGGATGAAATCTCCTTGTCCGGCGTTGGTTCTTTCGCAGATAATCGAGTTCAATCCGACGTAAACTGAATAACCCTCAACATGCAAGCCACCGCCCCGAAAAGTGCCCTGCCCGCGTCGCGCCGCCAGCCGGCGGGCCGCAAGTCGCAGCAGCGCGTGCGCGAGATCCTGCAGGCGGGGCGCGAAGTGTTCTCGGAAAAGGGATACGCGCGCGCCACCACGGCCGAGATCGCCCAGCGTCTTGGCGTGTCCGAGGCGACGGTGTTCAGCTACTTTCGCGGCAAGCGGGAGTTGTGCGCGCGGGTGATCGGCGACTGGTATGACGAATCCATCGCCGCAATCGAAGGCGGCTTGCCGCGCGACGGCACGGTACGCCAGCAGTTCGCCTTCATCGTGCGCATGCATCTGCAGTTGATGCTGGAGAGCGGCACCGGGATCTGCGAACTGGTGCTCTCGGAAGGCCGCACGCGCCACCACGATCTGAGCGAAGCGCTCATGGAAATGCAGCGCCGCTACACCGCGCCGCTCATGCGCGTGCTCGCGCGCGGCCAGGAAAGCGGGCAGATCCGCAACGACCTGCCGCTGCGCCTGCTGCGTTCGCTGGTGTTCGGGCCGATGGAGCACGTGCTGTGGGATGCGACGCTCGCCAACCGCCGCACCGACATCGACGCCACGGCGGAGCGCCTCGTGGACGCGCTGTGGTCGGCACTGCAGCCGCCCAACCTCGAACTCGCGGCGCTCGCGCAGTTCAGCCAGGACGTGGGCGAAGCGATGCGCCGGCTCGAGCGCGAACGCTCGGCGCGCTAGCGGCCGGAGCGGGCGATCGGTCCGCCGCTTGCTCCGCCGCGCGTGAAGACCTGCGGCAATTCGAGCGGAACCGCGTCATCGATCATTACGGTCATAACGACCAGGTCAACCATCGACGATGGGCAAGGAACCGGTGTTTTTCGCGCGCTGCCGCCTAATAATTAGACATCCGAATCTAACTGCCGCCCTGTGGTTCGAACGGCGCAACCTCCAGTCTTGCCGCCGATGTCCAATTATTACGGCGCGCACCGCCGGCGCAGGCAGGCAATGAAGCGGGGTTTTTCGTCGTTTGCGCCCCAGTTCGATCCCAAAGCAAGCCGTTGCCGCAGGTACGCACGCCGGCCGGCTTTTCGCGTCCGCGCAGCTCCGCGCGGTCCTGTAACAACTGGAAAAATCAGCGCGATCTGCGTAATTGCATTGGCGGCAACGATGTCTTAGCGTTCAATAACAGGCTGGCGTGCGCCGTTGCCCCAGCACGCTCATTTCTGGAGATCGTGTGTGAGCAGGTCTAAAGTGTTACTCGGGGTCGCCGTGGTCGCGCTCCTCGGCGTGGGTGGCGTCGCGCATGCAGGGCACGTCGGCGTGTTCATCGGCGGCAGCGTGCCGTATTACTACCCAGTTGCGCCCGCGCCCTACTATTACGGCCCGGCGCCCGTCGTCGTCGCACCGGGTCCGTTCGAAGGGCCCGATTACATCGAGCAGGCTCAGCCGCAAGCCGGCGCGCCAACAACGAATCCGCAGGGGCCCGGCAACGAGATGGAGGCCCAGCAGCCAAACAGCGACACCTGGTATTACTGCGACGACTCGAAAACCTACTATCCGTATGTAAAGGAATGCTCGTCGGGCTGGCGCGCGGTTCCGGCCCAGCCGGCGCCTTCGAACTGACACCTTGATCAAATCGAGCCGCACATGAAATACACCTATTTCTCGCTACTCGCGACCGCGGGGCTGCTGAGTGCATGCGCCGTGACCCCCACGGGGCCGAGCGTCATGGCGCTGCCGGGCACCGGCAAGACCTTCGACCAGTTCCGCGCCGACGACGCCAACTGCCGCCAGTTCGCCTTCCAGCAGGTGGGCGGCGTCACATCGAACCAGGCGGCGACCGGCGCCGGCGTGGGCAGCGCCGTGCTCGGCACGGCCCTCGGCGCAGCCGCGGGCGCCGCGTTCGGCGGCAGCCATGGCGCGGCCATTGGCGCAGGCGCGGGCCTGCTCACGGGTAGCGCGGTAGGCATGGGCAGCTCACAGGGCTCCGCGTGGGAAGTGCAGCGCCGTTACGACTACGCCTATCTGCAGTGCATGTACGCAATGGGCAACCGCATTCCGGCACCGGGCAACATGACAATGTCGCAACCCCAGCAGTTCCAGGCGCCGCAGCAGCAGTTCCAGACAGCGCCGCAGCAGCACTACCTGCCGCCGCCGCCCCCTGGATCGCCGCCTCCGCCCAACGCATACTGAAGGGCAGAAAAAGCTAACGCGCGCTTCGCCTTTTGGCGAGCGCGCGTTTTTCTTTGCATTCCCGATTATTTTGCTCAGCGAGCCTCGTTCAATTCGAGCGTACTACCGTTCCACACCACGCGGCGAGTTTCACCCGTTTGCGGATCGATGAGCGTCATCTGCTGCGCCGCGTGCACGGGATCAGGCTTCGCATCGCCGTCCGCTCCGGACCTGGCTTCGAGCAGCGGCTGCAACACCGGCGCGAGCGACTTGAGCAGTTGCACGGACAACGCGCTCGTGAACGTATAGCGCGCCGCATACGGCTCATGCACCCATGCGGTGAGCGTGCCGTAGAAGCGATTGCCGATCACGAACACGAAGGTCGCGCTCCGGTTCACCTTGCGCGATTCGATCAAACGCGCACCCCGGGCATAGACGTTGAAGCGCTGATCGCCGGTGCCGGTCTTGCCGTAGACGGGCAGCGTCTTGCCATCCGGGAGCGTCATGCCCTCGGCGAGGCGCTTGGCCGTGCCGCCCTCCACCACCGAAGTCAGCAGCTCGCGCACCACTGTCGAGATCTCCGGCGAGACCAATGGCTGCGGCGCCGTGGACGCGTGGACGAAGTGCGTCTCGTAGGGCGTGCCGCGCGCGAAGTCGAGCGATTCGAAGCTGTGCGTCGGCAGCTTTTGGCCGTTGCTGGCGATGAGCCCGATGAGCTGCGCGAGCGCGGCGGGCCGGTCGCCCGATGCGCCGATCGCCGCGCCAAACGAAGGCGTGATGCTTTCGAACGGATAGCCGAGCGAGCGCCATGACCTGCCGATCGCGTCATACGCGCGCAGCTCGATCATGCGGCGGATGCGCCGGTTCTGCGTGCCGTAATACTTCGTCTTGAAGAGCCACTTGTAGGTGTAGAGGCGCGTGTCGCGGCTCTCTTGCTGAACCTGGGCAAGCGTCGCATCAGGGTGCGTGCGCAAGTAATTCAGCAGCCAAAGCTCCAACGGATGAATGCCCGCGATATAGCCGCGATCGTTGAGGTTGAATTTGTCGATCGCGTACTTCTCGTAGTAGCGCGCGAGGTCTTCGTCGTCGAGCCACTCGAACTTCGTATGCTTGAGTTGCGCGCGCATCTGTGCGTTGAACCAGGCCTGCGAGCCAGTGGGGTTCACGCTGCGCAGCACGGTGGCAATGCGCGCCGGGCCCTTGCGCGTACGCTGGACCAGGAGCGCGAGCGCTTCGTCGTTGCTCTGGCCCGCGTAGCGCGTGTAGAAGCGCTTCATGTAGACCTGGCTTTCGCCGTCCGCGAACTGCGTGAGAAAGCGGTTGCGCACTGCCGGATCGTCGAGCCATTGCGCGGGCGCCCCCGATGTCTGGATCATCTCGTAGTGGACGATATCGCGCATGAGCCGCACGAACACGAGATTGACCGAATGCTGGAACGCGCGGTGCACCGTGAGAATCTGCGAATTGTCGCTCGACTCGAAATTATTGAAGCTTTGCGCGCCGCCGCCCGTGTAGAACGTCTCGCCCGGGCTGGCCGAATATTTGCGCTCCACGGCCGCCTCGAGCATCGAATGGAGCGAGCGGTCGGAGGTCTTCGAAAGATAGTCGATCGCCCAGCGCGTGAGCGCGTCGCTCGGATCGACCTGCGGCAGCATCGCGCGCAGCGACTTCGCATCGTCGGCCGCGTACCGGTCGTGCAGCGCGCTCACGATCTGCAGATAGGTCACGAGCGTACGCAGCTTGGCAGTCGACCCCAGGTTCAGGCGGGCCCCCGAATTGATGTCGAACGGCTGGTTCACGCTGTCGGTTTGCACGCGAACGAGGTTCTCGCCGTGGCTGCGCTCGAACAGCGTGAAGCTATACGCGATCTTCGAAGGATCGTCGGACGGACGCAGCATCTCGAAGCCGACGAGTCCCGCCTGGCGCGCACCGTCTTTCGTCGCGGCATCGGCGAGACGTTCGCTGACGGCCTGCTGCACGCTGTCGACCAGCGTGGCCGTGGCGGTGAGATCGAGGCGGTCGAGGTCGTAGAGCGTCTTCAGCCCCAGTGCCTGCATCAACTGGGTGCGCAGCGTCAGCACGGCCTTGCGCTCGACGAAGGAAACCGGCGCGCGCTGCGACGGCTTGGAGCGGTCGAGCGTGAGCTGCGTGGCGAGCGCGGCGTCGCGCAGTGCCGGCGTGATCACGCCGCCAGCGCCGAGCAGGCGCAGATAGCTGTCGGTGAGCTTCGAGAGTGCGTCATTGTTCTTTTGCAGGAAATACGTAGGGGCCCGCTGCGCGATGAGGAGCGAGAGCACCTGGCGGAACGCCAGCCCCTGTTCGTCCAGCGCTTCGGGCGAAAGCGGCGCGCGCAGGATGCGATTGACCTCGCGGAAGTCGCGGCCGTACCAGGCGGCGAGCCCATCGCCGAGACCGTTGACTTCGCCCACGCCCGGCTTGGCGGCGAGCGGCACCGAGTTCAGGTAGTGCACGAGAATCTGCTGGCGCGCGGGCATGGTCTGCGGGCCATCGAGATAGGCGCGCAGCGAAGCCGAGGCGATCTGGCGCAGCTTCTCCGGCGGCGTGGCGGTGCGGCCGCCGGACGAGTGCCGGAACTTCTCGATTTGCGTGGCGAGCGTGCTGCCGCCGGGCGTCTGCTGATGTCGGTTCACGAGCCGCGCGCCCTGATCGACGAGCGCGCGGCTAAACCGTCCCCAGTCGATGGCCGGGTTTCGGTTGGGCTGGTCCTGGGCCAGCAGGTATTTGTCTTCGATGAAGAGCAGCGAATCGCGCACGACAGGCGGCACGGCGTCGAAATTCTCGTAGACGCGCTGCGGATAACGCGTATGGAAAAGCGTCGCGCCGGATGCGTCGTGCAGCACGATTCCGGCCTGATCCTTTTCCCCGAAGGGCAGGAAAAGTCCCTGGTCGGCGACCGCGATCATGCGATCGGAATCGCGCGCCTGCGCGGCGATCGCAAAGCCGCGTTGCGCGAGCCGATTTTCGAAAGTAGGCAATTGCGCATAGCCGAGCCGCACGTCGTACGGCCCGTTCGTGGTCGGAAAGCGGATGCTGTGGCTCGGTCCGTTTTCCACGGTAAAGCCAATGTCACGCGTGAGTTCGGATAAATAGCGTGCTTGCAGGCGCGAAGTCTCGATTTCGATCTGGACTACGCGCGCGATGATGACGAGGGCGGCCAGCAACGCGACGACGAATCCCCACTTGACCCACCGGAAAAATGAGCCGGCGCCTGCGGCGCGAACGGGAAAGCGTACCGATGGGCGATTCATACGTATTCTCCTGACGTCAACGTCAGATTTGCAGACGGCACCCTTCAGATAGTCTATCTCGCTCCGTACGTTCTTGCGTGCCACTATTTAGCGCTACGCCCGCGCGTCGCACTGCCGCAACAGGCATGCCCAGTGCGTGACAGTTTTGCGGCATTTTTCATCCTCGCGGTTTGATGGCCGATGCGGCCGATATAATGATTGGCTGTTTCGTCGATAGTGAGAAATATGAAGAAGCTCGCCGTGCCCCTTGCCCTCTCGCTCACGCTCGGCGCGTGCGCATGGTTTCAGAGCAATCCCGATGCTGGCCAGCCCGTCATCGATTCCACAACTAACCGGTCAGTCCAGGACGTGATCGCGTGCCTGACGGTTGAAGCGTCTCGTCACGGCGCAAGCTTCACCACGTCGCCGCTGCCGCAAGGCCAGATGCTCGAGTTCGGCGACTCGAACGTCATCAAGATCCGCAGCGACAATGGCGCCACGACCTACCGCTATTACGCCGGCAAGCGCCACGTCTCCAACCTGTGGATCGAGGGCGCGAGCAAGACTTGCGCGCCTTGATGCCCTGACGGTTCGCTTTCGCCGCCGTCGCGGGCGTCAGTTTCCAATTTCTACTCCGCGGCGCCCCGTTTTTTCCGCCTTTCGCCCCCGCTTTTCCGCCGCTTTCCGCGTTCGATTACATCCTCTTACGCGGCGTTACGCGCTGTAGCGCGGTGACACATTTTCGCCGGCCGCTTTAAGAATCGCTTAAGTCTTCGTCCGCATCATCGCTCCACCCAGCAGAAAACGAACGCCGCAGGAGGTCCCGTGAACCAGCAAGACCCGCAGAACCCGCCGGCCAGCGCCGCCACGAGCACCGCGACGAGCACCGCTGCGGCCGCCGCGAAACCCGCGCGCCGCACCCTGCTGCGCCGCCTGTTGAGCCACCATGAGCTGGCGACGCTCCTGTTGCTGCTGCACGCGCCGATCGATGCGCGCGCCAAACCCGAGATTCCCATCCTTCAGGAAGCGGGACTCGTCGAGCAGGTGCGGGACGACGCCGGCGCGACGCGCATCCGTCTAACGAGCGAAGGCAGCGCGGTACTCCAGGGGCTCGGCCTCGCGCGTTGAGGTGCGCCAAACCCGCGCCGCACGGCAAGGAAGATTCAAGCAGGAAAGGC